>NZ_JBIAIL010000014.1:0-168397 GCF_042871425.1 Micromonospora sp. NPDC005806 | reverse complement strand
GTCGCAGAACCAGATACCGGAGACCTCTTCAGTTATCGATCACCGCCACGCCGTGACTTCGATCAGACCCACCCAACTTTTGAAACACGCCTTAGTCGCGTGCAATTGCGCGGATCCAGCGGGGTGCCGATCGGCGTGGTGAAGACGTAGCCGAGGCTCGGCCACTTCGCCCCGAGCGCCAGCCGTTCCGCCTCCTGGGCGCGTTGGTGATCCCTAAGCGCCCGGACGACCAATGCCGGCAGCGGCACCGCCCGCGCAGAACGCTGCGTCTTCGTCGGGAAGGTCGCCAACTGCCCCGCCACCCGATGCAGGCTGCGCCGAACCCGCAGGACACCCGCCTCCAGGTCCACGTCATCCCACCGCAGGCCCAACGCTTCACTACGGCGAAGACCGAGCACCGCGAACACCACGAACAGCGCATGCAGCCGGTGATGCCGGGTCAAGGTGAGCAGCGTCCGGACCTGCTGGACCGTCAACGGCTCCCGCTCCTGCTTCGCCGGCCGAGGTGCCCGCACCAGCCTCGCCACGTTGCGCGGGATGATCTCTTCCCGCATGGCGTCCTCCAGGGCCGCCCGCAGCACCGCGTGCGTCAGCTGCGCCGTCCGCTCGCCAACGCCGTCGGCCGAGAGTGCGGCGAGGAATTGCCGAACGTCTCGGGCGCCCAGCTGGCCCAGGCGCTTCCGCCCGAGTCTCGGCACGAGGTACTTCGCGATCAGGTCCCGGTACGACCGGGCTGTGTTCGGCCGCACCCGAGGGGCGGCTACCTGCTCCATCCACTCTTCGAGGTACCGGCCGACCGTCAGGCCGGCGGGAGCGACAGGTGCGCCCGCTCGGACCTGCTTGCGGATCTCGACAAGCTTCGTCTCCACCTCCTCCGGCGACCGTCCGTAGACGTAGCGCCGTGACTCCCCGCCGCCCGGCTTCGGCACGAAGTACGCCGCCGTCCAGCGACCGTCTTTGCGCAGGTAGATCGAGCCCTCACCGTTGCCGCGCTTGGACCGCCGCGGCTTCCGCGCCGCTGTCGGCTGCTCGTCCTGTCCCATCAGTTCTCCCCGGCTTCCAGGCGAGCCACGTACTCCCGCAGGGCAGTTGCCGAGATCCGGCGTGAACCGCCGGCCTTGACCGACCGCAGCTTGCCGGAGCGGATCAGGTCGAAGACCTTGGACCGGCCGACGTTCAGGACCCGAGCCACCTGCTCTGGGCGGAGCAACAGCGGCGGCAGGTCATCAGCCGGCAGCTCCCACAGCTGCACTGGCACTGGCCGAACGTCCGAGACAGTCACCGTTCCTCCTTGTCCTGAGCGTCGAGAGAGGTTGCCGAAACATCGGGCGGGTCGGCGGCCCGTCGTGCAGCGTCGAGCTGTGCCCGCCATTGGATGCGTTCGGAGATCGCTCGCAGGACCCGATGGCCGAGGGGCGGGACGTCGGGGTCGGTGGGTCTGGCGAGTTCCCAGGCGTGCCGCACTGTGTCGGAGCGGGCCGGGGCGGTGGTGGCGTCGGTGGTGACGCCGAGCAGGGCCTTGACCCATTCGCGGCGGTCGGCGCGGTGGTCGGTGAGGGTTTTGCCGGACCATTGGCGGGAGATGAGGACGCGTCGGCCGCCGATGCCGAGGGTGTCGCGCTTGTGGACCTTGTTCTTGCAGTTGCCGGGCTTCAACCCGGGCCGGGCTTTCTTGGGTTGGATGCCGTGGAGCAGCCAGTTGGCGCACCGCTCCGAACAGGGCGTGTGCCGCAGTTCTTGCCAGAGCCGTTCGAGGTGTGCCCGCTGTCGGCCGGTGGTGACGTCGTGGCAGTCGGCGGCTTGCTTGGTGAGGTATTTGGTGATGTAGCCGACGCACCGGTCGGCGTCCTTGGTGCCGGCGAGCACGCCCTTGGCATCCACCTGACTGCCGAACCGGACAACGTGAACCGGCTCGGCGTCGGCGTCGACCAGGTCCAGGGCGTCATCCCAGGACGGGAGGAGCCGGCCGGTGCCGGGGTCGGTGTAGCCGCCGGCTGCCTGGTCCCATTGCGGCGCCCGTCCCGGTTCGTAGACCGGCTCGGTGGCGGGGGGCCACCACACCTGGTGGTAGGTGGCGGCGGCGACCTGGCGGACGAGGGTGCGGGGGATGGTGCCTCGGATGGCGAAGTGCGCGTGAGGGGCAAGCCGTCGTTGCGGCTCGACCGCGCCCGCGTATTGGACGTTCCAGCCGACCGCGCGGCGCAGGTTCTGCCAGAACCGATCCAGCAGGCGGGGGAAGTGCACCGCGTCCCAGGCGGCTCGCCGGTAGTCGTAGGCGTCCGGGTCGGCCGGCGTGCCATCGGAGTGCACCCGCCCGTAGGAGCCAAGGGTGAGGGTCAGGAACATCGACGGCCGGAACACCTGCCCGCCGTGACCCTCGAAGGTCCGCCCGACAGTGCGGTTCTCGACCGGTAAGCGGGGCAGATCCGGGGCGTCCTGCCGCCGCTTGGTCGACCGCACCCGGCGGTTGCCGTCACCCGCCTCCTGGTCGTCGTCGCTGGCGTGGGGTGGGGCGGGTCGGCCCCGGAGTCCTTCGGTGGTGATCTGGGCTTCCAGCTCTCCGATCGCGTCGTCCAGGTCGGCGACCTGATCCCACTCGGAGGCGCGGGCCGCTTCGTCGCGGGCGAACTCGAGATGCGCCCGGGCGACGATCAGGCCGCGTTGCGCGTCGGTGGCAGGTTGGGGGCCGGGGTCGGGTTCGTCGTCGCGGTGCCAGCCCTCGCGGATCTGCTGCTGCCGCAGCCGGCGGGCACGCTTGGCGCAGGCGGGGCACTTGGCATCCTGCGTTGCGCCGCAGGGCAGGTCGATCACCTCGGTCTGCCCGGAGTCGAGGTCGGTGCGGCGCAGGGAGATGGGGCGGGTGCAGACGCCGTAGTCGGCGGCCAGGTCGGCCACGACGTCGACGGAGCGGGGCATGAGCATCCGGGCGGCCCGGGAGCCCGGCCGCGGCTCCACCGGGGTGGGGTCGAGGCCGGGCAGCGCCGGTGTGATGGTCATCGGCTCACTTCCCGAGTCAGCGGGGTGCCGTTGCGGCGGACGAACGCGGCCGGGGGCACCGGGGCAACCGGGGCCGGGCGGGTCGGTTCAACCGGGACCAGGGCGATCGGTTCCGGCGCGGTGGCGGCCGGCGTCGGCTCGACGGGCGGGGCGGGCGGCTCGACCGGCCGGGCCGGCGGGGCGACGACTGGAGCCGGGGCGGCGGCGGGTTCCGTGGCCGGGGCCGGGGTGGTGCCGAGGATGAGCTTGGACAGGCCCATGAAGGCCAGGGCGGGTACGGCGGACAGCAGCCAGCCGGTCAGGCCGGGTTTGGCGACGGCGAGCTGCGCGGCGAGGGACAGGACGACGGCGGCGACGAGCAGGAACATCGGGTAGCCGACTGATCCGCCGGTGCGCTTGCGGCGGCGGATGGTGAGCAGGGCGGCGACGGGGACGAGTTCGGAGATGACGGCGTTGGCCCAGCCGAACCACTGCCCGGTCCCCTGGGGTGAGTTGTCGAGGGTCCAGTCCTTGACGTGGGTGAACGAGGCGGCCCCGGCGAAGCCTGCGACGGTGAGGAGGATGACGACGAGGACCAGGCCCTCGATGCGGTCGGCGCGGGTGTGGGTGGGGTGGGGTTTCACGCGGCACCGTCCAGGACTTCACCGTCGATGACCCGGAGTCGGCCGTAGGTGTGGGCCATGTCGCGGATCTCGTCATCACTGAGGTAGGAGAAGCGGACCCGCATCGGCGTCGGATCACCGTCGATGACCACGAACCCGACCCCGGGCAGGGACTGGGGGATGCGGTCGCAGAGTGCGCCTCGGTCGCGCATCCCGTCGCCGAGCACCAGGTCGACTTGGGCGGCTTCCGCGAGTCGCAGGCCGATGCGGGTGGGGAACAGGTCCCGGAACGGCAGCACCTCCTTGCGAGGGTCCTGAATCGCGGCGACCACGTGCACACCAACCGCGCGGCCCTGGGACAGCAGGATCGACAGGGCGGCCTTGATGCGGTCTTTCAACTGCCGGTCGGTCAGGTACGCGGTGAGGTTCGCCAGCTCGTCGATGACGAGGACGATCAGCGGCTCGTCCGGGGTCGGGACATGTTGGCGGGTCCGGCCGTGCAGGTTCCGGGCACGGTTCTTTGCTAGGGCGGCAGCGTCCTCGATCAGGTCGCACATGGCCGGGTAGTCGCGGCAGGCGAACCGGGCGAACATCGGCGCGCCGATCCCCAACTCCATGCCGCCCTTGGGGTCCAAGCCCCACAGCTGTACCAGGCCGGTGGTGGCTCCGGCGGCGAGGGAGCGGACCACGGACCAGATGACGGAGCCTTTCCCCGATCCGGTGGCGCCCACCACGAGGACCTGAGTGCCGAACAGCCGCAGCCCGTAGCCGTTGCCGTCTTCCTGACGTCCTACGGGCAGGGCGGTGAATTCCGGCACGGCCGGCACCGGCAGCGGCCGCACCAGCTTGGCGAGGGGGTCACCGCGGAACAGGGTCAGCAGCACCAGGTCGGTGCGCCGGCCGGGGGCGGCTTTGACCTGGCGGACGCCGAAGGTGTGGGCGAGGCGTTCGGACACCTTGGCGAAGTCGTCGGGGATCTGGCCGGTGACCATCCGCACCGTCACCACATCCACCCCGGCACCACACCGGACGCCCTTGAGGATCGGCAGGACCGTGTGCCGGTCGAAGGAGATGGCGAGGCGGGCGGTGACCATCGCCGCGTGCCACTTCCGGCGGTAGACCATCCGTCGGTAGCAGGACAGGACCGGCCACCATCCGAACCGCAGGAACGAGTCCCGATGCGCCACACACCAGGCCCCGGAGACCAGCGGGACGGCAGCGAGCAGGCCGACCGGACCCGCCCAGCCGAAGCGCAGGTAGAGCCAGCCGAACACGACTGTCGGGGCGGTGACGTACCAGAAGCGGAGCAGCAGCCAGACGAGGCGGCAGAAGCCCTTGAGGGTCCACCAGGTCAGCGCCAGCCACGTCGGCACCCGCAGGACCGGGGTACGCACGGTGATCGGGGCCGGGTCGATCCGATCACCCCGAATCACATTCACCAGCGGCACGGCTCAGCCCTCCCCTGCGGCGGCGGCGAACAGGGAGCCCTGCCCCGGCGAGCCGGGACGGCGACGAACCACCCGACGACGCACCGGGCGAGCCGGGACGAGGGCGGCCAGGTCGACCGGTCCCGTCTGCGGGGCGGGGACGTGGCGGGTCATGGTCGGCAGCCACCGGCCACGCCCGAGGACGGCGCGCAGGTCGACGCGGTCGGAGACGTGTGGGGCGATCAGGTCCGGGTCGAGGTGGCGCAGCTTCACCACCGTCCGCGCCAGGGCTGCGGCGGCGGCGGAGATCTCCACCAGCGCAGCGACACGGACCGCGTCGGCGGGAATGGTGGTGTAGACCTCGCGGGCGGCCCGAATGCCGGGGCCGGCGAGGCGCATCACGGTGCGGCGGTGGGTGCGGCGGTGCGGGCCGGGGCGCGGGTTCCCGGCGATGCTGACAGCGTTCGATACCGTGGGCATCAGCCCAACTCCTTCCACGGAGAGACGGTTAGCGCGGGGCGGGATTCGACTTGGCGGAAGAGGCCCGCCCCGCGCGTCCAGATCTGGTCAGGCCGCCTGCTTCACGTCGGCCGCTTCCGACATGGCCCCGGCGCGGATCGACCACGCCTGCCGTGCCCGGCACTTCCCCGAGCCCTTGCACCGCTGCGAGTCGACGTAGGGCGTGAGGGTCACGTCGGTGAACTCCACCGCCGGCGGATAGCCCGGGATCTTCGACGCCGGCGGCACCGGCTGCACCGGCGCGGCGATCTTCACCTTCACTTCCTTCGAGCCGCCGAACTTGCCGGCCTCCGGGTCCAGGTCCAGGACCTTCACCACCCACAGCCGCTCGCCCGTGTCCTTGTCCCGCGCCTGGTCATCACCCTGACCGCGCTTGTCGAAGTCCGTCACCGGCTCCACACCCAGGCACAGCGCGCCACGCGGGAACACGTAGTCGAACGGAACCGGAACCTTGATCGTGTTCGGGACTGCCATCCCTGACCTCCTGGTCTCAGCCCTCCCGATCGGGAGGAAGCTTGTAGACATGTCTGCCAAGTGCATTGACGAAAGGCTAGATGTTACTTGGCAGACAAGTCAACAGCCCGCGTTCCACATGTCGGGACGGCAGACATGTGAACAGGTGAGAGGTAGCGTGACGACGTGATCGAACGTGACTGGCGGCCCCGGTACGTCCAGCTTGCCGAGGAGCTGCGCGACAAGATCCTGAGTGGGGAGATGCCCGCCGGGAAGCCGATGCCGAGCGAGACCGAGCTCGCAGCATCCTCCGGTCTCTCGCGCACAAGCGTGCGCAACGCCCTCCGCCAGCTCCGCGAATGGGGCCTGGTCCGTGCCGAGCAGGGGCGCGGCACCTACGTCCGCGCGCCACGCGCGCGAGTGCGACGCAGGAACATCGAGCGGTACCAGTGGGAGAAGGACCGCGTCCACCAGTCGGAGGACGAGCGAAGGTCGACCGGAGGCACCGAGCGCGACACCGGTCTGACAGTCGATGATCTCCAGTTCCACGCGCGCTACCGAACCGTGCCAGCTACCGACGACCTCGCCCGGCGATTCGGCGTCCCGCCCGGAACGCAGCTTCTCCAACGGGTCTACTGGACCAGCGCCAAGCATGAGGACGTCCCGCTGAGCATGTCCCGCTCGTACCTGCTCTACGACATGGCGGCGGCGAACCCCGCACTACTCGACGAGACCAACGAGCCCTGGCCCGGCGGCACGCAGCACCAGCTCTCGACCGTCGGCGTCGAGGTCGACCGCATCACCGACGAGGTGACTGCCCGGCCGCCGATGCCTGACGAGGCGGACATTCTGCGGATCGAGCCCGGCGTTTCCGTTCTCGCCCTTTACAAGACGTGCATCGACGCCAGCGACAAAGTGGTGGAAGTGGCCGAGGCCGTCTACCCGGGCGACCGGACCGAGCTCGTCTACGACATCAAGCTCAAGCGGTGGAGCAAGCGGTGAAAGTCGTCTCGATCATCACGCCCGTTCACGAGATCAGCGCGCCCTACCTGACCGACGCGTACGCCTCACTGCTCAAGCAGGAGCTGCCCGCCGGATGGCAGTGGCAGTGGCTCGTCCAGGAGGACGGGGATTCCGGCACCATCGAGGACTTCCTGCCGGACGACGAGCGAATCAGCTACGGCATGGGCCGACACGGCGGACCCGGCGTTGCCCGCACCCTCGCGCTCGGCCGCGCCGAAGGCGAACTCGTCAAGGTGCTCGACGCCGACGACCAACTCACCGAAGGCGCACTCGCACGAGATATCCACACCCTCGACGAGCACCAGGACGTGGGTTGGACCACCGCCCGGGTGCTCGACCTCATGCCCGACGGATCCACCGTCGGATGGGAGCACAGCGACCCACCCGGCGGACCGTTCGAACGCGGCACCGTCTACCAGCATTGGCGCCAGCACCACCGCCTTCCCGTGCACCCCGCGACGCTGTGCGCCCGACGGCAGCTCCTTCTCGCGCTGGGCGGCTGGATGGCTCTGCCCACCTCCGAAGACACCGGCCTGCTCTTCGCCCTCAGCATCATGAGCCGCGGCTACTTCATCGCGGAGCCCGGCCTGCTCTACCGCAAATGGCCCGGACAGATCACCGGTCAGGACACCCACACAGACGCACGCCAGCGCGCCGAGCGAGAGAGGATCATCCAGGCACGCGCCGAGGCCCTGCTCGCGATGTTCCCCACCGAGCCCGTTCTGTGATCCGACACCAGATCCGCGACATTCATCCGCCAACTGATGTGCGACAGATCCAGCGGCCTCGGGGCGGCAGGTTGGCCGCCGACGAAACGTCCTGTCATGCCGATGCGCGTGCGCTTGTGCCGCGATCCGCACGCTACACGGCGTCACGAAGTGCTGACTTGGCCGGCATGCGCACATGCCATTGAACGGTCCAACCTGGGGCACGACGCCGAGCCCCGTGGGTATTGATCGTTGGCCTTATATTCGCCCGTGTGGAGTTGGCGGGTTGGCGTAGATGGCTGCGGCGGGGAGCGCGGGAGGACGCACCGCTGCGCCGGGTCGGGGCGGTCGTCGATGAGGCGGTGGATCTGTTCCGCGCCGGCCGTTTCGACGACGCGGTGGAGACGGGTCGCCGGGCTGTGGAGATGTTGCATGGCTTGGCAGCGCGGGACCGTGGCACCGCTCTGCCCGCTCTCGTTTTGGCATGCACCAACCTGTCCTACTACTTATCGGACGCTGGGCGGCCGGCGGAGGCGCTGGAGCGTGCCGAGGAGGCGGTCCAGCTTGCCCGGGAGCTTTACACCATCGACCGCCGCCACGAGGAGCAGCTCGCCGAGGCCCTTGGCGCGCTCACCAGCCGGCTTATGAATTCGGGCCGGGCGCCGGAGGCGCTAGCTGCCGGCCGTGAGGCGTTGGCGCTGATGGATGCATACTCTGACGTCCTCCTGTCCCGGCTGCTCGAGCCCTACGCGATGGCGTTGGCGGCGACCGGTCACCACGCCGAGGCGCTGCAAGTCAGCGACCGCGCCCTACAGTTGCAGCGCGGGCTGGCCGCGGATCAACCGGTCGGCTCGGAGATGCACAACGCCCTGGGCAGGGTCTTGAGCCTCCACGCCAACCGGCTGTACGAGGCAGGGCGGTGGGAGGAGGCGGTCGAGGTCGGCGCCGAGACGGTCACGCATTTCCGTGAGTCGATGACGCACAGCCGGCCACGGCGTCTCGTCTACTTGGTGATTGCCTTGAAGAACCAGGCAGTTTACCTGGCTGGGGTACGACGACCGGCGGAGGCTCTGGCGGCGGCCGCGGAGGCGGTCGAACTGAGCCGTGAACTGATCGCAGCCCAGCCCGAGGTGCATCATCCGCTGCTCGCCTCGTGCCTGGACACGTACGGCGGGCGGCTCAGCGACATGGACCGGGAAGCGGAGGCCGTGGCCGCGACCGATGAGGCGGTTCAGCTGTATCGCAAACTGGCCGCTGTCGACCGGGGTGCCTACCTGTCGAGGCTGGCCGAGGCGGTGAGCACCCTTGGAGCCGTCACCGAGGATCGAAAGGCCAGCCTCGCGCTCACGACAGAGGCTGTGCAGATGCGCCGGGAGCTCGTTGCTGACAACCGGGCCGGGCACCTGCGCGAGCTGGCACTGTCGCTGTCCAACCTGGCTAACGGGCTGTCCGAGTCCGGCCGGCTCGACGAGGCCCTGGCCGTTGGCGAGGAGACCCTCGAACTGCAGTGCGAGTTCGCGGCGACGAACCGGCCCGCAATCCTGTCGCGACACGCAGAGATGCTGAGGCGACAGGCGATACGGCTGGACGACGCAGGCCGCACGGTCGAGGCGCTGGCGCTCGGCGAGGAAGCTGTCGCAGTCGCTCGCGAGGCGGTCGCCGGCAACCGGGCCGCCAATCTCAAGATCTTGTCGTTCGCGCTCGAGGATCAGGCGGCACGGCTAGAGAATCTGCCCCGTCTCGGTGCACGGCAGGCGCGACGGCACGGGGCCACGCCGAGCTACAGCAAGAAGAAGGCGCGCAATGCACAGGTCATGGCGCGGGAGGCGGAGGAGTTGTGGGCGGAGTACCAACAAGGAGGTTCCGCCTCGGGCTGAGCGACGGAACGGCGTCCGCTCAGCGGCTTCAGCCAGCTAGCATCACCGCCCCGACCGAATGGATGGCAGAGACAAAGGACGCAACCGCGACGACCCGCGACGACAAGACCCCTCAGGCTCTCGCCCAAGCCGTAGCGTTCATCGCCTGCGGCCGGTCCGCGGAAGGCCGACGAGCACTTGCCCGCGCCATGAACCCGAACCAGCGCTGGCCCAACCCTGGCTACGCACCCTCGTCACCCCACCTCAACAACGACTGACAGATCCGCTCATAGCCGCGATCAGCGCGCCGAGGTGTCGTAGATCAGTTGACGGAGGACACCACCGAGTCCGTTCGCACTGCCGAATAGAGCTCTTAAGGATCAAGGCGGCCCGCAAAGCGGGCCGCGCCGGCCCGGCCCCGGCCTGCTGGCGACCTCCGGCCGGCATCGGCCGGGCCGGCCGGCCACACTTGCGGACGACCAGGACCTAGAAGACCTCGGGGCTCCGCCCCGAACCCCGACCCTCCTCAGAGATCAGCCGCGGATCACCTCGCCGGGCACCACAAGGGCTACCAGCCTCCCCGGACGGGGCCAAGGTCGTTCGTCCAGCAGGGCGCTCCACCTTGTCCCCGTCCGGGGAGGCTGGACGGTCGGAGACTGCCCGACGAGGAGATCCGCTCGCATGGCATAGGGTGCTGCCACCGCAGAGAGGGGGTTAACTTGCCGGACACCGGGCTTCAGCTTGGCCTCACGGACAACGCCTACAACTTCCTGAACGAGTCCATGCGCAACACGATGCGGGCCGTGGAGGACATGTCGCAGTGGACCTTCGCCATCGTTAACGCGGCCCAAGCGATCGAGCTACTGCTGAAAGAGCGCCTACGCAGAGAACACAAGCTGTTGGTGTTCACGGACGTCGACAAACCGCGTCGCCACACTGTCAGCCTGGATAAGGCATTGGACCGCTTATCCTCCTGCGGCGTCGAACTTGAGCGTGAAGACCTAGACAGGATCAGGCGTGCCCGAGACCTAAGAAACGATGTAGTTCACTACGAGGTTTCCGCCACTGAGGGCCAGTTGGAGGCGGCGTACGTCGACCTCTTCGAGTTCGCCCACGTCTTTCACCAGCGCGAGCTAGGAGAGGAGCTGCACCCGCACCTAGCGCCGGAGCTGCATGGTATGGAGGCAGCGCTGATGGAGCGATTCCGTCGAGACTTCGTTACCTATCAGGGCGAGCACATGGTGAAGGCGTTCCCGAGCGAAATCGTCGAGTCTCAGCAGATTACCCATATCGCCATAGAAGGATCGGAGTACGAACGTATCCGGTACGGAGGTGAAGGCTACTGGGAATTCGGCAACATCTCCGGCAACTGCCACGACTGCGGAATCGTTGCTGGCCAACTCCACGCCATAACCTGCGATATGGAAGAGTGTCCGAAGTGCCGTGGCCAGCTTCTTAGCTGCCCGTGCCAGATCGATGGTGATGACGAGGCCGACCAGTTGGAGGACGACGAGGACCAGGTCGCCGCCTCATCGAACGCGCCGTGAGCAGACGCATGGTCACGTAGGTACAAAGCCGGAGAGTGCTAACGAGGACAACGAGGCAATGCCTTGCTGGTCGTCCGGTGTAGCGGATTCCCGCTAGATGGCGAGCAATACTGCCGATCCTTCACCTTTTCCTTGGGTAACCGCAGGACGGCATTTTTGTCCTCGAAGAAGACAGCGATCTCATTGTCTTCGCTCTTGAGGACGTAACCACGCTTAGGTGTTCCATCAACTACGAGACGCTCCGGAGCTAGCCACATAGAACTGCTCGTAAGGGATATCAGCAGCGTCGAAAGCACGATGCCCTTTAGGAATCTCTTGTTTTCGTCCCGCGATTCCTCCTGACTCTTCGTTCGGTCCGCGAAGTAGAACCATGCGGCGATCGCCAGGGGTAGCAGCGCATAAAGGGCAAGATCAAACCAGTGCACCGCAGTCAAAGTTATGTACGAAACCACAACGAGCAGGAATATGACTTTAGGGGGGCGGTCTCTACAACCAGCGGAGCCCACTTCGGCCGCTAGCCCCATGGCAAGAAGATAGAGAGCGGTTGGAATCGCCAGAACTAGAAGCGCAACCGCGAGGTCAGCCCCGCCCGAGTTCGCCACGATGGCCAGTGCCACCGTCTGGTTGTAATCAGCCACCACAAGAATTCGGAAGGCAGACAGCGGCACCGCGAGAACCGCAGCGATACCTAGGAGTTCTAAGTACGGCTTCAGCGTTTCGATCGACGCGATGACGGACCGCGACTCTCGGCGGCTCGATTCTTGCTCCAGCTCCTCACGCTGGCTCGGAACCTGCGCTCGGTTCTGCTTCTGCCGTTGCGTCACGCGTGTCAGCCTAGCGAGACCCGGACATTCTCCGATGGCGACGCGACGTTGCAGGGAGCTGCGGATGCGCTCGCCGTGCCATCCACGTGCCAGTAGCCAGTACCCCCGACGGTCACCAGGGGGCACGAATGGTAGCTACTCTCTGGCCGCTGCACCGGCAAGCGCGTATGCAACGACGACCAGAGCGCCGACCAGGAGCCATGGTGGCGCAAAGGTAGGGAGGTCGAGTGCCCCCCACCCGCAGATGAGCACCCCACTGATCAACAGGCCTAAAAGCGAGACTGCCCAAGGGCGTCGCAAGCCGGCGGCCCATGCGACGAGTAGGCCGAGAACCGCGCCGCCCGGGATTCCGACCCCAAGCGTGACGAGGACGGTGGACCCGAGGGTTTCCGGACCGTCGATCTCCGGATGGCGGTCGACGACCGAGCTCGCATACTGCGTCGCCAGGTAGAAGGCGCCGGAGACTGCAAGACCGGCGAAGGCTCCCCGCAACCCATCCAACAGCGAGGTTGGCACTGCGCGGCCGGGCGAGGCGGTCATGCCGCAAGCATCGTCTACTGACCTGCAAAGCACCAACCGCCGCGCGACCGCCAACGACCGCCATTGGTGACAGCAACGAATGACAGCAACGCCGCCGGACTGGCGGGCACGGGGTAGGACGGTGACAGGCGTAGAGCCAAGACTTACAAACGATGACGGACCGTCTCGGACGGCTCCGCCGAGGCTACGGATCAGAAGGTCAGGGGTGTCGATCCCGCCGGCTGACGCCCTCAGGCCACGCCGTGCGACTGGGTGCGGGCATCGAGCGGTCCGCGTCGTCGCCGTAGCCGACGGTTCCACCACCCTGGACGGGTCTGCGCCTGGTGGCGCAGTCGCCGGTGCTCCCAGTGCTGGTACGCGATGAGTCCCGGCACAAGTCCGAGCATGGCTATCGGCAGGTATAAACGGGCGCTGCGGTTCTCCCGGGCGATCGCGAGCAGGCCCGTTACTCCCGAGAGGTAGAGGATCGGGTTGTAGAAGCGCATCAACTCGGGTCCCAGCCCCTCGCAATCCGCCAACCAGGGCAGACCTGTTCTGGTGCGGCGGGTGGGCCAGCCGAGCAGGTGAGCCGATACCGCCGCGATGCCGAAGCCGTTCGCCGCCGCGAGCAGCTCGTCGGCGGACTCGTCGCGACCGCTCGCTGCCAGCACGCCGCCGGTGACGACGGTCCAGAAGCCCGCGGCGGCGTACGGCCCGATCACCGAGGCCAGCGGCATACCAACGCCGGCGCCCAGTTCGAAGACAACGTGTCCCGCGAGGCTGACCACGGTCAGCCGGGTCAGCGGTCGGCGTCTCGCGGGCGGCACGGCGACCCCCGATCTCGTCAGCCACGATCCGTCATGACTCGCCCGACTTTATCTGTTCCGCGACATTTGATGAGCGGAGATGCATGAAGTCAGGGTCCGCCGCCGACCAGCAGCGGCCGCCAGAACATCGGCAAGGAAATCCGTTACATATGGCTGCTACCTGTATAGGATTTTCTTGTGGGGTCTGCGGAGAGGTCAGCAGCCGATAACGGCGGTCTCGGTGTGCTTCCGGCCACCTTCACCTACTCACAGGCCCTGTCAGCCGGCCTCACCGAGTGGCAGCTCTACCGGCTGCGCGACCATGGCCTCATCGAACCTGTCGGCCGCGGCCTCTACCGACGTCACGATGCCGAGGCGGTGGACATCGACCTTATCGAGGTCGCTCGTCGGTCACCGCTCGCTACGCTCTGTCTGACCACGGCGCTGGCGCGGCACGGCCTGATTGACGAGATTCCCTCCCGCATCGATGTCGCGCTGCCTCGCGGCCGACATCGGCCCGTCACCATCGCGCCCGTCGCCTGGCACTCGTTCGACCCCGCCACCTTCGACATTGGGCGCACCAACCTGCCCCTCGATCTGGAGACCTCGATTGGGCTCTACAGCCCCGAGCGCAGCATCGTCGACGCCTTTCGCCTCCGGCATCGCGAGGGGCCGGATTTGGCCTACGCGGCGCTGCGCCGATGGCTGCGCCAGCGCGGCGCATCGCCGTCGAGATTGCTGGCGATGGCCCGGCAATTTCCCAAGGTAGAGCGACCGATCCGAGAGGCGCTGGAGATCCTGCTGTGACCGCACGCCCGACCCGAGCCACCGTTGCCGGCCGCGCCTACCTCGACCTCCAGAACCTCGCGCGCCGCACCGGCCGCCCCACCGATGAACTGCAGCAGTTGTACGCCCTGGAAGGCTTTCTCGCTCGCCTGGCTCAATCCCCTTATGCGGACAGGCTCGTACTGAAGGGCGGCGTGTTGATGGCCGCCTATGCCGCCCGCCGGCCCACACGGGACGTGGACCTCCAGGGCCGATGGATCTCGAACGACACGGACGACGTGCTCGGCGTCATCCGTGACGTGGCGAGTCAGCCGCTCGACGATGGCCTGCGCTTCGACATCAGCACCGCAAGCGCAGAGACGATCCGGGATGACGACGTCTATACCGGCGTCCGCGTCAGCCTCACTGGCAGCCTCGCCGTTGCACGACTGACCTTCCACGTCGATGTCAACGTCGGCGATCCCATCTGGCCCGATCCGCAGCCAATCAAGCTGCCCCGCCTGCTCGACGGGGAAATTGTGGTCACTGGCTACCCACTCCCCATGGTGTATGCGGAGAAGTTGGTGACGGCAGTGCAGCGCGGTGAGGCGAACACCCGATGGCGGGACTTTGCCGACGTGTACCTGCTCTCCGGACAGCACAACGTGGATGGCGACGAGCTTGCGATGGCCATGCGACGGGTTGCCGAGTATCGCGAGGTGATGCTGGTCCCGCTGAGCGAGGTCCTCGATCGCTACGCGACGCTGGCCCAGCCACGGTGGGCGGCTTGGCGACGCAAGCATCGCCTCGACGATCGGCTGCCCCAGGACTTCGAGATGGTCTTGCACCGCCTGTTCGCGCTCGCCGATCCCGCACTGGTTGGATCCTCGGGCGGATGGGCCTGGAGCGCAGCATCCACCGGATGGACGGAGGTGTGACCGCTGCTGGCGCGTATCAGCGATCTTGAGCAGGTACGACCGTACGCGTGAGGCAGGTCCACGCCGGTCTGCGTCTCGACCTCGGCCCCTGATGGCGCGAGCGACTCAGCGCCACGGCGAGCGACGGTGTCACTCGCCCGGGGGTGTGTAACCGGTCGGCATTCGCGCCGCCTCGTCCACCTCGGCCGGGCTGAGCAGCGGGACGACCTGCGTCCGCAGGCCGCGCGCCGCGCCGATCGCGATGGCGAGCGCGGCGGCGGTCCGGTGGTCGGGCAGGTCGCACAGCACGTAGGTGTCATCGTCGGCGAAGGCGAAGTGGATCGACGCCAGGTGCCCGCCGGCGTTCTCCACCAAGGCTCGTACGACCTCGGCGCGTCTGGTGCCGCCGTCCCGGATCAGCCCGTGAAGCCCTTGTGCGGTGTATGTCGACTTGAGCAGGAACGTGGGCACCTCAACGCGTCCCCTGCCGTTGTATCCGCTGCGAACCTTCGACCTTGGCCCGGCCCTGGTCGCGTTCGGTGCCCGATGTCCCGGTCGCGGCGCGCAGGTGCCGGCGCTCCGGCGAGTGCTCGACCTCCGAGCCCTGCCGACCCCGGGGGCCGCTGCCCGGGTGCCGCCGCCCACGTGCCGACTCGCCGCCCGGATCGTGCTTGTTCTGCTTGTGGCTACCCATGGGGCGCGGGTACCCGGTGCGTCTGCGGCTAGTCATGCCCCGCCGGTCCCTTGGACCTGACCTGCACACTCTGGGAGCAGGCAGCTCAGCCCGAGGGGATCGACATGCGGTGGTTCATCGTCCTGATCATCATCGTGCTCGCCGTGCTCGCAGCCCGGCTGTGGCGCCGCACCCGGCGTGCCCCCATCGACGGCGACCGCCAGGTGCGCGACCTGCGCGCGTCCACCGAGGCCCGTCGGCGGCTCGACGACCAGCGGAGCCGGGAAGACCGGGGCGGCGTGGGCGGCTGGAGCCTTTGACTAACCCTGGGCGGCGGTCGCGTCCGTGCCCGGCCGCGTCGGACCGGTCGGCTACCGTCGGGAGGTCATGGAGCCGCGGGTCCGCGAGGCGATCATCGGGCGGGAGCATCCCGCAGGCCTGCTGCGCGCCGAAGTGGACCGGGTGACCGCGAGTCACGGCGGCCTCGTCCTGGTCGCCGGCGAGCCGGGCATCGGCAAGACCACGCTGGTGACCGCGGCGGCAGCGGAGGCCCGGCAACGCGGCGCTCTCGTCCTCGGCGCCGCCTGCTGGGATTCCGACAGCGCACCCGGCTACTGGCCCTGGGTACAGGTGCTGCGCCGCCTGCGCCGCGACGCCGACGACTGGGCCCTGGCCCGCCAGGCTGCCGAGCCCGGCCTCCTGGCGCTGCTCGGCGAGACCAGCGACACCGAATCCGCCGGTCTCCCCGGCGACAGTGGCGACGACGATGGCCAGGAGGAGTTCGCGCTCCACGACGCGGTGACCACCGCCCTGGTCGCGGTCGCCCAGCGCCGGCCGGTCGTGGTGATCCTCGACGACCTGCACTGGGCCGACCCCGCCTCGATGCGGCTGCTGCAGTTCGCCACCCGGCACACCTGGTTCGAGCGGTTGCTGCTGATCGGCACTTATCGCGACGCGGAGGTGGAGTCCGGTGACCACCGGCTGCGCCCGCTGCTGCTGCCGCTGACCGCGAAGGCGACCACCATCACCCTCACCGGCCTGTCCCGCGACGAGGTGGCCGCGCTGATGACCCGCACGGCCAACCGGCAACCCGACGCCGGCCTCGTCGACGAGGTGCACCGGCGCACCGGCGGCAACCCGTTCTTCGTCGAGCAGACCGCCCGGCTGTGGAGCGCGGACGGGCTCGTCACCGCCATCGCGCCCGGCGTGCGGGAGGCCGTACGCCGGCGCCTGGACCACCTGCCCGCGACGGTGGTCGAGGCGCTCACCGTGGCTGCGGCCCTCGGCCGCGCGTTCCACCGCCAACTCCTCGCCGCCTGCGTGCCCAGCCCGGCCGCGCAGGTGGACCGGCTCCTCGACCACGCGGTGTCCGCCCGGCTCGTGGTGGCCCGCGGCGGCGGCCGGTTCGCCTTCGCCCACGACCTGGTCCGGGAAACCCTCTACGACGGAATGCCCGACGCCGACCGGCGAGCCCGCCACGCCGCCGTCGTCCGGGCCGTCGACCGATCGGCCGCCCTCGCCGACCAGCTGATCCCGGCCGACCTGGCGCGTCACGCCTGGCTCGCCGGCAGCGACCTCGACCCGTCCCAGGCCGCCGACCTGCTGGTCACCGCCGCCCGGGACGCCGGTGGCCGGCTGGCCGTGGAGGAGTCGGCGCGGCACTTCCGCCGCGCGCTGGAGGTCGCCGGCGAGCCGACCCGACGCGTCAAGATCATGGTCGAGCTGGCCCAACTGCTGCACCACAGCGGCGGTCGCGACGAGGCCGAACGGCTGCTCACCGACGCCGCGACGCTCGCGCGCACGGTCGACGAACCGGCCGTGCTGGCCCGCGTCGCGCTCACCGTCCACCGGCAGCCGGCACCCACCCGTCGCCGGTCCGACCCGGACAACCTGGTGCGCGAGGCGTACCGGCGGCTCATCGGCGAGCCCGACGGCAGCGTGCCGCTGAGCACCCTGGCCGCCGACCTCATCACCGCCACCGAGACGCTCGCCCGGCACGGCCACGACGACGAGGCACTCACCTTCAGCCTGTGGGCCCGCCACGACACCACCTGGGGGCTGGGCACCGCCGCCGAACGGGCCGCGGTCACCGCCGAGATCCGCGACGTCGGCCGCCGGACCGGCGACCGGGAGACCGAGCTGTGGGCGACGTCGCTGCGCTGGGTGGCGCTATTGGAACTCGGCGACCCGCGCTACCACCAGGAACTCACCGCCTTCGTCACGGGCTGCCGGCAAGGCGACGTCGCCCGCCACCGGATGGCCGCGGCCATCGACGCCGGCATCATCGCCGGGTTCCGGGGTGACTTCGCCGCCGCTGACGAACACTTCGCCGAGATGGACGGGTACGGCGAGTGGGAGCACTCCGACCACGCGTTCATGGGGCACCACCTGCGCTGGGCGCGGCTGCTGCTGCAGGGTCGGTTCGCCGAGCTCGACCCCCTGCTCGACGGGCTCGACGCGGCCGGCCATCCACATCCGGAGCTGCTCCGGGCGATCACCGCCGCCGAACGCGGCGACCCCGAGACGGCCGTCCGGCTGACCGCCGGCATCGACGCCGCCGGCACGACGTATCCGCGCCCGGTGTCACCGCTGTGGCTGCGCCTGCGCGCGCAGGCCGCCGCGGCGACCGGCGACCAGCGTCGCTGCGCCGAGGCGCGCGAGACGCTGGCCCCGCACCGGGGCCGGTGGATGGCCGCGCTGTTCGGCTGCGACCTCAGCGGCCCGGTCGACCACTGGCTGGCCGGCGTCGACGCCGCGCAGGAGCGCTGGGACGACGCCGTCGCCGGGTTCGAGGCGGCCCGCGACGCCGCCGACCGGATGGGGGCTCGCCCCTGGTCACTGATCAGCCGTGCCGCGCTGGTCGACGCCCTCACCGCGCGTGGTCGCGCGGGCGACGCGGCCACCGCGGCCGAGCTGCGCGCCGCCGCCGCGGCCGAGGCGCGAGCGCTCGGCATGGCGCAGGTGCTGCACCGACTGGGCGTCGCGGCTGAGGAACCCGCCGTCGTGGGCCGCCCGGCGCCGGCACCGGCCGCCCCCGGCCCCGCATCCGCCGCGCCGTCGGGCGACGGGCGATCCGCCGCGGCGGCCCCGCCGGCGGCACCCGTCGCGGCTCTCGAGCACGAGTTCCGCCGCGACGGCGCCGTGTGGCGGCTCGCGTACGCCGGGACCGTGGTGCACCTGCCCGACGCCAAGGGCCTGCACGACCTACGGCTGCTGCTGAGCCGCCCGGGCGTCGACGTGCCCGCCGTCGAGCTGCTCGACCCGGCCGCCGGGCCGGAACTCGTCGCCGCCCGCCGGCTCGGCGGTGACCCGGTCCTCGACGACGAGGCGAAGGCCCGTTACCGGCGCCACCTGCAACGGCTCGACGACGAGATCGACCGGGCCGCCGGACGCGGCGACGAGGCGAAGGTGGCCGCCCTCGACGCCGAACGCGCGGCGCTGCTGGACGAACTGCGCGCCGCCGCCGGGCTGGCCGGCCGCAGCCGCCGCCTCGGCGACGAGGCCGAACGGGCCCGCAAGGCGGTGACCGCCCGGATCCGGGACACCCTGCGCCGGCTCGCCGACCGGCACCCGGCGCTCGCCGACCACCTGCGCGACACCGTCTCCACCGGCGGCTCCTGCCGCTACCTCCCACCCGAGCCCCTGCCCTGGCGCCTCTGAACTCATCCGGCGGGACGGAACCTCAGCGCGGACCAGGTGGCGTCGACGGAGATCTGGCGCACCGGTTGGACCCCTCGCTGGCTGAGGTGGGCCGCGAGCCTGTCCCGGTTGAGGTCGGTGCCGAGTTGGCCCCCCTTCGGGTAGGCCACCCACGCCAGGGCATCCCGCCGGGCGAGGGCCAGGACTGCTTCCACCTCGGGGGCGGCGAGATCGGCTGCGGCGGTCACGAACACCATGGCCCCGTCCGCGGCGGCCACGTCCTCGACCGCACCGCTTGACGTACCGTCGATCTCCACCCCGTCAGGCTTCCGCAGCACCACGACGCGCTGCCCCGGCTTGATCTGAAGTTTGCTGGCAACCGACATGCGCCCAGTGTGACAGCAGCGGGTGTGCCGGCCGGTGGCCTGGCGGGATGGTCGTACGGGGGTACCGCCGTGTCCCGGGCGGTACCCCCGATCGAGGTCAGCGACGGTTGTAGCGGTACATGGTCAACGTGCCGAAGACCACCACGAACCCGGCGCTCCACAGCAGCAACCACAGCGTGTTGGCCGCGTCGGACGATCCCGCCATCACCGCGCGTACCGCAGCGACCAGGTGGGTGATCGGGTTGACCTTGACGAACGCCTGCAGCCAGCCCGGCATGGTGCCCGGGTCGACGAACACGTTGCTCAGGAAGGTCAGCGGGAACAGCACCATCATGCTGACCCCCATCACCGACTTCTCGCTGCGCAGCACCAGACCGAAGAACGTCCAGACCCAGGAGAACGCGAACGAGAAGACCACCAGCAGGCCGATCCCCGCCAGCACGCCGAGCAGCCCGCCGTCCGGCCGGAACCCGAGCACCAGCCCGACCCCGAGGATGACCAGAGCGGCGAGGACGTAGCGCAGCACGTCACCGAAGATCATCCCGACCAGCGCGGCCGGCCGCCAGACCGGCAGGGTCCGGATGCGGTCGAAGACGCCCTTCTCGATGTCGGTGTTCAGGCCGACACCGGTGTACATGGTGATCATCACGACGCTGGTCACCATGATGCCCGGCAGGAAGAACTGCAGGTAGTCCCGCGGGCTGCCGGCGAGCGCGCCGCCGAACAGGTACGTGAACATCAGCACCATCATGATCGGGAACGCCGTCACGTCGAACAGCTGCTCCGGCACGTGCTTGATCTTCAACAGCGCCCGCCAGCCGAAGGTGAGCGACGCCGACAGAGCACCCGGCCGCGGCGGCCGCGCACCCGGCGCGAGGACCGTCGCCAACGCCTCCGCGGACGGCACGTAGACCGACGGTGCCCGCCCGGTCGTGGTCGCGGTGTCGCTCATCGGGCCGCCTCCAGCTCGTCGTCCCGCTCGTCGGCCGCGACGGCGGGGTGGTCGGTCAGGGCCAGGAACACCTCGTCCAGGCTCGGCTGGCCGAGGGAGAAGTCGTCGACGACGATGCCGGCGCGGGCCAGCTCCCCGAGGGCCCGCGCGGCCTGCTCGCCGGCCTCCAGGTCGGTCCCGTCCTCGCCGACCCGGGCCGTCATCGCCACCGGGTCCGGCTCGAGCTGCACCGGCACGCCCAGCGCCGTCCGCAGCACCTGCTCGGCCGCGGAGCGCTGACCCGGGTCACGCAGCCGCACGTGGATGGTGCCGGAGCCGACCGACGACTTCAGCTCGCCCGGGGTGCCCTCCGCGATCACCCGGCCGTGGTCGACCACCGCGATGCGCCCGGCGAGCTGGTCGGCCTCGTCCAGGTACTGCGTGGTCAGCAGCACCGTCGTGCCGTGCGCCACCACCGCCCGGATGATCTCCCACACCTGGTTGCGGCTGCGCGGGTCCAGTCCCGTCGTCGGCTCGTCCAGGAAGAGCAGGTCCGGAGTGTTGAGGATGCTCGCCGCGATGTCGATCCGTCGGCGCATCCCGCCCGAGTACTTCTTCACCTGCCGGCCGGCCGCCTCGGTCAGGCCGAACGCGGCGAGCAGGCTCTCGGCCCTCGCCCGGGCCGCCGGCTTGCGCAGGCCGAGCAGGCGGCCCAGCAGGACCAGGTTCTCCGTCCCGGTCAGGTCCTCGTCGAGCGAGGCGTACTGCCCGGTCAGGCTGACCCGGGCGCGCACCGCGTCGGCCTCGGTCACGACGTCGTGACCGAAGACCCGCGCCCGGCCACCGTCGGGGCGCAGCAGCGTGGCCAGCACCCGGACCGCGGTGGTCTTGCCGGCCCCGTTCGGCCCGAGCAGGCCGTAGACGGTGCCGGCGGGGACCTGCAGGTCCAAGCCGTCGAGCGCGCGGGTCGCGCCGAACGACCGCACCAGACCGTCGGCTTCGACGGCCAGGCCGGTGTTCCGGTTACCCATGATCGTTACCCTTCTTTGTCGACATTGTCAGGAGACGTACGGGCGGGCGGCGCGACCCTCGCGCAGCGCCAGACCCCACCAGCAGAGCTCGTCGAGGAGCACCCGGACGTCCTGCCGGAGCTGCTCCGCAGCCTGTCCGGTCAACTCACCGGCGAGCAGGTCGACGCCAACGACGTCGCGTACCGTCACCGCGTGCAGCGCGGTGAAGACGGTCCGGAGCTGGTCGACCGCGTGCACACCGATCGAACGGCAGCCGTACGACACGAAGCCGACCGGCTTGGCCTGCCACTCGTCGTACGCGTAGTCGATCGCCTGTTTCAACGAGGCCGGGAAACTGTGGTTGTACTCCGGCGTGACCACGACGAACGCCTCAGCCAGGCTCACCTGCCGCACGAACGACCGCATGGCCGTGGTGGGCTCGGCGGGATAGCTCGCGGGGAAGTCGTACGCGGCGAGGTCGACGGCGGTCACCGCCATGTCGTCGCGCTGCCGCGCCTGTTCGACGAACCAGCGACCGATCCGGTCGCCCATCCGCCCCGCCCGGGTGCTGCCGATGATCACAGCCAGCTGTAGCGGCGCCATGCTCCCTCCCCGCCTGCGTCGGCCCTCATCCCTCAGGCGCGAGACAGCCCGCTAGATGCGATCTGGCGGGGCCGCCTGGCTGTCCGTGGCGGCTGCTTCAATCAGCGTCGGAAGAGGGGGACGGCATGACCGAGGTGCACATCGTCCGCTGGAGCGTCGCGGATCTGGCGCTGCTGCAGCAGCTCAACACGCCCGAGGTGCGCGAGCACACCGGCGGGCCGGAGACCGACGAGCAGGTGCTCGCCCGCCACGAGCGGTACCTGCGCGGCCCCGGCCCGCGCAGCGGAAACATGTTCACCGTGCGGCTGCCCGACGGGACGAAGGTCGGCAGCGTCGGCTACTGGCCGCGGGAGTGGCGCGGCGAACCGGTCCACGAGATGGGCTGGGCGATCCTGCCCACGTACCAGGGGCGGGGGTTGGCGACCGCGGCAGTGCGCGCGGTGATCGCGGAGGCCGCGGCGCGCGGGGACCGGCGCTCCGCGCACGCCTACCCGTCGGTGGACAACCCGGCGTCGAACGCGGTCTGCCGCAAGGCCGGCTTCACGCTGCTCGGGGAGACCGAGTTCGAGTACCCGCCGGGGCACCTGATGCGCTCCAACGACTGGCGCATCGACCTGACCGGCCGGGCCGGTACGTAGCAGTCGGACGCTCGCTGTTGGGAATTGCTCGGCGACCCGTTTGATCCTCGGCGAAGCGCCGCCGTACTTCCGGGCAGATGGCCTGCCACCTTCGGTTCCGCGCGCGCCGTCCGGCCAGTCGCTGAGCGACGACCGAATGGATGAAGTGAATGAATGTCGCGATAACGGGTTGGTAACAAGAATATCGATGGATCATTCTGAGCGCCGGATCGCAATGCCTGGCGCCCGGCGTCTGACCTGCAATTTGGTCCCCCGCGACGGAGGGTTTCGCGGGCGGCTCCGGTAAGGGCCGACGCGCGACACGCCGATGACCATGTAGCAGGGTGTACTCCTCTGGGTGCTCTTTGTGGTCGCGGCGAGGGGGCGTAGGCCGTGGGGAAGAAGCGCGACGCTCGGAAGACACTGATGAACTTCACCATCTGCCTCGTGGCGGTCCCGCTCGCCATCCTGGCGGGTGGCACCGGATGGCTTCGTGACCTCGTGGACGAGGACCCCGGCTGGCTCGCCGATCACGGGAACCTGCTCGAAGCTGTCGCGCGGATCGTCGCGCTGCTGCCCGCCATCGTGCTGGGCGCGTGGATCTTCCATCGGCTACGCGAGCGGCTCATCAACGACAACGGCAAGTCGGACGCTCCGGCGCAGCCGGACGTCGACTGGCTGCAGGACCTCCAGCGTTCCGCGATCGATCGACTTGAGCAGCATGACCGCAAGGCGATCGCCCTCTTCGTCCAACTCATCATCGACCCGGCGCGCGGGCGTTCACGGTTGACCGAGGTGATCGACCTGGATCACCGTGCGGTGACGCAGCAGGTGACCATCACTTTCTCGCTGCCGCCCACGGAGGACGGAGGCAAAGCCTTCTACATACCCGTCCTGCAACCCTTGAAGGGCGAGCTGGTCGACAACTTCCACCTGCGCTCCGCAGCCGGCGACTCCCTGCCCACCATGTCCTACGAGGAGTCCGTCCGGCTCGCCTCAGCCGGCCTGCGCCTCCTGTTGACGCAGATCTTCGCCGGCCCGGAAGGATCGGCCGATTTGTGGGCGCTGGACGATTCCGTCCGGGCAGCCGAACTGGCGCTGCTGCACCTGATAGCGGTTCGAGGGCCGGTCAACGCGCGTGCCGTCGAGCAGAAGGCCGAGGTGGTCCTCAAGAAGATCAATTTCCCTGAAGATCAGAGCCGGGAACGCGTCCGCAAGTACGTGGCGGCGCTCAGCGTGTCGTACCCGATCATTGCGGTCGTTCCGGCCGCTGAGGCGGTCAGTGGCCGGATCCTGATCAAGTATGAGCGGACCTTCATCCCGTCGTCGCTCAGCCGGGGCCGGCGTGGGCTGCTGCGCCTCAGTCTCGGACTCAACCCGGACCAGGTCGCCGTCCCGGTCGAGCTGGCGCTCACCGCCGACAGCTACCACCTGCGGATCAACGCGCCTTCGAACAAGTACGTGCTCAAGCAGCATCTCCAGTGCCGGCACTGTCTGCGGCTAGCCACGCGCGAGTGGCGGGGCGCGATCCCCACCAAGGGCAGTGCATGTGCCCACGAGGTCGATGACACCGTCGCTGAGGAGAAGATCCCGTTCCACCCCGACCACCACTTCCGGGTGCGCCGCAAGCGAGGCCAGAGCTGGGTCCACGTCTACATGCGCGGCTACGGCAAGGAAGCGCCCAAGCTGCGTGATCTTCAACTGCTCGCCCGGTTCAAGGAGGTTCCGCCGGGCGCCCGGGGACGGGCCGTTGTCACTGCCCTGGCCACCACCATGCTGATCGCGGTCGCTGGCAACCTCATCAACCGACCGGCGGGTGCCCAGGTCGGCGGCTTGCCCGCGTTGATGCTCGCGCTGCCCGCCGTGGCCGCATCCTGGTTCGGCCTCTCCTCGGAAAGGGAGGCGCTGGTCGGCGGTTCCCTGCTGGCCAGGATCTCGCTCATCGTCAGCGGCTGCGTCTCCGTCCTCGGCGTGCTGTTGTACCTGGCAACGCCCCCTTCTCACGGCTCCGGCCATATCTGGCATGACTGGACATTCGTTGGAATCACCGACTGGCGATGGCAGGGTCCCGGCAAAGTCGTGGGGTGTCTGGCTTGAGGTGGTTGGAGTAGACGCGCCGTTGCTGGTGGTAGCAGGGCGGGCATGACTGCTTCAGAAGATCATCGAGGTTCTCGAGGCCTTGTTGATCCGTCCGAAGTGAGCCATGCCCGCGCTGCCATCATCGCTGATCTCGTCGTTGTCGTGCGCACCGGCTGTCACGGTGCCTGAAACCGCTGCTGGACTGCCGGTGGCATTGGCCGTGCTGCCGGATCCTCGGGCCCGTCGAGGGGTGCGGCATCGGCTGACGGTGGTGGTGACGGCGGCGGTGTGCGCCGTGGTGTCCGGCTACCGTTCGTACGCGGCGATCGCCGAGTGGGTCGCTGACGTTCCCGCCTCGACCGCGTTGGCGTTGGGTATCGACCCTGATCGGCGCCCGTCCGAGGCGATGATCCGCCGGCTGTTGCAGGCCTTGGACGCGGACCGGCTCACCGCGGCGATCGGTGGCTGGCTCGCCGCTCGAGCCAAGGTCGAGACCCCAGCGGCGAGACGAGCGATCGCGGTCGACGGCAAGACGCTGCGTGGTTCCCGCACCACCGACGCCGCCGCCCGGCACGTCCTGGCCGCCTGCGACCAGGCCACCGGTCTCGTCCTGGCCAGCACCGACGTCGACGGCAAGACCAACGAAATCACCCGCTTCCAGCCGTTGCTTGACCAGATCGGCGACCTGCGCGACACCGTGATCACCGTCGACGCGTTGCACTGCCAGCGCGACCACGTCGCCTACCTCGCCGAACGCGGCGCCGACTGGATCCTCACCGTCAAGGCCAACCAGCCCACCCTGCACGCCCAACTGACCGGCCTGCCCTGGCGGGCGGTCCCGGAAGCCGCCCGCGACACCGACCGCGGCCCCGGCCGTCGCGAGATCCGCACGCTGAAGATCCTGAGCGTCTCCACCGGGATCGAGTTCCCGCACGCCGCGCAGGCGCTGCAGATCCGCCGTCGCCGACGACGTCTCGACCAGCCCAAACGCTTCACCACCGAAACCGTCTACGCGATCACCAGCCTGCGCCTGCACCAGGCCAAGCCCGCACAACTGGCCGCATGGATCCGCAGCCACTGGCACATCGAGAACAAGATCCACTGGGTCCGTGACGTCACCTACGACGAGGACCGTTCCCAGATCCGAACCGGCACTGGCCCTCAGGTCATGGCCGCCCTACGCAACGCCGCGATCGGCGCCCTGCGCACCGCCGGCATCACCAACATCGCCGCCGCCAACCGCCACCACGCCCGCGACAGCACACGCCCCCTCGCACTACTCGGCATCACCTGACGACTTTGCCGGGGCCCTGCTGGCGATGGTTCGGTCTCTGCGTTGTTTCCGCAATAAACCTGGTCTACGTCTCCTACCGCTTCAGCCTGAAGCTGGTGCACTATAACGATCTAATCAAGCGGAAAGACCTGGGCGCGGAGGACTTCGCGTACTGATGAGGAAAGACTGCGAAGGAGTCGTGGTGGCTGGAGAAAAGCCGGGGCCTTCGGCGGGGGAGCCCGAGGAGCGGTACGTGGCGGACGACGCGTTGTGGGTGGTCCCGTCCGGCAACTACGTGGATTCCGGGCCCGCGCTCGAGGAGAGCCTTTTCGACGACCCGGAGCGGCTCGACCGCGCCTGGGAGATCACGATGGAGACGCTGAGAGCGGAGGCGGAGGAGCCGCCCGAGCGAAAACAGCAGATCGAGGAACAGGCCCGGACCTTCATCGACGAGGCGGAGCGGGCCGTCGAGCCGCTCGACGAGCAGTTCGACCGGCCAGGTGACGCCGGTCAGCCGCTGGCTGAGGTAGCAGGCGAGCGGGGGATCGGACTGCTCGGGCGCGTCGACCACCTCGTCAGGTCAGCTCGTCGAACCCTCTCCGGACAGACCACCTGAGCCGACCCTGCGGGCAACCCCGGCGACGTCTCAAAAAGCCGTCGAGACCGCCCGCTCACCAGGGCAGGACGCCGTACCCGCCGCCGGCGTCCATCTGGTAGCCCCAGAGCAGCCCGCTCGGCCCGTCCTCCGGCAGCGTCGCCAGGTGCACGCTGACCTCGGCGCCCTCCTCGGGCGTACGGAAGCCGGAGTTGCCGTTCAGGTCGGTGGCGCAGTAGCCGGGGTTGGCCGCGTTCACCTTGACCGGGGTGTCCCGCAGCTCCTTGGCGTACATCGCGGTGACCATGTTCAGCGCCGCCTTGGACGACGGGTACGGCACCGAGGTCAGCGCGAACAGGGCGCCCTGCGGGTCGGTCATCACCGCGATCGAGCCGACCTCGCTGGAGACGTTCACGATCCGCGCGGCCGGTGCCCTGCGCAGCAGCGGCAGCAGCGCGTTGGTCACCGTCACCACCCCGAACACGTTCGTCTCGTACACCTCGCGCAGGGTGGCGAGGGTGGTCTCGCTGGGCAGCGCCGTACCGTCGGCCCGGACGATGCCGGCGTTGTTGACCAGCACGTCCAGCTGGCCGTACTCCCGATCGACCAGCTCCGCCGCGGCGGCGACCGACGCTTCGTCGGTGACGTCCAGCGGCACGAACCGGGCGTCGATCCCCTCGGCCCGCAGCGCCCGCTCCGCCTCCTGGCCGCGCCCGGCGTCCCGCGCGCCGAGCAGCACGGTCATTCCGCGCGCGCCGAGCTGCCGGGCAGTGGCCAGGCCGATTCCCTTGTTGGCCCCGCTGATCAGGGCGATCGTCGTAGTCATGCCATCGAGGCTGCCCTCGCCGGGGGACAACCGGGAGAGACCCACCGAGGCTGGTACCGGCGGTACCACCCTGGGCGGCCGGGCTTGCGGCAGGCTGGAGGAATGACCACGCTGCGCCGCGCCGAGCTGGCCGACTTCCTGCGCGCCCGCCGCGCGC
Organism: Micromonospora sp. NPDC005806; assembly: GCF_042871425.1. Lineage (NCBI taxonomy): Bacteria > Bacillati > Actinomycetota > Actinomycetes > Micromonosporales > Micromonosporaceae > Micromonospora > Micromonospora sp. NPDC005806. The sequence continues at coordinate 140,646 of NZ_JBIAIL010000014.1, read as the reverse complement.
GGTTGCGCCCCGCCGAGGTCGGCCTCCCCGAGGGGGTACGCCGCCGCACGCCGGGCCTGCGCCGCCAGGAGGTCGCCCAGCTCGCCGGCATCTCCATCGACTACTACATCCGCATCGAGCAGGGCCGCGGCCCGCACCCGTCCCGGCAGGTGCTCGCCGCGCTGGCGCGGGCGCTCATGCTGGGCCGGGACGAGCGGGCGTACCTGTTCCGGATCGCGGGGGAGAGCCCGCCGGAGGCGACCGGGCCGAGCCGGGACGTGCCGCCGGGGCTGCGGCACCTGCTGGACGCGATGACGGAGACGCCGGCGTTCCTGGTCGACGCCGCGTACGAGGTGCTGGCCTGGAACCGGCTGGCCACCTGGTTCGTGGGGGACCTGTCGGCGCTGCCGGCGGACGAGCGGAACATGATCCGTTGGATGTTCCGCCGGGAGGTCCCGGAGTCGTACTGGGGCGACTCGGAGGTGCTGCGGTTCGCCCGTACCTCGGTGGCCGACCTGCGTGCCGCGTACGGCCGCTACCCGGCCGACCGGGCGATCGCCGCGCTGGTCACCGAGCTGCTCGGGGTGTCGCCGCGGTTCGCCGGGCTCTGGGCCGAGCACGAGGTGGGGGAGCGCCGCCCGACCGTCAAGCGGGTCGCCCACCCCGAGCTGGGGCCGCTGGAGTTCGAGTGCCGGGTGCTGCAGGTGCCGGAGACCGACCAGCGGCTGATCGTCTACGTCGCCGAGCTGGGCTCACCGACCCAGGTGGCGTTCCGCCGGGTCGCGGAGCGCGCGGTCGTGACACCGGCTGAAAACGTGTCCTCGTCGACGCCTCGGGCGTAGGGGACGCACATCGCCTGCCCGAGACCCTGGTGGCGACCCAGCAGCCGTGGGCGATGGAGCCGTCGGTGACCGGACGAGTGTGGCCGCCCTCGTGGCGGGCGGTCAGGTGGCCTGCTCGAGGGCGGCGGTGGCGAGCGGCGCGATCCTGGCCAGCAGTTCGGTGCCGACGGTCAGGTCGCCGTCCTTGCCGGCCACGTCGACCTGGAGCACGAAGTTCCCCCGGGCCACCAGCAGCGTGCACTGGTGGCGGGTGCTCCGGCCGATCAGCTTCTCGCAGAAGGTGATCACGTCCGGGCCGTTCGCCACCGGCGGCGGGGAGGGGCGCACGATCTCGGACGTGCGGCCGTCGCCCGGTACTTTGTACTGCTTGCAGGTCTTCAGGACGCCCTGCAGCTCGTCGGCGAGCTTGCGGCCGGGCACCTTGAGGTAGCCGACCACATACTGCCGGACCCAGATCGTCTCACCGTCCCAGATTCGCTCGCGGTAGGCGGTGCGTCGGCGGTCCGACGGCAGCGCGTCGCGGCACAGCGAGATCAGCTTCCAGGCGTCGCTGTTCTCCTCGGTGAACTCGGTCGTCTCCGGGTGGAACTCGGAGTCCAGGTCCAGCATCGCGGTCTTCACCCGGCTGCGTACCTGGGCGGCCGTGGTCGGGGCGGGCTTCAGCGGCGGCGGGGGAGTCACCGTGGGTGTCGGCGGCGCGGACCAGTGGGCGGCCTGCGGGGCCGATTCGCCCCCGCAGGCGGCGACGGTGGTCACGATCAGCAAGGACAGCAGGGTCAGCGGGAGGCGGCGGCGCAGCATCGCGGCGGGATGGTCCTTCCGGTACGCGAGAAGGAGGGCCCTGGCGCGGTCCCCTTCTCGTAGGCGTCGCTCGCGCGCTGGCCGTTACGTCAGCTCGGCACGTAGTCGAAGGTGTCCGGGTTGGGGCCCTGTCGACCGGCCTCGCCCTTGTTCAGGCTGGCGATCCGGTCCATCGCAGCGTCGTCCAGCGTGAAGTCGAAGATGCGGAGGTTCTCCTCGATCCGCTCCGGGGTGGTCGACTTCGGGAACACGATGTCGCCGCGCTGCACGTGCCAGCGCAGCACCACCTGGGCCGGGGTGCGGCCGACCTCGTCGGCGATGTCGACGATCGTCGGGTCGTTCAGCACCTTGCCCTGGGCGATCGGGGACCACGCCTCGGTGATGATGTTGTGCGCCTTGTCGTACCCGCGCACCTCCTCGTTGCCGAAGTACGGGTGCACCTCGATCTGGTTCACCGCCGGCACCACGTCCGCCTCGGCGGCCAGCCGCTCCAGGTGCGGCAGCTGGAAGTTCGACACACCGATCGACTCGACCCGGCCGTCGCGCTGCAACTCCTCCAGCACCTTCCAGGTGGAGACGTAGTCGCCGTCGTACAGGGTCGGCAGCGGCCAGTGGATCAGGAACAGGTCGAGGTAGTCGAACCGCAACGCCTGCAGCGTCTGCTCGAACGCCTTGCGGGCGTCGTCCGGGCGGTGGAAGGCGTTGTTGAGCTTGCTGGTGACAAAGACATCCCGGCGGTCCAGCCCGGAGGCGCGGACCGCCTGGCCGACCTCGGCCTCGTTGCCGTACATCTCGGCGGTGTCGATGTGCCGGTAACCGACCTCGAGGGCCTTGCCGACGGCCCGCGCGGTGTCCTTCGGGTCGATCTGGAAGACCCCGAAGCCGAACTGCGGGATGGTGTTGCCGTCGTTGAGCGAGATGTTGGGAACGGTGTTCGCGGCCATGGAAAGCGTCATCTCCCATCATCGGGGGTGCCCGGCAGCGTTCCGGACATGCATCGCAGTGGCGTACCCGATTGGCTCAGCTCCTCACGACACCGGACGGGTGATCTGGGACAACCTCGCCCGCCTCGAACAGCACTGGCCACGGGCGGGCGGCGGACGCGATCGTGGCCGGCCCCGGCGGCGGCTCGGCGAGGCCCAGCACCTCCGCCGCGAGCTGGCCGAACATCGGCGCGGCCGGGTGCGCGGCCCGGCTCGGCCAGGCCGCCGACGTGCGCCGCACCAGCGGCGCGCCGACGATCGGCCGCCAGGCGATCCGGGGCTCCCGGCGGGCCACGGCCTCCGGCTCGACGGCCACCGCCCCGCCGGCGAGGACCAGCCCGAACAGGAACTCCGGATTGCGGGCGTGCCGGACCCGCGCCGGGGTGAAGCCGTGCTCCCGACAGACGGCCAGCAGGTGATCGTGCCAGCCGGCCGCGGTGGCCGGCGGCGCGGCGATCAGGTCCAGCCCGGCCAGGTCGGCCAGCTCCACCTGCCGGGCCCGGGCCAGCGGCGCGGCCCGCGGCAGCAGCACCCCCACCGGTACGTCCACGGCCGGGCCGAAGCGCAGCCCCGCCGCGTCCACCGGCTGGTGCAGCAGACCGACGTCGAGCCGTCCCTCGGTGAGCATGCGCAGCTGCTCGCCGGTGGTCAGTTCGTGCAGGTCGAGGTCGAGCCCGGGGGCGCGGGCGGTGAGCCCGTCGAGCAGCGCGCGCAGGGTCACCGCCGGGGTCTCCGGGGGCACGCCCGCGCGGAGCACGCCCAGCGCGCCCCGGCGTACCTGGTCGATCAGGTTGCGCAGCCGCCGCTCCCCGGCGAGCAACTCGTCCGCCTCGCCGAGCAGGAGCTGACCGGCGGGGGTGAGCCGGACCTGGCGCTGCGACCGGTCGAACAGGACCGCTCCGAGCTCCCGTTCGAGGCGCTGGATCGACTGGCTCAGCGGCGGCTGCGCCATCCCCAGCACCTCGGCCGCCCGCTCGAAGTGCAGCTCCCGGGCGACCACCACGAAGTGCCGCAGGTGTCGCAGCAGATCCACCCCGGCACCCTAGCGCCCGCTCGTGGTTAGCGTGTCGGGGTGGATGTGGGGAAGCGGATCGGGGAGATCTTCGGCCGGGTCGGGATCAGCGGGTGCCTGCACGTGGTGGACGTGGACGACCCGGGGCGGGAGGTGGCCGTCCGGGCGGACGAGCAGATCGTGATCGCCTCAGTCTTCAAGATCCTGCTGGTGCTGGAGTTCGCCCGGCAGGTCGTCGCCGGGCAGCTCGACCCGGCCGAGCGGGTGTTGGTGCGGGCGGCGGACCGGCTCGGCGGATGGGGTGTCGCCGGCTGCGCCGACGACGTCGAGATGTCCCTGCGGGACCTCGCGTACTTCACCATGTCGGTCAGCGACAACACCGCCGCCGATCTGCTGCTGCGCCGGGTCGGCCCGGACGTGCCGCCGATGCTCGCCGCCGAGCTGGACCTGCCGCGGACCCGGATCATCGGCGGCCCCCGGCACCTGGTCGAGATGATGCTCGCCGACGTCGGCGCCCGCACCGAGGCCGACTTCGCCCGGATCTTCCCCACGCTGGACGCCGAGCGGGTCCGGGCGATGCGGGTCTTCGACCCGGAACACACCACGTCGAGCACCGCCCGGGAGATCACCCGGCTGCTCGAGTTGATCTGGCGGGACGAGGCCGGGCCGCCGGCCGCCTGCGCGATGGTCCGCGAGCTGATGGGCCGGCAGCTCTACTGGACCCGGCTCGCCGCCGGCTTCCCGCCCGGCGTCCGGGTGGCCGGGAAGACCGGCAACCTGCCCGGCCTGCACCTGGAGGCCGGGGTCGCCGAGTACCCCGACGGTGGCCGGTTCGCGATCCTGGTCTTCGCCCGCACCGAGCGGCTCAGCGTCCGCCGGATCGACGTGGACCTGGCGATGGGCGAGGCGGCCCGGACCGCGGTCGAGTCGCTGCGCTGAATCCGGCCCCGCCTGCCGCCGGAAACGATGCCGCTGACCTGCGGTGATATCCGTTCGCATATCGGCCGCATCGCCGCTTGATCTTGGACAGGGTCGGCCGGCCGGTGGTGGGGTGGGCGTACCGAACACCCACCCTCACGGGGAGGACCCAGCATGCTCGACAACCGCCCGTACGGTCGCCGCCGCTTCCTGCGCGACGCCGCCGTCGGCACCGCCGCCGTCTCGGCCGCTGGCCTCGGCGCCGGCGCGCTGGCCGCACCGGCCCAGGCCGCCCCGGCGGCCACCGCGCCGGTCGCCGCCACCACCACCGGGGCCCGCCGGTCCGGCGCGGTCAGCTTCCGCTGGTGGGGTACGTCCGGCTGGCGGATCGACATCGGCGACCGGACCGTGCTGGTCGACCCGTACCTGAGCCGCTACGACACCGGCCTGTTTCAGGGCGCGTTCAACGCCGACACGCTGCTCAAAGTGGACACCGACATCATCGACCCCCTGGTGGACCGGGCCGAGAACATCCTGGTCACGCACACCCACTGGGACCACTTCAACGACGTGCCGTACATCGCCGGCCGGACCGGCGCCCGGGTGTTCGGCACGCTGACCGCGTACCACCTGGGGCTGGCGTACGGGCTGCCGTCCGGCCGGCTCGCCCCGGTCAAGGGCGGCGAGGTGCTGGACTTCGGCGACTACACCGTCGAGGTGGTCAGCTCCCTGCACAGCCGCAACGGCGGCTGGTCGATGGCCTTCCCCGGCGTACGGGTCAGCCCGCCGCCGAAGCCGGCAAAGATCTCCGACCTGCCCGAGGGCGACACCCTGGCGTACCAGATCCGGGTGGCCGGCGGGCCGTCGGTGTTCTTCATGGGGGCCAGTGACCTCAACGAGCGCAACCTGGCCGGGCTGGCCCCCGACGTGGCGATGGTGGCCTCCGCCGCCACCACCTCCACCGCCGACTACGTGCCCCGGCTGATGGCCGCGCTGGACTATCCGAAGGTCGTGGTGCCGGTGCACTGGGACAACTTCGAGACCTCGCTGACCAATCCGCCGACCGTGGCGGAGAGCGACCGCGAGCGCCTCGACGCCCTGATCGCCGAGGTGCGCCGGGTGTCGCCGCACAGCCGGGTGCTGGTGCCCGAATACCACACCGCGTACCGCTTCTGACCGCCGCTGGCGGAGGGGCCGGGGTCAACGGGGGCCAGCCCCTCCGCTCAGTCGGCGGTCAGGTCGCGCAGGGCCAGTACCGACTTCCAGTTGCGGGTCGTGGCCACCACGCCCAGCTTCTTCTCCAGGTACGCGTTGGTGAACTTGGTCCGCCCGTACCCGCCGTCCGGGAAGTGCAGGTGGATCTCCCGGCCGATCACCTCGTACTCGATGTTCTCGCCGGCCGGCACGGTCAGGTCCCTGACCCGGGCGGCGGTGGGCTTGGCCGACAGGAAGGCCACCAGCACGCGGGTCTGGTCGTCCTGCTTCTTCGCGTACGGGCTGGCGTCGGCGACCGCCGCCAGCTCACCGCCGCGGCGGACCAGCACCGGCACGCGCAGGCCCAGTTCGTCGGCGAGCTTCCGCGCGATGCCCTCGGCCAGGATGTCGTCCTTGGTCGGCGGGCTGGTGAAGACCACGTTGCCGCTCTGCAGGTACGTCTTCACGTCCTCGTGGCCGAGGTCCTCGACGATTCGGCGCAGGTCGGTCATCGCCAGCCGGGCGGTGCCGACGTTGACCCCGCGCAGCAGGGCGGCGTAGCGGGCCATCCCGGGCCTCCTCACCTCGACGTCCCTCGACCACCCAGCCTAGGGCCCGCGACCGACGCCCGTCGGTGCCGCTGGCCGACGCGCCGGGTCGGTGAGGGTCAGCATGCCCACCGGGCAGGTCCGTCCGAAGCGGAGGGTCAGCTTCCCGTCGACCAGCCGCGCCTCGACCCGGTCGCTGGTGGTACCGCATCCGGACGCGGCGCCCACCAGCAGCACGCCGGCCAGGGTCGGGGCGACGACGCGTGCCGCGAGACGGGACGGCGACATGGGGCCTCCCCAGTCGCTGCGCCGAAGCGTCGCGCCTCAGCGCCGGCGGATGGCGGTGGAGTCGAGCCGGAAGCCGATGGTGCGGTCGACGATCCGTTCGACCAGCTCAATCTTCCGCAGCCCGGCCACTCCGCGCAGCCCCGCCCGGGCGGCGAGGGCCCGCAACTCCCGCGCCGTCCACGACGACAGGTACGCCGTACCGTCGTCGCGCCGCGACATGGCGGCCAGCGCGGCGTGCGCCCGCTCGACATCCACTCTGGACGGCGTCGCCATGGCGACGGGCGGGACGACACCGGTCGGGCCGGTCCCGGCGGTGCCCGGTCCCGGGGTGACGTGACCGTGCGGGGCGGCGGCCCGGCGGGGCGGGGCGCTGCCGTCCGCGGCGACGGCCGGGGTCGGAGCGTCGGCGGCGGGCAGCACGGCCAGCCGGGCGCGTCCCTCGGCCAGGGCGGCAACCTCGGCGGCGGAGAGGCCGGCCAGGAACTCGGCCACCCGGGCCAGCACCGCCCGCGTCGGTTCGGTCATGCGTCCACCCCGGCCGTGGCCGTGGCTCCGGCCTCGGCCCCGACCGTGACCTCGGCCCCGACCGCGACCTCGGCTCCGGCCGCGCCCGGGCTGACGGTGGCGGGGGACTTCGGCGCCGAATCCGGCTGGAGGGCGGCCAGGAACTCGGTGGTGATCTGGCGCAGCTCCGCACGCACCGCCGGCGCGGTCACCCGGTCCCGCAGCACCACCGGCACCCCGCGCGGAGTGTTCGTGGCGAACAGGGTCACGTTCTCCCGCAGCGCGGTCGGGAACACCGGCACGCCCAGCGCCCGCACCTGATCCAGGTAGCCCTGGTGGGCGGCGACCGGCCGCTGCGCCATCAGCTGGACCATGGTGAACACCACACCCGCGATGTCCGGCGCCACCTTGTGGTGGCGGCGGATCTTGGCGAACCGGCGGGAATCCGCGTTGTACCGGTCGACCAGCTCCCGCACGTTGCCGTGCAGGTAGTCGATGCCGAGGGTGGACAGATAGTCGGCCTTCGCCGGGATGAGCAGATGGTCGCTCGCGATGATCGCCGACTGGGTCACCACGTTGAAGTTCGGCGGGCAGTCGATGAGCACCAGGTCGTACGGATCGAGCGCCGGGTCGTGCAGCCCCTGGTCGAGCGAGCCGCGCACCCGGAACAGCTCGGCGTCGTACTCGTCGCCGTCGGCCACGCCCCGGGCCAGGGCCAGGTCGATGTCGACGAGCTGGAGGTGCGACGCGATGAGATCGAGCCGTCCCGTCCCCTTGAGCTGCGCGTTCGCCGGGCCGGGAGAGACCACCAACTCGCCGAGGGTCACCTTCTCGGTGTCCCCGCGCAGGCCGTCATACCAGCGTTTGACCGTGCGTTCGTCGCGCAGCCGGTCCCGCCAGTCGTCCGGCTCGTAGAAGCTGAACGTCAAGCTGGCCTGCGGATCGAGGTCGATCAGCAGCACCTTCATCCCTCGGTTGGCCAGCTCGGCTCCGAGGTTGGCGGTCATGGTGGTCTTGCCCACCCCGCCCTTGTAGTTGATCACCGATACGACGTACACCGTCACCTCCCCGACTGGAACGGTAGCGGTAACTGGGACGGCCGGGCAGGCCGGGATCAGCCGGGCGAGAGTGTGACCGTCCGAACGACGGAGGTTTCCGGGACCGACTTGCGGGAAAGCCCGCTCGCGGGGTCGTCGGCCCCGGACGGGCCCGGTAAGGCGTCAAGGTGGACATGTCTCGGCGGAAGCAGGCGCGATGGAGAGACGGCGCGCTGAACTGGCTCCACCGTCGGGATCCGGGATATGGGCGAATTCGCCAGGGCGCACGGTTGACCCTCGTCGCCTCCGTCAATTTCTACGGCTGCCGGTACGGTCTCCGCAACACCGTCCTGGCGACGTACGCGCTGTTCGGCACCGTCGCTACCGGCGTGTTCGCCCAGTTGCCGGGCGCACCGACCCAGCGAGCACGCACCCTGCTCTCCGCACTGCCGATGGCGTGGCTGCTCGTGGCTGTCGGCACCGTCCTGGCGAAGAGCACCTGGGCCGCGGCGACCGGGATGCTGGTCATCGGGTTCGCGGTGGCGTTCGCCGGCGTCGGCGGCCCGCGTCTGGTCGGGCTGGCGAACGCCTTCCAGCTCTTCTACATCCTGGCCTGCTTTCCGCCCTATCAGCCCGCCACCCTTCCGGCCCGGCTGGCCGGCGTGACACTGGGTATCGTGCTGGTGAGCCTCGCCGAGGTGGCGCTCTGGCCCGGCCCGGCACCGGTCGCCTTCCCGCAGCGCCTGCGCGACGCGGCGCGGTGCGTCGCCGCGCTCTTCGATGCGATCGCGGAGGTGATGTCCGGGCAGGGCGCCGGCGAGGAGGTCGCGCGACGCAAGGCTCAGGCCGTCCGTGCCGTCGACCAGATACGGGTATCGCACCTGCCGGCAACGCAGCGGCCGACGTCGGCGAGCGTACGGGACCGCGCGTTGCGCGACGCTGCCGCCGCCGTACACGAACTGCTCGCGCTCGCCGAGTCGCTGGCGAACGATCCGAGAACGAAGGAGATCGGGGACGCCGACGGGGCGCGGCTGCTGCGGCAGTGCGCGGCATCGGTCCGCCGCTCCATCGGCGCCCTCTGGCAGGCGCCGGCAGCCGGCGCGGACGACCAGCTGGCGCCGCCGGTGTCGCGCCGGGAAGGCGGGCTCGCCCAGGCGTGGCCGTCGGCCGACGCCACTCGACTGCGGGTCGGCGCGATCGCCGAGGCTGTGGTGCATTTCGCCGGTGTCTTCGCGACCGCTGCGCGGCTGGCCGGCGGTGCCCTGAGCAGGCAGGCCGTGGTGCGCCCGGCGGCGGGACCGGATCTGTTCTGGTACGCCCGGCGCAGTGCCCTGTCGTTGTACTGGCAGCAGTTCCGGGTACACCTCACCCCGCGCTCGGTGTACTTCGACGAAGCGGTGCGGCTTGCCGTGGCGCTGGCCGCCGCCCGGACAATCGCCGGAACGTTCGAGCTGCTTCACGGCTTCTGGGTGCTGCTGGCCATCCTGACCCTCATGCGGACGTCCGCCGCTGACACCGGCACCACGCTGGGTCGCGCCGTGGTCGGTACGCTCATCGCTGCCGTCGCCAGCGGTCTGCTGCTCCTCAGCTCCCCGGCGCCCGCGATCTACGCCGCGCTGCTGCCGGTCGCCATGGTGCTGGCGTTCGGTGTCGGTCCGGTGCTGGGCCTGGGCTGGGCGCAGGCCATGATGACACTGCTGCTCATCTTCGTCTTCGCCCAACTCTCGCCGCCGAACTGGCAGCTGGTCGGGGCCCGCGTGGTGGATGTCGCGATCGGGGCGACGGTCGGCATCCTTGCCGGGCTGCTGCTCTGGCCGCGCGGTGCCGCCGGCGAACTGCGACGCAACGCCGCCGCCTACCTCGCAGCCGCCGCGAAGACCATTGAGCACACCGTGAAGGTGCTCGCCGGGAAGGACGGAACGCCCGAGGCGATGGACGCGACGCGGCGGAGCAAGAAACTCACCGAAGCCGCCCTCGCCCACTACCGTTCCGAGCGCCACGACCCGCGGATGTCCACCATCGACTGGGATCTGCTGCTCATTGCGGGGAACCGCATCCTCCACGGCGCGGAGGTGCTCCTCGCCCGCGATCGACCCGGGGTCCTGGCGCCCTGGCCCGACCCCGCGGCCCAGCTGGTCGGCTGGGCGCAGCGACTGCGGTCCGCGTACGCCGAGTTGGCCGGCCAGTTGCCGCGGGGCCGAATCGACCACGTGGTCGCCACCCCGGCACCCGCCCATGGTGTCGTCGACCAGGCCAGGGACATCATCCAGCATGGCGAGCCCAGCCGGGGCGTCCTGCGCCTCGTCGAGGTCGACGTGTGGCTCGCCGGCCTCACCGGCCACATCCCGCGAATTCAGGCACCCCCGATGCCAGGGGGCCAGCAGGACGAGAGGTAGGGGCCGGATCCGACCGGCTTGAGAATCCTGCCGGGTCGCCCGTGCGGTCCGGGCTCATCCGTACGGCGGTGTGTGACGGCCGTTCGTGCCGCAGTTGTGACCTGCCGTCGCTTCGCAACTCACCGTCGCAAATGGTTGCCTGAGCTAACAATCCCCTGAACAGCTGCTGCTTTGCGCAGTATCTCCAGGGATGAACCTGTTACGCCGAAGGCGGTGACCGGAGCTGACTCACCGCCTCACCCACAGGAGGCATTCGCGTGCGAATGAGACGACCGAGCCGGATCGCGGCCGTGGTGGCGGGTGCGACGGCGCTCGCCTTCACGGTCTCGGCCCCGGCCCAGGCCAACGATCACGAGAACCTTCCCGGCGAGCCGACCATCACGCTGCCGATCAACGACAGCGCGGCGGGCGGCACCTACAACCAGGACTTCACCCGGGTGTACGCCAACGCCACACCGGACGGAACTCCGGTCTACATCTACGTCCCGAAGGGAACTCCGCTCAACGGCACCGCGCCGGTCGGCGTGGCCAGCCTCGACCCGCAGTTCGACCACAACCCGGGCGACGCGTTCAAGCCGTGCACCACGGCCACGGCGGCGCAGTTCACCCTCACCCAAGCGGAGATCAACTACGTCGGCGACAAGCTCGCCAACCAGATCGCCGCCGTGGACGAGGAGCACTTCGGTCCGATGGACGCGGCGGACCCGGCCGAGCCGGCCAGCGACTCGCTGGTCATGGTGCTCTACAACATCCAGGACGACGCCTACTACGACTGCGCGCAGACGTCGTACACGGCCGGCTACTTCGCGCCGGACTTCATCGACAGCAACGGGATGAACGTCATCGTGGTCGACGCCCTGGACTGGGCGAACCGGGTCGGCCCGAACGACTCGCCATGGCGCGACGCCAACCCGGCCAACGACCGTCCGGAACTGTACGAGGGCACCGTCGCCCACGAGCTGCAGCACCTGCTGCACAACTACAGCGACCCGGGCGAGCTGTCCTGGGTCGACGAGGGCCTGGCCGACTTCGCCATCTTCCTCAACGGGCTCGACGCCGGCGGCTCGCACCTGAGCAACCAGCAGGTGTTCTACGAGGAGACCTCGCTGACCCGGTGGGGCGGCACCCTGGCCAACTACGGCACCTCGTTCACCTACTTCCAGTACCTCTGGGAGCAGGCCGGCGGCAACGGCGACGGCACCTACACGCCGGACAAGCAGTACGACGGCAAGGCCGGTGACCTGCTCATCAAGAAGATCTTCGAGGAGCAGGCGGACGGCATGACCGGCGTGCAGAACGCCATCGACGACTTCAACGCGGCGACCGGCGCGCACCTGCGCAGCGCCGAGCAGTTGTTCCGGGACTGGTCGGTGGCGGTCTACCTGGACGACGAGAAGTCGCCGATCTACGACATCAAGGCGTTCAACTTCGGTGACCCGGCCGACACCACCTGGACCATGGACATCGCCGACGACGTCTTCTGGGCGGGTCGGGGCAGCTACCAGGGCGCCACGCCCGAGTCGAAGTGGGCGCGGCTGAAGAACCGCCCGGACACCACCGCCGTGCCGTTCGGCATGTCGGTCGAGCGGTTCCGCAACCCCGGCCCGACGGTCGCGCTGGCCTTCTCCGGCGACGACGAGACGGTGATCGCGCCGCACACCGGCACCACCCACTGGTACGCCGGCTACGAGAGCCAGAACGACAACGTCCTCGACGTCGCTACCTCCGGCGCGGTCACCTCGCTGGACTTCTGGAGCTGGTACTTCATCGAGGAGGGCTGGGACTACGGCTTCGTCGAGGCCCTGGTCAACGGCAACTGGGTGACCGTGCCGGTGCGCAACGACGCCGGGCAGGTCGTCACCAGCAACGACAACCCGCACGGCAACAACACCGAGGGCAACGGCCTCACCGGCACCTCTGGCGGCCGGTACTTCGTCGACGACCCGAAGTACGTGCACCTCACCGCCGACCTGCCGGCCGGCGCGACGGACGTGCTGTTCCGCTACTCGACCGACGCCGCCTACCTGGACACCGGCTGGTTCGTCGACGACGTGAAGGTCAACGGTGCCGAGGCGAACCTCACCTCGGCGGCGGGCAACTGGTTCACCACCACCGGCGTGCAGGACAACAACTGGACGGTCCAGGTGGTCAGCCACTGCGACCTCACCCCGGGCGTCACCTCGCCGGGGGAGACCACCGACGGCGCGGGCAACTGGGTCTACCGGTCCACCGGTGACCAGTTCACCGCCAGCGGCCTGCAGACCAAGTGCGCCAACGGCAACCAGGACGACTTCGCCGTCATCATCAACAACCTGCCGACCGGTGACCTCACCTTCCTGGACGCGGACTACACGTTCCGGGTGACCAACACCGGCAACGCCAAGTAATCCGGTACCCCTTCGGGCCCGCGCCGCACGTCTGGCGCGGGCCCGTCGCCGTCCGACAGTCAGCTCTTCTTGTAGACCGGCAGGCCGAGGGTGGTGCGTACCCGGTTGGCCTGGGTACCGCCGTCGTGCGCGGCGGCGGCGCGGATCTCCCGCATCAGCGCCGCCGCGGTGTTCGCCTCGGCGGCCAGTTGCCAGTGCCGCAACGCCACGTCGTTCTCCTTGAGCAGCGCGGCGATCGGTGCCCGCGCCTGGGCCGGCCAGGGGGTGGTCCGAAGCTGCTCGGCGTGGGCGGCGTTGGTGGTGGCGACCGTGCGGGCGAGGCCACGCACCGTCCGCCACGGCTTGCCGGCCTTCAGCGCCGCCTCCAGCTCTTCCAGCGCGGTGTTGTACGGCGCCACGATCGACAGGTACCGGCCCTTCGCCGCCTTCATCGTCAGCGGGGCCGGGGCGATGGGCGAGGGGGTCTGCCAGGCCGGGAGCTGGGTCGGCTCGGCACCCCCGCCGCAGCCGGCGAGCAGCAGGACCAGGGCGAGGGCGGCGGGCCAGCGACGCACGGAACTTCCCATCCGGTCGAGGGGGCGGGTCACCCGGGAGTGTAGGGCCGACCCGGCGACCACGCCGGCCGCTGCCTGTTCGGCGACCGGCAGCACAACCTCGTTACGCTACCGCCCGGCGCCGTCGCGGTCCGGGGGGCGCGGGACCAGCCGCCAGTACTGCCGTTTCCCCTCGTCCCGGACCACCACGCCGAGTCGCGCCAGCTCCCCGCGCAGCTCCCCGGCCTCGCCGCCGCGATCGGTGTCGACGGCCCGCTGCCGGGCCCGCAGCAGCGCGTCCGCCCCGGACGGCATCCCGGACAGGCCCGGCACCCAACGGCGGTACGCCTCCCGGTGCGGGTCCTGCGCGAGCCACGGCCAGCCCTGCCCGGTGAACGCCTCGCGCAGCCTCGCGTGGCTCAGGTCCGACGTCTCCCGGACCAGCTCGCCGCCCGCGGCGTCCAGCAGCACCAGCGCCTTCCTGTCGAGGAAGACGCCCGCGACCGTGGCCCGGTCGACATCCTGGCCGTGGCCGTCGCGGTGCAGCCGCACCCCGGTCCGGCCCACCGTCACGGTCAACCGCTCCCGGGTGCCCAGGTAGGCGACCACCAGGCCGGCCAACGCCGCCACCGCCGCCCCGGCCGGGTACGCCCACTCCTCGGGCAGCCGGTCCAGTAGCGCGAACCAGCCCTGGAACGGGAACCAGGGCAGGCCGGCCAGCCAGCCGGACGCCGCGGTCAGCCCCGCGCCCAGCCCCGCCCCGAGCAGCGGGAACCCGGCCCACATCACCACCAGCTCGGCGACGCCCCCGCTGACCACGGTGGCGCCTGGCTCCCGCGTCACCACGGTCAGGACACCTCCCGCCGCAGCGTCCGGGCCAGCCCGGCGACCAGGGGCACGACCATCCAGACCAGCAGCGAGACCGCCAGCCGGCCCCACTGCCCGGCGCTGACCTGGGGGCCGAGCAGGGGCGCCATGGTGACCGAGGTGTCGAGCCACTGCGCCGGCCGGTGCAGCGCCGAGACCATCGCGGACAGGATGCTCCATACGGTCGGCAGCAGCAGGTACGTCACGATCGCCAGCGGGGTGTTCAGCAGCAGCAGGCCGAACCCCGCGCCCATCAGCACGTTCGCCACCTGGAACACGGCCGCGTACGGCAGCAGGTGCCAGTCGAACGTCCACCCGCCCGCCCCGCCGGTGGCCCGGGCTGCCAGCGTGCCGAGCGCGGCGACGGCCAGGCTCACCAGCACCGAGGCCAGCGCCGCCAGCACCACCGCGGCGAGCTTGGCGGTCACCACCCGCTCCCGACGCGGCACCAGGGCGAACGTGGTCAGCGCGGTCCGCTGCGACCATTCCCCGGTGATGGACAGGATGCCGAGCACGGGCAGCAGCAGCCCGGTCGGGAACAGCGACGGGGCGAAGAAGGCGGTGAAGGTCTGCTCGGCGTCCTCGAGCACGAACAGCTGCACGGTGACGATGGCGGCCGCGACCAGCCCGATGGTGATCAGCAGCCAGCGGCCGGCCCGGGTGTCGATGAGCTTGCGCAGCTCCACGCCGGTCAGCCGGGCCAGCGACGGCCCGGGCACGGCCGGCCGGTGGACCTGCGGGGCGGGTGCGGTGAGCGTGGTCATCGGACGGCCTCCTGGGTCGACGCGCCGGCGGTGAGGGTGAGGAAGAGCTGTTCGAGGCCGCCGCTGCCGGCCGGACGCAGCTCGGCGAGGACCAGACCGGCGTCCGCGGCGGCCTGGCCGACGGCCTCGGGCTCGGCCCGGACGACGAAACCGCCGTCGGTGCGGGCGGTCGCCGCCAGGCCGGCCCGGTCCAGGGTCAGCCGCAGGGCCAGCTGGTCCCGGGCGCGGACCAGGGTGCCGGCACCGGCCAGCAGCTCGTCCTTGCCGCCCTGGGCGACCACCCGGCCGCCGCCGATCACGACGAGCCGGTCGGCCACCGCCTCGACCTCGCGCAGCAGGTGCGAGGAGAGCAGCACCGTGCCTCCCCGGTCGGCGAAGTCGCGCAGCAGGCCGCGCATCCAGAAGATGCCCTCCGGGTCGAGGCCGTTGGCCGGCTCGTCGAGGATCAGCACCCGCGGGTCGCCCAGCAGCGCCAGCGCCAGGCCGAGCCGCTGCCGCATCCCGAGGGAGTACGCCCCGACCCGCCGCTTCGCCGCAGTCGCGTTCAGCCCGACCAGTTCGAGCTTCGCGGCGACCTGCCGCCGGTCCACACCCATGGTCGCGGCGGCCAGGGTCAGCGCCTCCCGGCCGGTCCGCCCGGCGTGCTGCGCGGACGCGTCGAGCAGCACGCCGATCTCCCGGCCCGGGTTCGGCAGCTGCCGGTAGGCCCGCCCGGCGAGCGTGGCCCCGCCGGCGGTGGGCGGGGTCATCCCGCAGATCATCCGCATGGTGGTGGACTTGCCGGCGCCGTTCGGGCCAAGGAAGCCGGTGACCGTGCCGGGCTCGCAGTGGAACGAGACGTCCTCGACGGCGGTGTGCGGGCCGTACCGCTTGGTGAGGTGTTCGACTTCGATCATGCCGTCGAGCCTGGCGGTGCCACCCGTCCGCGCGCTGCGGGCAACGGTCGGGATCCGGCCATACCTCGGTCTACCAATAGGTGTCGACTTTGGTAGCTGGTGGCGCCCGGAGCCGCGTTCCTAGCATGGACGGGTGAGCAGCGCCGTCGTACCCGAGCATCCCTGGCTGCTGCCGGGCTCCCTGGTCCCCGCCACCCCGGTGGTCCGCCGGACGGCCCGGGACTGGCTCATCGACAGCGTGGCGTTCCTGTCCGCCGTGGCCTGGGTGCTGATCTCCTACGGCGACTCGGTGAGCCCCACGCCGGACTTGGCGGTGAACCGCGGGCCGTCCTGGCTCAACGAGTTCGATCTCCTCGTCGGGATCCTGGTCAGCGTGGCGCTCTGGCTGCGCCGCCGCTGGCCGGTCGGGCTCGCGGTCGCGACCGCGCCGGTCGCGCTCTTCTCGGTCACCTCCGGGATCGCCCTGCTGATCATCGTCTTCACCGTCGTGGTGCATCGCCCGCTGCCGGTGGCCGCGGCGGTGGTCGGCTGGCAACTGCTGACCGCGCCGATCTTCGTCGCGATCCGCCCCGACCCGGTGCTGCCGTTCTGGGCGACCATGGCCTGGACGCTGCTGTTCATCGGCGGGGCGGTGGCCTGGGCGTTGTTCGTCCGGGCCCGCCGCCAGCTCGTGCTCTCCCTGCGCGACCGGGCCGACCGGGCCGAGGCCGAGCAGCAGCTCCGGGTCGACCAGGCCCGGCAGCTCGAACGCACCCGGATCGCCCGCGAGATGCACGACGTGCTCGCGCACCGGATCTCCCTGCTCAGCCTGCACGCCGGTGCCCTGGAGTTCCGCCCGGACGCGCCACCCGACGAGATCGCCCGGGCGGCCGGCGTGATCCGGGCCAGCGCGCACGCCGCCTTGCAGGACCTGCGCGAGGTGATCGGCGTGCTCCGCACCGAGCCGGGCGGTGAGGAGACGCCGGAGCGGCCGCAACCCACCCTCGGCGACGTGCCCGCGCTGGTCGCCGAGTCCCGGGCCGCCGGCGTACGGGTCAGCGTGGTGGACGAGGTCGCCGACGCGGCGGCCGTGCCGGCGGCGGTGGGGCGCAGCGCGTACCGGATCGTGCAGGAGGGGCTCACCAACGCCCGCAAGCACGCGCCCGCGGCGCTGGTGGTCGTCCGGCTGGCCGGTGCACCCGGCGACGGTCTCGCCGTGGAGATCCGCAACCCCTGGCCGGTGGGCGACCCGGCCTCGGCGATCCCGGGCACCGGGACCGGGCTGGTCGGCGTCGCGGAGCGGGTCACCCTCGCCGGCGGCCGGCTGGAGCACGGGCGCGACGCGGACGGCGACTTCCGGCTGGCCGCGTGGCTGCCCTGGCCAGCGGCGTGAGCGCCGCCGACCAGCCCCCCGTCCGGGTGCTGATCGTCGACGACGACGCGCTGGTCCGCGCCGCGCTGTCGATGATCCTCGGCGGCATGCCCGACATCCGGGTGGTCGGCGAGGCCACCGACGGGGCCGAGGTGCCGGCGGCCGTCGAGGCCTACGCGCCGGACGTGGTGCTGATGGACATCCGGATGCCCCGGGTGGACGGGCTGACCGCCACCTCGGCGCTGCGGGCGGCACCCGAGCCGCCCGAGGTGCTGGTGCTGACCACCTTCGACGCCGACGAGCAGGTGCTGCGGGCGCTGCGCGCCGGGGCGGGCGGCTTCCTGCTCAAGGACACCCCGCCCGCCGAGATCGTGGCGGCGGTACGCCGGGTGGCGGCGGGGGAGGCGACCCTGTCGCCGGCGGTGACCCGCAAGCTGATCGCGCACGTGACCGCGCCGATGCCGGCTGCGGGCCCGGACGCCCGGCAGGACCGGGCGCTGCGGCGGCTCGACACGCTGACGCCGCGGGAGCGGGAGGTCGCCGTGGCGCTCGGCCAGGGCCGGACGAACGCGGAGATCTCGGCCGAGCTGTTCATGAGCGTGCCGACGGTGAAGGCGTACGTCTCCCGGCTGCTCACCAAGCTCGAGCTGAACAACCGGGTGCAGGTGGCGCTGCTGGTGCACGACGCCGGCCTGGTCTGAGCGCGCGGGGACCGTTCGACGCCCACGACCTGGGCCGGCTCCTCCGGCACCGTTCCCAACTGCCCTGGGCGGACGAGCGGACCCCGCTCGTCGCCGTCTCGCGCAGCGGTTGGTCGGTCGACGGCGTCACGGTGCTGACTCCGGAGGACCTGCTGACCCCCTTTCGCGATTGAACTCCTGCCGCCCGGGGGCCGTACCAGTGGGCGAGGATGTGGTGCGGCGGGTCGGCCGCACCCCTGCCGAGCTGCGGGAGGCCTGCCGTGCGAGTTGGTGAGCAGTCGACGGATCCCATCGATCAGATCCTGGGTGAGGTGCCGGTGCCGGCGCAGCTGACCCCGGAGGATGTCCGGCTCGCGGTCCGGGCGGTGGTGGTGCACGCCGCCGAGGAGTGGCCCGCCGGACCGAAGTGCCGCAACGACGGCGCCGCGTACCCCTGCCGGCTGCACCGGTGGGGACGGCGCGTGCTGGAGGCGCACGGCCTCAACGAGCGCCAGATCGACGCGCTGGTGCGGCACGGCAACCCGTTCGTGCACGTGCCCTTCCCGTTCGTGCTGGCCGGGCCGTCAGCGCGCCCGGCGGCCCCGACCTCCCAGTCCCCGCGCGGCCAGGCCGGCCGGGTCGCCGCACCCGGGGTGCCGCCCGCGATCCGGCCCAGCGGTACCGGTCGGCCGGCGGCACCCGCCACCCCTCGGCCGCGCTGGCCCCGGGCGAGCTGACGACCACTCCGGCTCACGGCGTGGCACGCCGCGAGCCGGAGTGGTCGAGTCGGGGGCACGCCCGACCAGCCCGGGGCGACGCGACGGCGGCCCGCCGCAGGGACCCCCACCCCCGCGTCGGGCCGCCGTCGACGTCGGCTCAGTTGTTGCCGACCCCGCAATTCGGGGCGGACCAGTAGGTCGTGTTCGACGTCTTGTCGCGGTTGTTCTCCCGGCGTGAGTCCACGTGGACCTGGTCGCTGTGGTCGGGATAGCCGGGGCCGAAGATCCCGCTGAAGCCGTGGCTGCGGGCCGCCCGGGCCACCTGGCACAGCGACACGGTGCGCGGGGTCAGGTCGGCCGCGTCGCCGTAGAGATGCTGGCTGTCCGACGCGCCGTCGACCTGCCGGTTACAGGCGGTGCCGCGGAAGCCGCTGGACACGGGGAGGGCTTTGTCGCCGAGGCCGTGCCGCAGCGCCTCCAGCTTCCACATGGTGCGTATGGCGTTCTCCCGGGTCGCGCTCGCGGAGAGCGGACCGCCGCTGAAGCCGCCTGTGCCGCAGCCGTTGTCCAGCTCGGTGTAGCTGAAGTGCTTCGGCGTGCAGTCGTTGTCCTGCAACTCGTAGATCTTGGCGAAGGTCTGCGGTCCGGCGATGCCGTCGGCGCGCAGCCCGTACGCGGACTGGAAGCGTTTGACCGCGGCGGCCGTCTCGGGGCCGTACCTGCCGTCGATGCGGACGATGTCCCGGTAGGCGGCCCAGCCGGCCACCCGGATCTGCAACTGGCGGACGTCCTCCCCGGAGCGCCCCTGGGTGAGGGTCCGGTTCCAGGTGTAGCAGCCGTCGGCGTGGGCCGCCGGCGCGGCGACGACCGTGGCGATCGCGGCCCCGGGTAGGGCGAGCGCGAAGGCGACGGCCACCCGCTTCAGCGTGTTGACGCGCACAGGATTCCTCCTGGTAGGAGTTCGATTGGGAGGTGATCAGGACATCGGTCGGAATGTCCCGTCTCACCCATCCTGACGCCGTGTCGACCGCGCGGCGGGGGTTTACCCGAATTACTCTCATAACCGCAGTTCAGGAGAGGCTGTTGCAAATTGCACCAAAATCTGGGAATCGCCCATCCAGGCCAGGCCGGGCTGTGCGGCCGCAAAGACGACCAGAGGTGACGGAAACCGCGCTCCGGTGGCACCGAGGGTGATGTCGCTGGGCGGCTCGGAGCCGGTAACGTCTGCCTCGGGAACCGGGCACGGCTTCCCGGGCGGCCTTCGCGGCGGGGGAGGTGGGCGTTGGCGCGGGGTGGCGTCTTCTGCATCGAGGGGCAGTGGCACCGGGACCTCAACGAGCGCGGGTCCGTCCTGCCCACCCTCGAACTGCTCGAACGGCTGAGCCGGATCCGTTTCATCCACAAGGACGCCGCCACCCGCGACGAGCTCTTCTACTTCCTCGACCGCTGGCTGCTCAAGCAGTACGCCGACTACCGGGTCGGCTTCTTCGCCATGCACGGCGAACCGAGCCGGCTCTGCCTCACGGACTGGGACTCGGTGGAGCTGGCCGACGTGGCCGAACGGATGGCCGGCCGCTGCGAGGGGCGCCGCCTGTACTTCGGCAGCTGCTCCGTGCTGCGCGCCTCCGACGCCGCCCTGCGCGACTTCCTCGACGTGACCGGGGCGGCGCTGGTCTGCGGTTTCACCCGGGACGTGGACTGGGTCGAATCGGCCGCCTTCGAGACCGTGCTGCTCGACGTGCTGGCCAACGGGCAACGGCACAACGCCGCCGAGCTGCGGATGGGCTCGGCGCACTGGGCACCCCTCGCCTCGTACCTCGGCTTCCGGGTGATCTACGCCAACGGCCGCGCCTGGCGGCCGACGGCACGGCCCCGGGTGCCGGCCCAGGCATCCCCGCCCCGGGTTGCCGGCCGCCCTCGGTGAGCCCGCCGGCACCTGATAGAACCGAGACATGGCACGCAGCATCGCGACCAACACCCGGGTCGACCGGGACGCCCTGATCGAGTTCCTCCGCCCCCGGCACAAGGTCCTGCTGATGACCACCCGCGCCGACGGCCGGCCGCAGTCCTCCCCGGTCTCCTGCGGCGTCGACGCCGAGGGTCGGCTGGTGATCTCGACCTATCCGGAGCGGGCCAAGGCGGCCAACATCCGCCGCGACCCCCGGGTCTCCGCGTGTGTGCTGTCCGAGGACTGGAACGGGCCCTGGGTCCAGGTGGACGGCACGGCCGAGGTGCTCGACCTGCCCGAGGCGCTCGAGCCGCTGGTGGAGTACTTCCGCAGCATCTCCGGCGAGCACCCGGACTGGGACGAGTACCGGGAGGCCATGGTGAAGCAGGGCAAGTCGCTGATCCGGGTCACCATCGAGAGCTGGGGTCCGATCGCCACCGGCGGCTTCCCCGCCCGGCTGGCCGACTGACCTGCTCAGTACGCCGCGGTGAAGCGCGCGTTGCGGAACTGCGGATTCTCGATCTCGTCGAGGATCGCCACCGCCAGGTCCTCGTAGGTGAGCACCGACCGGCCCTGCGCGTCGGTCACCGGGTGGTCGGTGCCGGTCCGGTAGTGGCCGGTGCGCTCGCCGGGGTGGAACTCCAGCGGCGGCGGCGAGACGTACGTCCAGGTCACCCCGTCGGCCGAGCGGTAGATGTCCAGCGCCGCGGCCTGGCCCTCGGCCGAGTCCCGGTACTCCTCGGGGAAGTCCGGCTCGTCCAGGTACGGCGTGCCCTTCGGCGTCAGCAGCGTCGCCCCGCCGCCCACGTGGATCACCCGGGGCGGGTCCGGCAGCCCGCGCAGGGTGTCGACCAGCGTCCGCGCGGCGTCCGGCCACAGTTCCCGCTCGCCGCCGCCGATGGCCACCACCAGCACATCTGCGTCCTCCGCCAGCTGGCGTACGCTGCGCTCAGAGGTGGCGTCGCCGGTGACCGTACGCACGCTGGACGACAGGTAGCTGGTCGCCTCCGGGCGGCGCACCGCCGCGGTCACCCGGTGCCCCCGGTTCACCGCCTCGTCGGTGATCCGCGAGCCCGCGGTGCCACCGGCGCCGAACACGACGATGTTGCTCATGGCTGACCACCTCCCGCCCGACTGCCCGCCTCCCCCAGGCTAGGGACTCGGCACGGCGGCCGGTGCCGTTACGCGGATCACGCCACTCCGGCGAAAGCGGGTCAGCCGCCGTTGCGGGCATCGACCAGCGTCCAGTCCGCAAGATCGTCGATCCGACGATCCTGGCGGAACTGGACCACCCGCGACGGCACCTCCGACCAGTCAGTCGATCAGCGCGGAGTAGACCAGCTGGCGCAGCTGCGAGCGCAGCGGGTACGTGCTCGACGGCATCAGCTGGGTGAACAGCAGGGCGGTGACCTCCTCCACCGGGTCCACCCAGAACGCGGTGCTGGCCAGGCCGCCCCAGTAGTACTCGCCCACGCTGCTCGGCACCCGCGACGGCACCGGGTCCAGCACCACGGCGAAGCCCAGGCCGAAGCCGATGCCGTCGAGGATCGTCTCGGCGAACCCCTCCGGGGAGAACGAGGCCAGGTCCCGGTTGCCCGGCAGGTGGTTGCGGGTCATGAACCGCACCGTCCGGGGCCCCAGTAGGCGGACCCCGTCCAGCTCACCGCCGCGCAGCAGGAACTGGGTGAACCGGTGGTAGTCGGCGGCGGTGGAGACCAGCCCGCCGCCGCCGGAGAACCAGCTCGGCTCGGTCAGCGCGGCCCGGCCGATGGAGTCGGCGCGGACCGTCTGGCCGGTCGCCGGGTGCGGGGTGTAGAGCGCGGCCAGCCGCTTGGCGTCCGGCTCGTCGACCCACCACCGGGTGTCGGTCATGCCGAGCGGGCGCAGGATCCGCTCGGTGAAGAAGGCGTCCAGGCTCTGCCCGGAGACCACCTCGACCAGTCGGCCCAGCACGTCGGTGGAGACGCCGTAGTTCCAGCTCGTGCCCGGCTGGAAGAGCAGCGGCAACTTCGCCAGCCCGGCTGAGGTCGCGGCCAGGTCCGCGCCCGGCGGCACGCCCAGGTCGAAGCCCGCCTTCCGGTACAGGCCGTCGACCACCGTGGTCTGCGCGAAGCCGTACGTGAGGCCGGCGGTGTGGGTGAGCAGGTGCCAGACCCGGACCGGCTCGACCGCCGGCACCGTGTGCGGCTTGAGCACCGAGCCCTTGTCGTAGACCCGGACGTCGGCGAACTCCGGCAGCCAGCGGCTGATCGGGTCGTTCAGCTCGAACCGGCCCTCCTCCCAGAGCATCATCGCGGCGACCGAGGTGATCGGCTTGGTCATCGAGTAGATGCGCCACAGGGTGTCCGCCTCGACCGGCACGCCGGCCTCCCGGTCCCGCAGCCCGTACGTCGAGGAGTGGGCGACCTCGCCCCGCCGGGTCACCACGATCTGCCAGCCGGCGAGCCGGCCGTCGTTGACGTACCTGCCGAAATGCTCGTCGATCCGGGCCAGCCGGGCGGGGTCGAAGCCGATGTCTGCGGGGTCGATGCTCACTGCGAGGCTCACGGCGCCGACGCTACCGCCCAGTAGGCGTACCGGGAAGTGTCCGCCGCCCCCACTAACCTCGGCGGCATGCCGGAGACCATCGAGGACGTCACCTACCGCCACCAGGACTGGTACGCCGAGGAGTTGGTCGACCGGCACTTCGTCCGCTGCGAGTTCTTCCACGTCGACCTCACCGAGGCGGTCAGCCAGGGGGCTGTCTTCACCGAGTGCGTCTTCGGCAACGTGGCCTTCAACGCCTCCCGGCACATCGACTCGGCCTTCACCCGCTGCGTCTTCAAGCGGTGCAACCTCTTCGAGGCCGAGTTCACCGGCTGCAAGCTGGTCGGCAGCAGCTTCGACCAGTGTGACCTGCGCCCGCTGCGGATCGACGGCGGCGACTGGTCGTTCGTCGCCATGCCGGGCGCCGACCTGCGCGGGGTGCGCGTCACCGACGCGCGCATGCGCGAGGTCAACCTGACCGGGGCGGACCTGACCGGCGCGACCGTCACCGGCGTCGACCTCTCCGGCGCCCAGCTGCACGCCGCCAAGCTGGTCCGGGCCGACCTGCGCGGCAGCGACCTGACCGCGCTGGACCCGACGGCGGTGGAGCGGGCCGGCGCGATCGTCGACGCCGAGCAGGCGATCGTGCTGGCCCAGGCGTTGGGCTTCGAGATCCGCTGACCCGCGCCGCAAAAGACGCCGTAGGTTGTCAGGTTTTCCTGCCAGGCTGGGGGCCATGGCATGGTGGTCCGACCTGAAGGCATCCGAACCCGACTTCGCGGCGCGCGTGCGCGCCCGCTTCACCGTCCGCAAGCACGGCACGATGGCGACCCTGCGGCGGGACGGCTCGCCGCGGATCAGCGGCACGGAGTTCGACTTCTCCGACGACGGGCAGCTCCGGCTGGGCAGCATGGCGGGCGCGGTCAAGGCGCTCGACCTGCGGCGGGACCCGCGCGTGGCGCTGCACTGCCCGACTGAGGACGCCCCCGAGGACGACCCGGCCGGGTGGGGCGGGGACGCGAAGATTGCCGGAGTGGCGCATGAGGAACCGCCGGGCGAGGACGGCTCGCACCGGTTCCGGATCGAGCTGACCGAGGTGGTGCTGACCCGGGTCGGTGACCCGCCGGACCACCTGCTGATCGAGAGCTGGCACCCCGACCGCGGGCTGAGCCGGCGCGAGCGGCGGTGAGCGGCCGCAACTGTCGGATAAATGGCTCCGTCCGGCAGCTTCTCGAAGATCGGGACGTATGTCATCCTCCCTGCGGCGGCCACCGCGGGTGACCGCCGACGCCGGTGGCCGAGGGAGGGGTCGGTGGCTGAGGACGAACTCACCCAGACCGGTATCCGGGTCGGGCGATGGCTGCCCGCCGTACCGGGCGAGTCGGCGCCGGGGCGGCAGCCGCAGAGCGTGCCACGCCGACTGCCCAGCGACCCGGACGATCCGTCCACACCGGCCCCCGACGTCGCCACGTTCCCCGACCACGCCGATCCGACGGCCACCGCCGAGCCGCCGGCGCACCTCCCGGGCGTGCATCCGGGGGACTCGCTCCCCGCACCGCCGGTCGCCGGACCCGGTCCGATCCCGGCCGCGCCGGCCCGGCACTCCTCCCGCAAGGGGGTCGGCGCCCGGCTCGCCGGGCTGGTCGGTCCGGCCGCGGCGAAGGTACGCGTGGCCGTCGGCGGCACCCCCGACGGGCCGGTCACCCGGGTCGGCGCGGCCCGGGCGCGACGCCGTCGCCGCCGGGTGCTGCTGGCCGCGGCCGCGCTGGCCGCGTCGGTGGTGGTGCCGGTGCTGGCGTACGTCGGCCGGGAGCCCGGCTCCGGCGGCGGGCCGACCGTGCCCGCGGCGCTGCCCACCACCGCCGTCTCCCCGTCGTCCCCGGCGGCGCCACCGCCCACCATCGTGCCGGTCACCGGGAACCCGGCCTTCCCCGGTGGGCCGCTGCTCAGCCTGGACCAGGAGCAGAGCCCGACGCGGGTGGACCTGACCACGCTCGGCGTCCGCGACTGGATCCACTGGGGCGGCAGCGGCGGCAACAGCGCCCAGCGCAAGCAGACCAGCACCGGTGAGATCCGCGACCCGGGCGGCGACCGGCTCGAGCACCGGGCCAGCGCCTCCTCCTTCGCCTGGACCGACGGCACCCCCGTCGCCCGGCAGGACGCGATCCGGTCCGGGGTGTTCCAGCGCGGCGTCGGGAAGAGCTTCACGGTGAACGTGGCCGGCAGCGGCGACCTGCGGACCGTCCGGCTCTTCGTCGGCGCCTTCTCGGCGGGCGCCCGCCTCGACGTCCGGCTCTCCACCGGCGGCGACCCGGCCGTCCGCGAGGTGCCCCTCGCCGCCGGCGACCGGTTCTTCGAGTACGTCATCCAGTTCCGCGCGCCCCGCGGCGCCCAGCTGCTGATCACCTGGCGGGCGCTGACCGTCGTCGGCGGCGAGAACGACGGCGTGACGCTGGAGGCGGTGGCGGTCGGCTGAGACGCACCGATACCGTCTGACCACAAAGGGGAAACTTCCCCTGCCGACATATGGCGCATCGCCGCCCATCATGGAAACCTGAGGCCGGGTCGCGCCCCGCCTGTCCCGGCGGTCGGGGCAGGCGGGAGCGGAGGTCAGGTGGGGCAGGACCACGGTCCGATGGGCTGCCGGACGTCGTACCCGTATGCGCGGACGCGGTTGGCGCTGCGCCGCATGGCGCGGGCCCGGCAACGCCGCCGCTGGCTGCTGGAGGCGCTGGCCGCGCTTGCGTGCCTGGCCGCCGTGGCCGCGTACCTGGGCGCCGAGCAGCGCACGACGCCGCGTCGGGAGGAGAGCGGCGTGCTGCCCGCCCCGCCCGCCGCCCGGCCCGCCGTGCCGTCCCCGGGCGCGCCCGGCGCCGACGGCGGGGTCGTCACCCCCGGGCTGCGGCCCCGGCAGCGCCCACCGTCGCCGTCACCCACCCCGTCGCCGTCCACCCCGGCCGTCGAGCCAGCCCTGACGGTCGGCCAGGCGGACGCGCCGGCGCGGGTCGACCTGAGCGCGGCCGGCCCGGTCGACTGGGTCCACTGGGGATTGCTCGACGCGGGTCGGTCGGTCCACAAGCGGCAGGGCTCCGGCGCGATCCGCGACGAGGGCGGCCGGGGCCGGCGTACCAGCTACGACAACAACCCGGAGGCGTACAGCTGGCACGACGGCGAGCCGGTCGGCGCGGCCAGCGGCACCATGTCCGGGGTCTACACCTGCGGCACGGGCAACGGGTTCACCCTCTCGGTGGCCGCCGACGGCCAGCTGCGCACGGTACGCCTCTATGCCGGCGTCTGGATGGCCCGGGCCCGCCTCGACCTGTGGCTCTCCAGCGGCGGCCCGACCAGCACCCAACGGCTGGAGGATCCGCACACCGAGCGCACCGCCGAGTTCACCATCCGGTTCCGTGCGCCCCGGGGTGCGAAGCTGCTGGTGAGCTGGACGGTGGAGCGGAACCTGGGGGACTGCGGCAACGTCAGCCTCCAGTCGGTCGCGCTGCGCTGACCGTCGTTCGTCCGGTGCCGCCGCCGGGCCGGGAGTAGCGTGGGCGCGACGGCCGGACGACCCGGGAGGGACCGATGACGGCGAGCGAGCAGGTGCTGGACAGCCCGGAGGGGTGGGTCGCCGAGCACATCCGGCGGTACGTGGAGACCGACGGCGCGGAAGGCCACGAGTGGCGGCCCGGCGTCTTCACGCTGCTGCTGACCACCCGGGGCCGGCGCTCCGGCCAGTTGCGGCGCACCGCGCTGATCTACGGCCGGGACGGCGACGCCTACCTGGTGGTGGGCTCCCAGGGTGGCGCCCCGCAGCATCCCGCCTGGTACCTCAACCTGCTCGCCGACCCGGAGGCGCAGGTGCAGGTCGGGTCGGAGAAGTTCACCGTCCGGGCGCGGACGGCGAGGCCGGAGGAGAAGCCGCGGATGTGGCGCACCATGACGGCCGCCTGGCCGGCGTACGACGGGTACCAGACGAGGACGGACCGGGAGATCCCGGTGGTGGTGCTGGAACGGGCCTGATCCCGTCCCTTGTGTACCGGGTGATCGACTCGGCTGCGGGTTGCGGGCAGACTCGGTGCCAGGCCCTGCGTCGCGGAGTCGGCGCACGTCACCGGGGAGGGACCATGCCGGCGTTCGCGCTCGCGCACCTGCACACCACCAAGAACAACGACGACATCGTCGAGTACATCGACCGGATCCAGGCGACCCTCGACCCCTATCAGGGGCGGTTCCGGGTGCACGGCGGCACGCCGGAGGTGATCGAGGGGGAGTGGCCGGGCACCGTCGTGATCATCGAGTTCCCGGACGTGGAGCATGCCCGTGGCTGGTACGCCTCCCCGGCGTACCAGGAGATCCTGCCGCTGCGCCTGCGGCACCTGCCGGGCTCGGCGATCATCATCCAGGGTGTCGGCCCGGATTACGACCCGCGCCGTACGGCCGCCAAGCTGCGCCAGGCCTCCGGCTGAGCCCGTCCCCCGTCCGGGGGATCCGGTCCACTCCCGCTCGGGAGCGACCGTACGTCCGGCGCCGGCATGGTGGGCACATGACGCGACTGCTGCTGCCGCCGCCGGCCGCTGTCCGACCCGCCCGGAGCCGTCCCGCCTGGCTGCTGTACGCGGTGGTGGCCTGGGCGGTCGGTTACGGGACGCTGCGGGCCGGCTGGCTGGTGGTCGAGGCGCCGTCGTTCGGGCCGCTCGGCACCGACCTGGTGGTGGTCACCGGCTGGTGGTCGGTGGCGCTCTGCGCCGCCGCGGGGGTGGTCGGCGTCGGGCTGGCCCGGGCCCGCACGTGGCGGCCGGTGTTGGCAGGGGCGGCCTGGGCGGTCTGCGCCGCGCTGCTGCTCTCCTGCGCGCTGCTCCTGCTCGACCTGGTGGGCTTCCTCATCCTCGACCCCAGCCCGGCGTTCACCCTGGCCGGTTTCCTCAGCCGGACCGGCGCGCTGGCCGGGGCGCTGCTGCTGCAGGCGGCGGCGCTGGCCCACCTGCGCCGCTTCCGGGGTGACTGCGGCGGGCGCGGCCGGACGCGGTCCTCGGGCGGCCCGGTGCCGGGCTGGGCCGGGGTGGCGGCGTGGTGCGCCGTCGCCGGCTGCCTCGTCCGGCTCGCCGCCCAGGCGGCGGTGGGCTTCGGTGACGTGCCGCTGACCCAGGGCGTCTCGCTCGCGCTGTTCGAGGTGGGTTTCCTGCTCGCCGGGGTGCTGCTGCCGTTGGCGTTGGTGTACCACTGGGGGACGGTCTGGCCGGGGTGGGTGCCGCTGCTGGCCGGCCGGCGGGTGCCGCGCCGGCTGCTGCTGGTGCCGGCGGCCGCCTTCGCGGTGGGCCTGATCGGCTACTTCGGCATTGGCCTCGCCCAGCTCGCCGTCGAGACGGCCACCGGCACCTTCGACCCGGGTGGCGGGCGCTACCCGCCGGCGTTCTTCTGGGTGGCCGAGTCCGGTTACTGGGTGTGGGGCTGGGGGCTGGGGGTGGCCGCGCTGAGCCACCACCTGCGGACCCGCCGGCCGTGTCCGCGCTGCGGGCGGTGACCCGGGGACGCCTTCTCCGTCGTGGCCGCGGCCCCGGCCCGGGAGGCCGGGGCCGCGCGCTCAGCACACGATCGGCTTTACCCAGGAGCACTCCAGGCCCTCGGGCACCCGGGGCGACTCCGGCGCCGTCGGCACCGCCAGCCGCGCCGTGGTCGTCCCGTTCTCGCTGTACGACGCCAGGGCGATCGCGATCTGGTCCTCCAGCCCCTTGACCGACGAGGTCAGATAGTTGTTGAGCACGATGGAGAACGCCAGCAGGTGCCCGTCGGCGTCGGTGGCGTAGCCGGAAAGGCTGGACACGCCGGTCAGGCTGCCGGTCTTGCCGTGCACGTTGTTCGCCGCCGCGGTACCCCGCATCCGGCTGCGCAGCGTCCCGCCGACGAAGCGTTCGGCGTTGCCGGCCACCGGCAGAGCCGCGTACCAGGTGTCGAACCAGGACTCGGCGCGGACCGTCGACAGCAGCGACACGAACTGGGCCGGCGGGATCATGTTGCGCCGGGACAGGCCGGAGCCGTCACGCTGGCGCAGCGTGCCGGTGTCCATGCCGGAGTCGCCGACGTACTCGCTGATCGCGGTGAGCCCGGCGGTCCAGGTGCCGGAGCCGGAGAGGACCCGCCCCAGCTCCTTGGTGAGCACCTCGGCGTGGCCGTTGTTGGAGAGCTTGAGGAACGGCACCATCAGCTCGGACAGTGGCATCGAGTCGTGCCGGGCGACGGTCTCCGCCTGCTCCGGGGTGGCCTGGCCGAGCACGGTCCGGCCGAGGACCCGGACGCCGTGCCGTTGCAGCGCGGACCGGAAGATGTCGGCGGCGTAGCCGGTCGGCTCCCAGACCGTCATCCAGTCGCTCTCCGGGGCCTGACCGACGGCGATCTGCCCGGTCACCACGATGGTGTTGCCACCGTGCTCGCGCTCGAAGGAGATGGTGGTCTCGCCGGTGGCGACTGTCTCGGCCCGGTTGTCGATCCGCAGCCAGCCGTTGGCCGGGGTCATCGTGACCAGCGGGCGCGCGCCGGCCTGGCCGCCCGGGGCGGCGCGCACGATCACTGTGCCGGCGTCGTAGTCGGTGTCCGGGGCGACGGTCAGCGCGGACACCTGGGCCGCGTAGTAGTAGGACTCGTCGTCCCAGGTCCAGTCGGGGCCCAGCCGGGTCCGGTCGTAGCGGGTGTCGTCGGCGACCAGGTTGCCCGTCACCATGCGTACGCCCTCGGCGGCGACCTGGGCGGCGAGCCGGTCGTAGTCCTCGGCCAGCATGGTCGGGTCGCCCCCGCCGCGCAGGTACACGTTGCCGGAGAGCACTCCGGCCCGGCGTACCCCGTCGCTGAGGACGTCGGTGGTGAAGCGGTGTCCCGGGCCGAGCAGTTTCATCGCCGCCGTCGAGGTGAGCAGCTTGGTGTTCGAGGCAGGGATCAGCCGCCGGTCCCCGTTGCGGTCGTAGAGGGTCTGCCCGGTGGCGGTGTCGACGACGACCACGCCCGCCTGCGCCCCGGCCAGCCGGGAGTCGGCGAGGACCGCGTCGATCGTCGCGTGCAGCCGTGTCTGCGCGGGGGTGGGAGCTTCGGCCGTGGCGGTGGGGGCGCCGGCGGTGGCCGCGGTGGCGACCAGCGCCAGCACCGCGAGCGCCCGGGGAAAGAGACGACGATGCATGCGTCGATGCTGCCATGGAGCTTTCTTCCAGAGAAGACTCCATGACGAAAACTATTTCCGAAGCATCCCTGGTTACCCCGGATCAGATGCGGGAAACCGCAGGTCATCCGTTCGGGACTGGGTTCGTCGGCTCCGGTGTCGACTGACTCGGCTCTATTTGACGGATGCCCGGCCACGGGGCACCGTTGGCCGTGAGGGCGTGCTACCTGCCCTGGTTTGCACGGCGAATCCCGATTCGCCTTCCTGGGTGCGTACCCGGCCGCGTGCGCCGCGTCGACCCACCGCGATCCCGAACCAGCCACGAGGAGTTCCGCCATGCTGACCATGACCGACAACGCCGTCCTGGTGATCCGCGACCTCGCCACGCAGCAGGACGTCGGCGACGCCGGCGGGCTGCGCATCGCCGCCGACACCCAGGCCGGCTCGCTCTCCATCGAGCTGGTCCCGCAGCCCGCTCAGGGCGACCAGGTGGTCGACAACGAGGGCGCCCGGATCTTCCTCGACGCCGACGCTGCCGAACTGCTCAACGACACCTCCGTCGACGCGGTCGTCGACGACGAGGGGATCGTCCAGTTCGGCTTCACCGAGAAGGAGTGACTCAGCCGGCGCGGCGGGACTCCCCGCCACGCTGCGGTCGGCCGGCGCGCCGTTCGGACCCGTCCTGACCGGCGCGCCACGGCCCGCCGCGCTGCTCCCGCTCGGGTGGGCGCAGCGCGGTCAGCACGTGCGCCAGGTGGTGCGACGTGCTCCAGGCGATCCAGTTCGCCGGTGAGCCGGCGCCGGCGGCGCGCCGCGCCCGGCGCAGGATCTCGTGGTCGCCCCAGGAGAAGCCGGCTCCGGGGGCCGGCCACCATGGCGCCGACACCAGCGTCCGGCACAGATCGGCGAAACGCTCGTCGCCCCGGCCGCCGCGGCGCGACCAGCGGTAGATCCACCATGCCCCGTCCGTGGTGTACCGCAGCGTGGGCAGCCGATCGCCCGGCGGGTCCGCGCCGGGCGCGGCGGAGTCGACGCCGTAGTCGCCGTAGTCCACGTCGAGGTCGGCCAGGCGTTGCCAGAGCTGCCAGTCGAAGCGGTCGAGGCGGGCCGGCTCGTCGGTGGGCACGCGGGCCAGCGTCGGCGGCATTCCGCCGGCCGCCACGGTGACCGAACGCCAGGCGTGCCGCCGGGCCCAGTCGACCAGCCGCCGGACCCGGGGCTCGGCCAGCCGGACGTCGGCCGGGCAGCACACGTCCCCCGCGTCGATGAGCAGGTCGCACTGCTCGGGCACCAGGTGGGTGAGCCGCCACACCCGCTCGACCGCGCCGGTCGTCGCGTCCGGGCCGGCCCGGTCCTGACTGGTCCGCAGCCGCACCACCGCCCGTCGGGCGTACGCCCGCGCGGCCACCCCGTGCGCCACCAGCCGCCGGTTGCTCTCCGCGAGCCCGATCACCGGCACCAGCGGTACGCCCCAGCGGGCCGGCTCGCTCTCCGGAGTCTCCGCCAGGGCCGAGACATCCACGGCAGGAAGCAGCCCGGCCGGCAGCCGACGGAGCAGGTCCACGGTGCACGCGTCGACAGTGTGGACGTCGATGACCGGAGCGAGCAGCGGAGCGGTGGCGCCGTCGAGATGGGCCAGTGCCTCCAGCTCACCCCGGCGACCGACCAGCACAGGGCGGTAGACCGGCTCGGCTGCCCGACCCCCGAGGGCGGGCACCATACTTCAATGTAGCCGCAGCTTCACGTTCTGCACACGTCCGGCGGCCGGAACACCGCGTACGCCGGCCCCTGCCTATGCTTGCCCACCATGGCCGCCCCCGACGCCACCACGCAGCCCGTCCGGATCGAATACACCGTCACCGCCCACGACCTGCTCGACGGGCTGACCGAAGCGCACCGGGTGGTCCGGCGTCCGTGGTACCTGCGCCGCCCCTTCCTGTACGCGCTCGGTGTCGTCATCGGCGTCGGGATCGCGGCCGCTGGTGACCCGCCCTCGTCCGACTCCTGGCTGGCGCTCGTCGGCCTCGCCGCCGTCGTCCTGGTGGCCGTCGGCGTGGCCCACCTGCTGCTCCGCCTGATGAATCCGGTCAAGCTCACCTACCGCTGGTCGGCCCGCCAACTCGTCCGCGGCAACCCCATGCTGGCGCAACCCCTGTCCGCGGCGGTTGGCGACGACGGCATCCAGCTCGCCTCGGCGACGGGCGAGTCCGCCGTGCGCTGGACGCAGTACCCGTTCCACAGCGAGACGCCGAAGTCCTTCGTGTTGCTCGCCTCCAACCGGATCGGGGCCACCGTGCTGGTGCTGCCCAAGCGGGCGATGGGGGAGAGCGACGTGGCGGGGCTGCAGGCGCTGCTCGCCGCGCACACCCGGCGGCTCGGCTGACCAAGGCGCGGGAGGACTGGTGGTGACCGGCGACAACCAGGCGCCCGGCCGGAGCTGCACCGCGCAGCCGACGGCACCGGGCCCGGACGGATCCGCCCGGGCCCGGCGCTGACCGGCCACTCAGTCGTCGCTGCCGTGGCGGTCGCCGTGGTCGTCGTACCGGTCGTGGTCGTCGGCCCGCTTCCGTTCGACCTCGACCACCGTGCCGTCGCCCCGGTCGACCTTGACCTCGTAGGTGACGCCGGCACGGGCGACCTTGACGCTCCACACCGGACGCGCGTGTTCGGTCTCGGCCTCGATCTCCACGATCCGGCCGCCGCCGGTGCGGGCGAGCGGGTCCGTCGCCTGACCTGCGCGGGGCGGCGGTCGAGGCGGGCCTGTGGCAGCACCGCGCGGTGCGTCCCCACCGCCTGCTCGCCGCGCTCGCGGGCCTGCTCGCCGTCGCCCACCTGGTCGGGCGGGCGTACGACTCGCCGCTCCTGCCCGCTGCGGACGCCCTGGCCTGGTTCGCCGCCGCCGGGTACGCCCTGACCGCCCCCGCCCCGACCCCGCGCACCCGGTACGGGCTGACCCTCGCCGCAGTCGCCCTCGGCGTGGTGGCGTTGCCCGCCGGCGGGGAGCCGCAGTTCGGCTGGACGGCGGCGGGCCAACCGGCGCCGGACCCCGGTGACCTGCTCCGAAGCTGGTCCGGGCTGTTGGTGGCCGGGATCGGCCTCGCGGTCGCCGTGCTCGCCCTGCCGAAGCGGGCGGTGGACCGTCGCCGCACGGCCGTGGCCGTCGCGCTGGCCGGGCTCGTCGTGCTGGCCGGCGCGCTCGCCCTGGCCCACGGCGGCACCCGGGCGCTGCCGGCGTACGCGCTGCCGACCGGCCTGGCCGCGGTGGTCCTGCACCGGTCCGGGGCGGTGCCCGTGGTGCTCGGCCTGGTCCTGGCGGGGGTCGCCGCGCTCGACCCGTCGACGGTTTGGCTGTGGCTGTCGGGCCCGCCCGAGCCGGAGCCGGGGTTGGCCTTCCTGAGCGTGGGGGTGCGCTACGCGGCCCCCGCCGAGCGCGGCAGTCTCGAGATGGACGTGCTGTGGGGTGTCGCCGCGGTGCTGGTGCTGGCCGGGTGCCGGTGGGCGGAAGGGGTGCCCAGACGAGCGCACGGCGCCGCCCGACCTGGGTCGTAACGTCGCCGCGCTCGGCCGTCTCCCACCATCGCAGCCGTACGGCGGTACGACAGCGGGGACTTGGCTCGACCGGCCCGGCCTGCACCGGTCTTGGGGCAGCAGATGCCCGTCCGGAGGGGATCCAAACCCGGGGCGGGTGGCGAATTCCACCATCTGCGAGAGTCCCGGCGTGACCCGAGGTCGCACCGGGTATGTGCGCGCCATGGAGCATTTCACGATCGCGACGGTCGCCGAGAGGAGCCCGGACTTCCGCCGGGTGCTCTGGACCGGGCGGCACACCCAGTTGGTGATCATGACGATCCCGCCGGGCGGGGAGATCGGCGAGGAGGTCCACGAGGACATCGACCAGATCCTCACCTTCGTCAGCGGCACCGGTGAGGCCCGGGTGGCCGGTGAGAAGAAGGAGGTCGTCTCCGGCGACCTGGTGGTGGTACCGGCGGGCACGAAGCACAACTTCGTCAACACCGGCCCCAACCCGCTGGTCCTCTACACCGTCTACGGGCCGCCGGACCACGCGGACGGGGCCGTGCACCGGACCAAGGAGGAGGCCGACGCGGCGGAGGCGGCCGGTCAGGACGAGCCGCCCACCGCCTGAGCGGCGCGGTCTGAACGCGACGGGTCCGGGTACCCGGGGCCGGTGCACCAGCCGCCGATCTCCGACTACGGATTTCTCTCCGACTGCCGCTCCGGTGCCCTGGTCGGGCGGGACGGGTCGGTTGACTGGTGGTGCCCGGACCGGTTCGACGCCCCGTCGGTCTTCGCCCGCCTGCTCGACCCGGCCGGCGGGCACTGGCGGATCGCCCCCCTCGCCGAGAGCCGGGTGGAGCGGGCGTACCGGCCGGACACGCTGGTGCTGCGGACCGTCCACCACACCCCGGAGGGGAGCGTCGCGGTCACCGACGCGCTCGCCGCCGAGCTGGGCGCCCGGGGCCACGAGCTGGGGGTGAACTCGCCCGCCGTCCTGGTGCGGGTGGTCGAGGGGCTCTCCGGGCGGGTCCGGATGCGGCTCGACTTCGCCCCGCGACCCGAGTACGCGCTGCTCACCCCGTACCTGCACGGGCAACCGGAGGGCGCGGTGCTGGCCACCGCCGGGCCGGTGGCGCTGGTGCTGCGTGGGACCGGCCAGGCGCTCCACCCCGACCGGGACCGGGTCGCGCACGACTTCGAGGTCGCCGCCGGCCAGACGGTCGCCTTCGACCTCGCGTACGCCGCGGTTTACGGAGACCCGCCGGCCCGGCTGGACCCGCTCGTCGCGTTGGCCGAGACGGTGCAGGCGTGGGAGGCGTACCGGAAGATCCACCGCTACCCCGGCTGCTATCCGACGCAGGTCCGCAACAGCGCGACGGTGCTGACCGGCCTGACGTACGCCCGCAGCGGCGCGGTGGCCGCGGCCCTGACCACCTCCCTGCCCGAGCAGATCGGCGGCGACCGCAACTACGACTACCGCTACTCCTGGCTGCGCGACTTCTCGATGACCCTGCGCGCCCTCTGGGTGGCGGCCTGCCCGGACGAGGCGTCCCGCCTGTTCGCCTGGGCGGCCCGGTCCATCGGGCGGATCGGCGACCAGCCGGTGCCGGTGCTGTTCGGGCTGGAGGGGGAGCGCGACCTCTCCGAGCACCACTGCGACCACCTGCGCGGGTACGCCGACAGCCGGCCGGTGCGGATCGGCAACGACGCCTGGCGGCAGCGGCAGCTCGACCTGCCCGGCGAGGTGATCGACGCGGTCTGGCGGCTGCACGACTACCTCGGCGAGACCTTCGAGGAGGAGCTGCGGGAAATGGTGGTCGGGCTGGCCGAACAGGTCGCGTCGACCTGGCACCTACCCGACCGCGGCATGTGGGAGACCCGGGACGCCGAGCAGCACTACCTGTCCTCCAAGGTGATCTGCTGGCTGGCCCTGGACAAGGCGGTGGCGCTGGCGCCGCGCCTCGGGGAGCGGGCCGACCCGCGCCGCTGGGCGGCCATCCGCGACGAGGTCCGCTCGACCGTCCTGCGCGAGGGATGGCACGACCGGATCGGCGCGTACACCGGCGCGTTCGGCTCGGCGGAGCTGGACGCCTCCGCGCTGTTCCTGCCGGTGGTGGGCTTCCTGCCCGCCACCGACCCGCGGATGCGGTCCACCATCGAGGTGGTCGAGCGCGAGCTGGGCACCGACGACGGCCTGGTGCGGCGCTGGAGCACCGACCCGGCGGGCTTCGTGCTCTGCTCGTTCTGGCTGGTGGAGTGCCTGGTCATGGCGGGGGAGGCGGACCGGGCCCGGGTGCTGTTCGAGAGGGTCCTCGGGCACGCCAACGACCTGGGCCTGTTCGCCGAGCAGATCGACCTGGACAGTGGCGCGCAGCTCGGCAACATGCCGCAGGCGCTGTCGCACATCGGCCTGATCAACGCGGCCTGGCGGATGACCGACCCGACCACGGACTGAGCGGCAGAGCCCTCGGGGACCGCGTCACACCGTCGGAACGTCGGAGACGTCCACCGTCTCCGGGTACTTGAGGCCCGCGCCGGTGTTCAGCACCACCACCCGTTCGCCGGCCCGGATCCACCCCCCGGCGCGCAGCTGCCGGGCGGCGGTCAGGCAGGCCGCCCCCTCCGGGCAGAGCAGCAACCCCTCCCGGGCGGCGAAGTCCCGCAGGTCGGTCAGGATCTCCGCGTCGTCGACCGCGATCGCTGTGCCGCCGCTCTCCCGCAGCGCGGTCAGGATCAACTCATCGCCGAGCGGGGCCGGCACGGTGATCCCGAACGCCACGGTGTGCGCGTCCGGCCACGGGGTGACCCGCGACTCCCCGGCGCCGAACGCCCGCACGACCGGGGCGCAGCCGGTGGACTGCACCGCCACCAGCCTCGGCAGCCGGTCCTCCACCCAGCCCAGCTCGCGCAGCTCGTGCAGGGCCTTGTGGATGCCGATCAGCCCGACCCCACCGCCGGTCGGATAGATGATCACGTCGGGCACCTGCCAGCCGAGCTGCTCGACGATCTCGTACCCCATGGTCTTCTTGCCTTCCAGGCGGTACGGCTCGCGCAGCGTGCCGGCGTCGAAGATCCGCCCGCCCGACTCGGCGACCAGCCGGGCCACCCAGCGGCCGGCGTCGCTGATCAATCCGTCCACCAGCCGCAGGTCGGCCCCGGCCGCCACGCACTCGCGCCGGCAGATGGTCGGCGCGTCGAGCGGCATGGCGATGGTCGCGCCCATCCCGGCCCGGGCCGCGTACGTCGCCCAGGCCGCCCCGGCGTTGCCGTTGGTCGGCATGGCGATCCGCTCGACGCCCAGCTCCCGGGCCCGGCTCACCCCTACGGCCGCGCCCCGGGCCTTGAACGACCCGGTCGGGGTCAGGCCCTCGTCCTTCACGATCAGGTCGGGGATCCCGATCTCGTGCCCGTACGCGGGGGCGCGCAGCAGCGGCGTCCAGCCCTCGCCCAGCGTGGTCACGAAGCGGGGATCGGCCACCGGCAGCAGCTCCCGGTAGCGCCACAGGTCGGCCGGGCGAAGGCCGAACTGCTCGGGGGCCACCGACGCGGCCACCGCGGCCAGGTCGTAGCGGGCCAGCAGCGGCGAGCCGCACTCGCAGAGGTTCTGCAGCTTGTCCGCCGAATGCTCCCGGCCGCAGCGCGGGCATTCCAGGTGCGTCAGGTGCACGATGTTCCTCAGCTCGTGTCGATGCTCAACCAGTGCCGGCTGCGCCGACCCGGCTCGTACGGGGAGTCGAGGCGCTTGGCCACCACTCCCGGGAGCCCCTGTTCACGGGCGGTCCGCAGGGCGTCCGCGCCGACGCCCGGGAACCACGGCGGAGTCTGCCAGTGCGTGCCGCTCAGCGCCAGACTGTCGAGCAGTTCCCGGCGCTGCGCGTACGGCACGTCGAGGCTGATCACGCCCTCCAGCCAGAGCAGGTCCACGGCGAGGAACTGGCCGTCCCGCTTGGTGGGCGGCTTGACCCGCCCGGCGGAGTCGATCCGGACCAGCACCCCGTCCAGCACCGTCTCGGTGGGGGCCAGCTCCTCGGCCATCGCGCGCAGCCACGGGTACGCCCCGGTGATCTCCTCGTCCGACTCGTCGAGCAGCCGCAGCCGGCCGCCCGAGACGTACGCCATCGCCCGTACCCCGTCCCAGCGCAGCTCGTACCCCCAGGCGGCCTCGTCCTTCGGCAGTCGCTCGCCGGGCGTCGGGTGCATCGGGCGGACCAGCTCCGGCATCGGCGTCCAACCCCCCGGGGCGGGGTCGGTGCGGCGGACCATCCAGTTCCGGCCCCGGCCGCCGGTGGCGAAGAGCACGTACCGGCCCTTGGTCCGCTTCCCGTCGAGCACCACGATCACCTCGTCGTCGCGCCACTTCTCCGCGCGGTAGGTCCCGGTGTCGTGGACGGTCATCTTCCCGCCGCCGTACTCGCCGGCCGGGATCTCGCCGTGGAAGGTGAGGTACTCCATCGGGTGGTCCTCGGTGTGCACGGCGAGGTGGTTGCGCCCGGGGTCGCGGGGCAGGCCACGCGGCACCGCCCACGAGGCCAGCACGCCGTCGTGCTCCAGCCGCAGGTCCCAGTGCAGGCTGCGGGCGTGGTGCTGCTGGATGACGAAGCGGGGCTTGCGCCGGCTGGTCCGCTTGCGCTCCGGGGCCCGCTCCGGCACCGGCTCGGGGGTACGCGCCGCGTCCCGCTTCCGCCGGTACTCCTCCAGCCGGTCAGCCACCCCCGCATTCTCCGGTACGCCCCGACCGATCGCCCGGTTCCCGACACTTCTGTCCGTTTCGCCG
Organism: Micromonospora sp. NPDC005806; assembly: GCF_042871425.1. Taxonomy (NCBI): domain Bacteria; kingdom Bacillati; phylum Actinomycetota; class Actinomycetes; order Micromonosporales; family Micromonosporaceae; genus Micromonospora; species Micromonospora sp. NPDC005806. The sequence continues at coordinate 102,042 of NZ_JBIAIL010000014.1, read as the reverse complement.
TACTCCGGCGAGTCGTCGGCATGGGTACCCCGATCACGGGTAGAAGCGTTGGTATGGACCTCGACCAGCCCACCGTCCTGCTTCCCGGCGAAGTCCGGATGCCGCTGCTCGGCTTCGGCACCTGGCAGGCCACCGGCGGGGCCGGGTACGACGCCGTGCTCGCCGCCCTGGACGCCGGCTACCGCCACATCGACACCGCCACGATGTACGGCAATGAGAAGGAGGTCGGCCGGGCGGTCGACGAGAGCGGCCTGCGGCGCGAGGACCTCTTCATCACCACGAAGCTGCCACCCGAACGGGTGGGCCGGGAGCGGGAGACCATCGAGGCGAGCCTGGCCGCCCTGGACACCGACTACGTCGACCTCTGGCTGATCCACTGGCCACCGTCGTCGCCGGCCGACAGCCTCCCGGTCTGGCGGGAACTGCTCGCTGCCCGTGACGAGAACATGACCCGGGCCGTCGGGGTGAGCAACTACTCGATCGACCAGATCGACGAGCTGATCCAGGCGACCGAGGAGACCCCGGCGGTCAACCAGATCCGCTGGGGTCCCGCCCTGTACGACCGGCAGGTGCACGCCGCCCACCGGGACCGGGGTGTGGTGCTGGAGGGATACAGCCCGTTCAAGACCACCGACCTGTCGCATCCGGTGCTGGCCCGGATCGCCCAGGCGCACGACGTCTCCCCGGCGCAGGTGGTGCTCCGCTGGCACATCGACCACGAGATCGTGGCGATTCCCAAGTCGGTCACCCCGGACCGGATCCGGGCCAACGCCGACGTCTTCGGCTTCTCGCTCACCGCCGAGGAGATGCGCGACATCGACGCCCTGGGCAGCTGAGGTGACCTGGACCGCGTCCGGTGAGCCGGTCCGCGAGGTCTGGACCGACGAGCACGGCGTGCAGCACGTGACCAGGCGGGTCGAGGCGGCGGTGTCCGGCACCGGCTTCGGCCTGACGTCCGGCGGTGAGTCGAGCTTCGGCCAGGTGGCCCGAACCCGGACGGTCGACGCGGCCTGATCCCGCCGGCGAACGGCAACGAGGGAGACCCTTACGGCGGGTCGGGCGCTGCCCGACCCGCCGTTCGGCGTCCCCCGGCCGGTGCGGGACTCCGGCCTGTGGGATCGGCTCGGCACACCGAGGGACTGCCGCGCCAGGGCCGATGGGGTCTACCGTGCGCCGATTGCGGCGAGTAACGTCTTGCCTCCAACGCGTTCCGAACCCCTCCGGAGGCGTACACCACGATGGGTGGCTCCCCCCTGCGCATCCTCGTCGTCGGCGCGGGCATCGCCGGTCTTGCCGTGGCCCGGGCGCTGCGCCTGGCGGGGTTCCGGCCCGACGTCACCGAGAAGCTGCCCCCCGACGAGCGCGCCGACATCGGCCTCTACCTCCCGGGCAACGCCGCGCGCGCGCTGCGCCGGCTCGACCTGGACGGCCCGTTGCGCCCGCTCGGCGAGGTCATCCACCGGCAGCGCTTCCTCGACGCGGCCGGCGCACCGCTCTGCGAGGTCGACCTCGACGCGCTCTGGGCCGGGGTGGGCGAATGCCGGGCGCTGCCCCGCGCCGAACTGCACCGGGTGCTGCTCACCGGGGCCGGCGGCGCCGTCCGGCACGGCGCCGAGGTCAGCACCGTCGAACCGCTGTCCGGCGGCGTCGCCGTCGGCTTCACCGACGGCACCTGCGCGGAGTACGACCTGGTCATCGGCGCCGACGGGCCGCGCTCCGGGGTGCGTACCCTGGCCGCGCTCGGCGGGCCGCCCCGCCCCGCCGGCCAGGTGGTCTACCGGACCGTGGTCCGGGACGGACCCCCGGTCGCCGACTGGACGGCGCTGCTCGGCCAGCGCGCCGCCTTCCTGGTCGTGCCGATCGGCGCCGGGCGGCTGCACTGCTACGCCGACGAGGCCGGCACCGAAGTCCCGGCCGACCCGCTCGCCCGGCTGCACGAGCTGTTCGGCGGCTACGGCGGCCCGGTCCCCGAGGTGCTGGCCGCGCTGGAGCACGTGCACGCCGAGATCACCGAGGAGGTCGAGCTGGGGCGCTGGTTCCACGGCCGGGTGCTGCTCGTCGGAGACGCGGCGCACGCCACCGCGCCGACCCTCTCCCAGGGCGCCGCGATGGCGCTGGAGGACGCCGTGGTGCTCGCCGAGTCGCTCAAGGCCGCCAACAGCGTGGACGCCGCGCTGATCGCGTACGAGAGCCGTCGTCGACCGCGTACCCGCTGGGTGCGGGACCGGACCCGGGACCGCAACCGGACCCGCGACGTGCCGCCGGCGCTGCGCGACCCGCTGCTGCGCGGACGCGGCGGACGGATCTTCCAGGAGCACTACCGGTTGCTGGTCGGCCCGCTCTGAGCACCCGGCGGAGGGCGGAAGATCGTAGCCGCCCACCCCACGCGGCACCCCCACCTGCCGGGGACTATCCTCCTTGCGGATGACGGCTGCGCAGATAATCAGCGCGTGCCGAGCGGGACAACCGAGAACCGGAGGCCACTCGTGACCACCGTCGCACCCAAGCCGGTCGTGACCCGGCCCTGGCCGGTCCGCGAGCCGGTCAAGGGGTCGGCCATCGCGCGGCTGCTGCGCACCACGGACGCGAAGCAGATCGGGATCATGTACATGGTCACCGCGTTCGCGTTCTTCATGATCGGCGGCCTGATGGCCCTGATCATGCGCGCCGAGCTGGCGCAGCCGGGGCTGCAGTTCCTGTCGCCCGAGCAGTACAACCAGCTCTTCACCATGCACGGCACGATCATGCTGCTGTTCTTCGCGACGCCGATCGTGTTCGCCTTCGCGAACTACGTGGTGCCGCTGCAGATCGGCGCGCCGGACGTGTCGTTCCCCCGACTGAACGCCTTCGCCTACTGGCTGTACCTGTTCGGCGGAACGATGGCCGTGGCGGGCTTCGTCAGTCCCGGTGGTGCCGCCGACTTCGGCTGGACGGCGTACACCCCGCTGAGCACGGCCGAGCACTCGCCGGGCGTCGGCGCGAACATGTGGGTGGTCGGCCTGGCCATCTCCGGTCTGGGCACCATCCTCGGCGCGGTCAACCTGATCACCACGATCCTGACCCTGCGCGCCCCCGGCATGACCATGTTCCGGATGCCGATCTTCACCTGGAACATGCTGGTCACCAGCCTGCTGGCGATCCTGGTCTTCCCGCTGCTGGCCGCCGCACTCTTCGCGCTCGCCGCGGACCGCTTGATCGGCGCCCACGTGTACGACCCGGCGACCGGTGGGCCGATGCTTTGGCAGCACCTGTTCTGGTTCTTCGGGCACCCCGAGGTCTACATCGTGGCGCTGCCGTTCTTCGGCATCATCAGCGAGATCATCCCGGTCTTCTCCCGGAAGCCGATCTTCGGTTACAAGGGCCTCGTCGCCGCGACCATCTCCATCGCCGCCCTGTCGATGAGCGTCTGGGCGCACCACATGTTCGCCACCGGCCAGGTGCTGCTGCCGTTCTTCAGCTTCCTCAGCTACCTGATCGCCGTGCCGACCGGTATGAAGTTCTTCAACTGGATCGGCACCATGTGGCGCGGCCAGATCACCTTCGAGACGCCGATGCTCTGGGCGGTCGGCTTCCTGGTGACCTTCCTCTTCGGTGGTCTGACCGGTGTGATCCTGGCCAGCCCGCCGCTCGACTTCCACATCACCGACTCGTACTTCGTGGTGGCGCACTTCCACTACGTGCTCTTCGGCACGATCGTGTTCGCCGTGTTCGCCGGCATCTACTTCTGGTTCCCGAAGATGTTCGGCCGGATGCTCGACGAGCGGCTCGGCAAGATCCACTTCTGGCTGACCATGATCGGCTTCCACACCACCTTCCTGGTGCAGCACTGGCTCGGCGCCGAGGGCATGCCCCGCCGGTACGCCGACTACCTGCCCAGCGACGGCTTCACCTTCCTGAACACGGTTTCCACGATCGGCGCGTTCATCACCGGTATCTCGACCCTGCCGTTCATCTGGAACTGCTGGAAGTCGTACAAGGCCGGTCCGGTGGTCGAGGTCGACGACCCGTGGGGTCACGGCAACTCGCTGGAGTGGGCCACCAGCAGCCCGCCGCCGCTGCGGAACTTCGACCGGATGCCGCGGATCCGCTCCGAGCGGCCGGCGTTCGACCTCAAGTTCCCGGAGCTGGCCGCCGGCCAGACCCTGGCCGGCCCGCCGGAGGGTGGCGCCAGGCCGCTCACCAGCGAGGCCAACGGTGGCGCCAGCTACCAGGAGGACACCGCCGGCAACCTCGACCGGCGCTGACGCCGGACGGACCCACGACGGGCGCCGCACCCACCCGGGTGCGGCGCCCGTCGCCATTTCCAGCTGACCCCACCCCGGGACCCCACCCCGGGACCGCTTCCCGGGACCCCACCCCGGGACCCCACCCCGGGACCGCTCCCGCGGCGCGGCAACTTCGGGGAAGTTGCTGCGTCAGCCGGTGTGGAGGCAGCAACTTCCCCGAAGTTGTGGATCCCCAGCCGATCCCTGGGGGCGCGGGATCAGAGAGTGGCGGGGGCCAGTTCGGGGTCCGGGGTGGGGGCGGCCGGCTGGCGGCGGTGGCGGAGCTCGACGGGGAGCACCGCCAGGGCCACCAGCACGCCGATCGCGCCGGTTACCGCGAATCCCCAGAGCGGGGCCGACGCGTCGATCACCGCGCCGGCGAGCGGCGCGCCGAGGGCGATACCGACGGTGACGGCGGAGCCGTGCAGGCCCATCGCCTCACCGCGGACGCTGGCCGGGGCGAGTCGGCTCACCGCGTCCGAGGTCGAGGCGATGGTGGGCGCGCAGAGCGCGCCGGCCGGCACGAGCGCCAGGCAGAGCAGCCACCAGTGCGCCCCGCCCAGCCCGACCGGGATCGTGGTGAGGCTGAGCGTCGCCATCAGCACCAGCGGGGACAGGGAGCGGGTGACCGCCCCGTACGCGAAGCCACCCACCAGCGAGGCCACCGCCCAGGCGGTCAGCACGGCGCCGGTCCAGCCGACCTCACCGCCGGCCCGCAGCACGGCGACCACCGCCACGTCGGTGCCGCCGAGCACCAAGGTGGCGGCCAGGCTCACCGCCAGCACGGCGAGCAGCCGGGGCGTGAGCCACTCCCGGCGGGGCACCTTCCGGTGCGGGCCGACCGGCTCGTCGGCGCTGCGGGTGGGCGGGTCGAGCAGCCAGAACCCGATCCCGGAGGCGACGATCCCGCCCCCGACCGCCCACATGGTGAAGCGCGGGGAGACGGTGGTCGCCAGGGCCACGGCCAGCGCCGGGCCGACCATGAACGACAGCTCGACCGACATCGAGTCGAGCGCGTACGCCGGGCGGCGTCGCTCGGCCGGCACCAGCGCGGCCACCGACTGGCGGACCACCGAGAAGACCGGCAGGGCGAGCAGCCCCGCCAGGAACGCCGCCGGCAGCAGCACCGGGTACGACAGGGTCGGCGCGCTGGCCCAGAAGACGCCCTCGGCGAGCGTGGTGAGCAGCAGCACCGGGCGCAGCCCACGCCGGTCGACCAGCCGGCCGAGCAGCGGGGAGCTGAGCGCGGCGCCGACGGTCGACGCGGCGCCGACCAGGCCGGCGGCGCCGTAGCCCCGGCCGAGGTCCAGCACGACGTGGAAGGTGAGCACCACCCCGGTCGCGGTCAGCGGTATGCGGGCCAGCACCGACACCAGCAGCAGCGACCGGAGACCGGGCAGGGCGAGCGCCTCCCGGTAAGGCTTCAAGTTCACGACGGTCCGTACCTCCGGCCGACATCCTCGACCGGGGGTCCGACAGCCGCAACCAATTACCTGGTCAAGCGGTCCTGATCACAGCCTCGCCCACCATGGCGACCCGGGCACCGTCCATCGCCCGCAGCGCCACGTCCAGCGTCTCCGGTGCCACCGCGGCGGTGTGGTCGAGCAGCACGGTGGTGACGAAGCCCTCCTTGGCGGCGTCCAGGGCGGTGGCCCGGACGCAGTGGTCGGTGGCGATCCCGACCACGTCGACCCGGTCGACGTCGTGCCGGCGCAGCCAGTCGGCCAGGCACTCGCCGTCGTCCGCGTGTCCCTCGAAACCGGAGTACGCGGCCGCGTACTCGCCCTTGTGGAAGATCGCCTCCACCCGCCCGGTCTCCAGGTCGGGGTGGAACTCGGACCCGGGAGTGCCCACCACGCAGTGCCGCGGCCAGCATTCGACGTAGTCCGGCGGATCGCCGAAGTGCGCGCCCGGGTCGATGTGGTAATCCTTCGTCGCCACCACGTGGTCCCAGCGGTCCGGCTCGGCGGCGAGCAGCCGGGAGATGCCGGCCGCCACGCCGGCCCCGCCGGACACGGCCAGGGAGCCGCCCTCGCAGAAGTCGTTCTGCACGTCCACGATGATCAGCGCGTTGCCCATGCCGGGGGTCCCTTCTCAGGTCGCGGGTACGACGGTCACCGGGATGGCCGGGTCGCCGCCGGAGAGCTTCAGGCCCTCCCAGGGGATGGAGATCAGGCACTGCCGCAGGTGCTCCCGCGACTCGTCGAGGGTGGGCAGCGGCACCGGCTCCCCCTCGACGACGAAGGAGTGCTGGAGCAACCGGTCGTTGGGCTGCCGGTCCGGCACGCCTTGCGGCACGATGACCTCCTCGGTGGCGGTGCCGGTCGGCTTGTGCCGGCGTACGGCCACCTTCCGGCCGCCGATGGTCGCCTTGTGCTCCGAGCGCTTGACCACCGGCCGCCCCTCGACCTCGACCAGCTTGTAGACCAGCCCGGCGGTGGGTGCGCCGGAGCCGGTCACCACGGCGGTGCCGGCGCCGTACATGTCGACGGGCTCGGCGGCGAGCGCGGCGATGGCGTACTCGTCGAGGTCGCCGGAGACGATGATCTTCGTCTCGGTGGCGCCGAGCGAGTCGAGCAGCTCCCGGCACTGCTGGGCGATCACCGCGAGGTCGCCCGAGTCGATCCGGACCGCCCGCAGCTCCGGCCCGGCGACCTCGATCGCGTTCCGGATGCCCTGGCTGATGTCGTACGTGTCGACCAGCAGCGTGGTGTTCTTGCCCAGCGTGGCGACCTGCGAGGCGAACGCCGCCTTCTCGTCGTCGTGCAGCAGGGTGAACGCGTGCGCCGCGGTGCCCGCCGTCGGGATGCCGTAGCGCTGGCCGGCCGCGAGGTTGGAGGTGAACCGGAACCCGGCCAGGTACGCGGCCCGCGCCGCGGCCACCGCCGCCCCCTCGTGCGCCCGGCGGGAGCCCATCTCGATCAGCGCCCGGCCGCGGGCGGCGGTGACCATCCGGGCGGCCGCCGCGGCGACCGCGCAGTCGTAGTTGAGCACCGACAGCACCAGCGTCTCCAGCACCACGCACTCGGCGAACGTGCCGGAGACGGTGAGGATCGGGGAGTTGGGGAAGAAGAGCTCGCCCTCGGCGTACCCGTCGATGTCACCCGTGAAGCGGTAGTTGGTCAGCCATTCGGCGCCCCGGTCGTCGACCACCCCGGTGCGCCGCAGGAAGTCGACCTCCTCGGCGTCGAACCGGAACTCCCGGATCAGCTCGGTCAGCCGCCCGGCCCCGGCGACCACCCCGTAGCGGCGGCCGGCCGGCAGGCGCCGGGTGAACACCTCGAAGACGCAGCGGCGGTCGGCTGTGCCGTCCCGCAGGGCGGCACTGACCATGGTCAGCTCGTAGTGGTCGGTCAGCAGCGCGGGGCGAAGGGTGCTCACCGCTCCACCCTAAGAGTTCAGGCCGGACCGATGCCGTCGTGGCCCGGCATCGACCGTAGGGCGGCCCGCAGCTCGGCTCGCCCGGCCACCCCGAGCTTGCTGTAGACCCGCTGGAGGTGGTTCTCCACGGTCCGGCTGGACAGGTAGAGCCGCTCGGCGATGGCCCGGCTGGTGGCGCCCGTGGCGGCCAGCCGGGCGACCTCCCACTCGCGCTCGCTGAGCGTCGGGCGGAGTTGCCGCAGGGCTGGGGTGGATACCCCGTCGCAGCGGCGGAGCAGGGTGGCAAGCCGGTCCCGGGCCGGGCCGGTCGCGGCGGCGCGGTCGCGCGTCGCCCCGTGCAGGGCCATCGCGGTGGCCTCGGCGGCGTACACGATCAGGTCCCGGTCGGCGAAGCCGTCGGCGACGGCGAGCAGTTCGCTGGGGGAGCCCTCGACCACGGCGCGGGCGTAGCGGGCGACCAGCGCCGGCAGCATCCCGTCGACCCGCTCGGAGAGCTCGGCCAGGCGCTGCGCCACCGTACGCCGGCCGCCGTCGGTGCCGGTCGGTCCGACCGGTGCGGTGGCCCGGCCCAGCCGGACCAGGTCGAGCAGGACCAGCAGTTCGTGGCCGGCAAGTCCGTCCTCGCGCAGCCGGTCGGCCAGCGCGCCGAGGTGCTTGGTGGCGGCCGGCAGGTCGCCGGCCACCGCGTGCACCGCGCCCCGGGCCTGCTCCAGCCACGGGTAGAGCACCGCCATGCCCGGCGCATGGGTGCGGTCCGCCTCCGCCATCGCCTCCGCCGCGTGCGCCGCGTCGCCGCGAAGCGCCGCCGCCTGGGCGCGTTCGGCGTGCGCCAGCCCGGCGTACACCCGGCTGGTGGCGAGCACCGCGCAGGCGCCGAGGCTGGTCTTGAGCGCCTCGTCGCTGCGTCCGCGCAGCCGGGCCGCGTACGCCTGGAGGATGGCCAGGTAGCCGGTGCCGAGCCGGAAATCCCCCGCGCCGGCCAGGTCGGCGAACTCGTCGGCGACGATCGCGTCGATGCCGGCCAGGTCGCCGGAGAGCGCCAGCCGGGTGCCCCGGGCCAGCTCCATGGCGAGCTGGAGGTAGGGCATGTCGCCCCGCCAGCGGGCCGCCTCGGCCTGCACGCGGACGATGGCGGTGGCGCTGCGCCGGTACTGCCCCTGGGCGGCGTGGAGGTGGGCGATCGTGCACCGGGCCAGCTCCCGCGCGGCCACCGGGGCGGCGGGCCGGTCGAGCACCGCCTGGGCGAGCCGGAGTGCCGCGGCGGTGTCCAGCCCGTGCAGCCGCATGATCGCCTCGAAGGCGCGGACCCGGGCTCGGTCGGCCGGGTCGGCCAGCTCGGCGCCGCCCGCCGCGATCTCCTCCACGGTGGACTCGCGGCTGAGTCCCCAGTAGCTGACCATGCCCCGCACCGTCAGCCAGCGGCTGCGCCGCCGGTCGTCGTGGATCTCTCCGGCGAGCGAGTCGAGCACGTGGATCGCCTCGTCCGGCCGGTCGGCGAACATGAGGATGGTGGCGAGCAGCTCGGCGGCGTGGAAACCGCCGTCGGCCTCCAGCGCGGCCCGGGCCAGCCGGGTCGCCAGTGGCACGTCGTACCGGCCGAAGGCCTGGGCGGCCGCGTCGAGCAGCAGCGCCCGATCCTGCGCCGTGCCCGAGTCGAGCCGCCACACCGCGACCCGGAGCAGGTCGTCCCGGCGGCGCTTGCCGACCTGTTCGAGCAGCTCGGCGAGGGTCGCCTGGAGCCGGCGGGTCCGGCTGACCGGGCACTGCCGGCGCATCACCTCGCCGTATAGCGGGTGGGCGAGCCGGACGTTCAGCCGCCGGTCGTCGTGGACCATGCTGATCAGGCCGCGCTCCTCGGCGGTCTCCACGTCGGCCGGGTCGGCCGCCCGCTGGAGCAGTTGCAGGCCGAGCGGTTCGCCGAACGCGACCAGCTCGATCACCGACCGCACGCCGGGGGTGAGCTGGCCGATCCGGGTGTCGATCAGGTCGGTGAGGCTGGGCGCCAGCTCCAGCCGGCCGGTCCACTTCCAGATCCCGTACGTCCGGCTCAGCTCGTCGCCACCCGAGGCGGCCAGCACCAGCTCGCGCAGAAGCAGCGGGTTGCCCGCGGAGAGCCGGAACAGCCGATCCGACGTGCCCGCGTCGACCGGGCCACCGAGGATCGCGGCGAGCAGCCCGGTGGTGTCGGCCGGGCCGAGCGGGCCCAGCTCGACCAGGTCGACCAGGTCGTCGGTCCACAGCGCGCGGATCGGCAGCGGGATCTGCTCGCCGTTGCGCAGCGTCCCGATCACGGTGGCGTTCTCCGCCCGGGCGATGAGGTGGACCAGCGCCGCCGAGGGCGGGTCGAGCAGGTGCGCGTCGTCGATCGCGAGCACGATGGGCCGGCCGGCGGCCTGCTCCTGGAGCACGTCCACCGCCCACCGCAGGACGCCGGCGGGGGAGAGCCCCTGCGGCTGCTCGGCCGGGAGCACCTGGACGAGGCCGCCGAAGGGCAGCGCGGCGGTGGTGGCACTGGCCGAGACGGACCAGACCGCGTACCGGTCGGTGGGGAGGGCGGCCACCCCCTCGCGCAGCAGCCGGCTCTTGCCGACCCCGGCAATCCCGCCGAAGAGCAGTCCGCGCCCCTCGAGGCCGCCGACCGCCGACAACAGACGGTTGAGCTCATCGGTTCGGCCGACGAAGTCCCACCGACTCATTGCTGCAGCATATCGACGGTGATCCGTGCGCGTGCATACCGTCACGCAGCGAGATTGAGTAATCTCTTGATTACTGGTGAGTATCCTGGGTGTTCCGGGTCGGTCTCCCGACACCCGTACCCTTCCGACATCCGGGGTGTCACCAGCGGATATCCCACGCGGCCGGACCGCAACCCGGTCGCCTTAGTGGAGGCACGCCTGATGAAGCCGGGTCCTGTTCCCTCGGTCGACACGCCCGATCCGGGCGGGCCGGCCGAGGCGCCGCGCTGCGCGCCACTGCCGGCCCGGCTCGGAGTGACCGAGCCGCGCCCCGAGGAGCCGCTGGCCGTCGTCGTGGCGGGTCCGGCCGGCGCCGGGCGGCGCGAGCTGCTCGCCGGCCTGCTCAACCTGGACCCCGCGATGCTGGCGGTGCCGGCGGGCAGTTACCTGCTGGTCAACCACGCCAGGGTGCCGACCCGCGCCGCGTACGTGCCGGGTTACCGCCAGCCGCACTCGTACGGCGCCGACCTTCGCGCGGCGGGTCCGGCCCTGGCCCGCCCGCCGCGCCGGGTGGAGCTGAGCCTGCCCGACCCGCTGCTGCGCCACTTCTCGACGCTCGACACGCCGGACACTGGCTCGCTCGGCGTCGCCGGCGGCCGGGTGCTGCTCGACGCGGTGGGCCGGGCCGGCGCGCTGCTCTTCGTGATCTCCGCCGACCAGACGTTCACCGCCGCCGAGCTGCACCTGCTGGCGGAGATCGCCCGCACCCGGGTCGAGGTGCTGTTCGCGGTCACCCCCGGGGTGGCCGGCTGGGCGTCCCCGGCGGACGGCCCGACGCCGACGGAGAGCGCGGGGGCGCCCGTCCCGTCGGCCGGCCGCCCGGGCTCGCCCGTGCCGCGCCCGGCCGGACGCCGGGTCGACTCGGCGGCGGTCTCGCTCGCGGCGCACCGCGCCGCCCTGCTGGCCGCGGTGCCCCGGCTGGCCGCCGCCCGGTGGTACGCGGTGCGGCAGGCCGACCACTCGGTCCTGCGCCGGGCGCTGGTCGGCTGGGCCGCGGAGGAGGGGCTGCGGCGGGCCAGCGGCCGGCCGCCGGAACCACCGGGCGCGCACGGCAAGGTGCCCGTCGTGCCCGGGCTCGACGGCGGCGAACTCGCCGAGCGGATGGACCGAATGACCCGCTCCTGCGCTCAGCGGATCCGCCAGCACCTCGCCCTGGAACTGGCCAACATCCACCTCCGGGTGGTGCAGGAGATCGTCTTCGGGGTCGGCTGCGCTGGCCTGCCGCAGCTGCTCGACGGGGAGATGGAGGCGCTGTCGCTGCTCGCCACCGCCCAGTGCGACGAGGCGGCCCGGAGCATTCTCGACGAGACGGCCGCCCGGGCCTTCGGCGCGCCGCTGGCGGAGGGGGTCCGCCGCCGGATCACGCACGCCGTGCGGTGGGGTCTCGCCGACCATCCCGCCGGCCGGGAGCTGGACAGGGTGCTCCTGGTCACCAGCACCGCCGGGGTGGCCGGGTTGACCGGCGGCGGCGCGTTCGAGGCGCTCGCCGGCTTCCCCGGCGCGGCGCGCGACGAGGTGCTGCCCCCGGTCGGGGTGGCGCTCTCCGGCGGCTGCTGGCAGCACTGGCGCGTACCCGGCAACGACGATCCGAACGGCGCTCGCTCGTGGGCGCAGCGGGCGCTGCGCGAGGTCGAGCTCGAACTGTCCCGCGACGTGTCCCGTCGCTTCGAGGTGATCCGTCTCTCGCTGGGCGCGGTGCTCACCGATGCTGTCGACCACGGCATCCTGCTCGCCTGAGCTGGCGCCGGCCGCGCGGTCGACCGGGTCGCCGTACGCGGCCCGGGAGGGTGATCCGGGCCGGGGCGGCGTTCCGGTTCATCGGTTCCCCGGATCCGGTGGCACGATGGGGGGCATGGCGGCTCCACAGGTTGCACCGGTCGAGACGCCGGACACTGACGAGGTGCCGGCGTCCGACCGGCCATGGGTGACGATCGTCTGGGACGATCCGGTCAACCTCATGACGTACGTGACCTGGGTGTTCCAGAAGCTCTTCGGGTACAGCCGGGAGAAGGCCGAGCAGCTCATGCTGGACGTGCACCACAAGGGCAAGGCCGTGGTGTCCAGCGGGGCCCGGGAGCGGATGGAGCACGACGCGTCGCAGCTGCACGCGTACGGGCTCTGGGCGACGGTGGACCGGTCGTGAGCGCGAGGAGTGAGCCGGTGTTGCGAGCCCCGCAGTCGCGAGCGGGGATGGCGTCGTGAGCATGTTCCGTCGCCACGGCGACCGCTACGTGGCCGTTTTCGCGGTGGACGAGGTCCGGGTGCTGCGCAAGGTCGCCTCCGAGGTGGTCGGCCTGCTCACCGACGGCTTCGACCACGACGACCCGGTGGTCGGCCGGCTCTTCCCCGAGGTCTACCCGGACGACGCGGCGAGCACCGCCGAGTTCCGCCGGTACACCGAGGGCGACCTCAAGACCGCCAAGATCGACCAGGCCGGGGCGATCCTCGCCGCGCTGCCCGACGGTGAGGCCGGCGGCGAGGTGCGCCTCGACGCGGAGGCGGCCGAGGCGTGGCTGCGCGCGCTCAACGACGCCCGGCTGGCGATGGGCGTCCGGCTGGAGATCAAGGACGGCACGGACCTGGGTGAGGAGCTCGACGACGCGGTCGCCGAGGACCCCACCTCCTCCCGGGTGTTCCAACTGTCGGTCTACGCGTATCTCGGCTACCTACAGGAATCCCTGCTCAACGCCCTGATCGACTGACTGGTGACGGTCGCCACCTCGCCGGGCCTGATCGCCAGGCGCTAGGCTGGTCGACGTGCTGAGCATCGACCGGTCGATCATCGACGCGATCGTGGCCCACGCGCGTCGGGACCACCCGGACGAGGCGTGCGGCGTGGTCGCCGGTCCCGCCGACAGCGGCACCCCGATCCGGCACATCCCGATGGAGAACGCCGCCCGCTCGATGACCTTCTACGAGTTCGACTCGATGGAGCAGCTGCGGGTGTGGCGGGAGATGGACGACCGCGACGAGGAGCCGGTCGTCATCTACCACTCGCACACCGCGACCGAGGCGTACCCGTCCCGCACGGACATCTCCTTCGCGGGTGAGCCGGGGGCGCACTACCTGCTCGTCTCGACCCGCGAGCCCGACGCGGAGGAGATCCGCTCCTTCCGCATCGTCGACGGCGTGGTCACCGAGGAGCCGGTCCGGATCGTGGATGCCGCCGTGGACCCGCACGCCGTCCAGTCCTACATGTTCGGGCAGAGCCCGGCGACGGTCGACTACGAGTGTTCCGGCCGCTGACCCCTCAGCGCCGGCACACCCTTCTTTCTCCCGTCACCTGGCACGACCCGAACAAGGAGCACGAGACATCATGGCCATCGAGGTCCGCATCCCCACCATCCTGCGCAGCTACACCGGCGGCGCGAAGGTCGTCGAGGGCACCGGCGACACGCTGAGCGACCTGCTCGCCGACCTGGACTCCCGGCACGCCGGCCTGAAGGCCCGGCTGGTCACCGACGCCGGGGCGCTGCACCGGTTCGTCAACGTCTACGTCAACGACGAGGACGTCCGTTTCCTCGGCGCGCTCGACGCCAAGCTCAACGACGGCGACAGCGTCACCATCCTGCCGGCCGTGGCCGGGGGCGCCTTCGGCTTCGCGGCGGCAGCGGCGATCGCGCAGCACAGTGCGGCGGCAGCGGCGGTCGCGCAGCACAGTGCGGCAGCCGCGATCGCGCAGCACAGCGCCGTGCGCGAAGCGCGCGTCGCCCGCTGAGAGCGGCCGTCATGGCGCGGTACGACAGCCTGCTCGACGCGTGCGGCGGCACGCCCCTGGTGGGGCTGCCCCGGCTCTCCCCGACGGTGTCCGAGGGGGCGCCGCCGGTGCGGCTCTGGGCGAAGCTGGAGGACCGGAACCCGACCGGCAGCATCAAGGACCGGGCGGCCCTGTTCATGGTCCGCGCGGCCGAGCAGGCCGGGCAGCTCCGTCCGGGTGACACCATCCTCGAACCGACCAGCGGCAACACCGGAATCTCGCTGGCCATGGTGGCCAAGCTGCGCGGCTACCGGCTGGTCTGCGTGATGCCGGAGAACGTCTCCACCGAGCGGGTCCAACTGCTCCGGATGTACGGCGCGGAGATCATCTTCTCGCCGGCCGCCGGCGGCTCGAACCAGGCTGTCGCCACCGCCAAGCAGGTCGCCGCCGAGCACCCCGACTGGGTGATGCTCTACCAGTACGGCAACGAGGCCAACGCCCGGGCCCACTACGAGACCACCGGGCCGGAGCTGCTGCACGACCTGCCCACGATCACCCACTTCGTGGCGGGCCTGGGCACCACCGGCACGCTGATGGGCACCGGGCGCTACCTGCGGGAGAAGGTCGAGGACATCCAGATCGTCGCCGCCGAGCCGCGGTACGGCGAGCTGGTCTACGGCCTGCGCAACATCGACGAGGGGTACGTCCCCGAGCTCTACGACGCCGGGGTGCTCTCTCGGCGCTTCTCGGTGGGCACCCGGGACGCGGTGCTGCGTACCCGGCAGCTCGTCGAGGTGGAGGGGATCTTCGCCGGCTTCTCCACCGGCGCGATCCTGCACGCCGCCCTCGCGGTGGCGCACGAGGCGGTCCGCGCCGGCCGCCGGGCCGACGTCGCGTTCGTGGTCGCCGACGGCGGTTGGAAGTACCTCTCCACCGGGGCGTACGGCGGCACCCTCGCGGACGCCGAGGACGCCCTGGAGGGGCAGCTCTGGGCGTGACGAGGCCCGTGGGTCGGGTCGGTCGGCGGCACCCGTCGACCGGCCCGACCGCCGGGTCCGACCCGGGGCGCGTTGGGGGTGTCACGTTGATGACAACTTCCAGTAGACGATTCTTGCCCGACCGGGCCGGCGCGTAGGCTGCGCAGCGTGGCGTACGCGTCGGTAGAGATCATCGGCGGAGCGACTGCCGGCGAATCGACTACCAAGCGTGATATCGAGGCGACCGGATGCGACTGACCGTCCTCGGCTGTGCGGGCAGCTTCCCCGGACCCGAGTCCCCCTGCTCCGCCTACCTGGTGGAGGCGGAGGGGTTCCGTCTCCTGGTCGACTTCGGTTCCGGAGCGCTCTCCACCCTCCAGCGCTACGTCGGGCTGCACGCCCCCGACGCCATCCTCCTCACCCACCTGCACTGCGACCACATGCTCGACGCGGTCAGCTACGTGGTGGTCCGGCGGTACGCCCCGGACGGCCCGTACCCGCCCCTGCCGGTGTACGCCCCCGCCGGCGCGCCGGACCGGATCGCCGCCGCCTACGGGCAGGAGGAGAGCACGGTCGAGGACGTCTACCAGTTCTACGCCCTCGAGCCGGGCACCTTCCCGATCGGCCCGTTCACCGTCACCGTCGACCGGATGAACCACCCGGTGGAGACGTACGGCGTGCGGCTGGAGCACGGCGGCAAGGTGCTCTGCTACTCGGCGGACACCGCGCCCTGCGACGCCCTGCTGCGCCTGGCCCAGGGCGCCGACCTCTTCCTCTGCGAGGCCAGCTACCTCGACGGGGCGGAGAACCCGCCGGACCTGCACCTCACCGGCCGGGAGGCCGGCGAGTACGCGACCAAGGCGGGGGTGGGCCGACTGCTGCTCACGCACCTGGTGCCGGCCTGGGGCAGCGAGGCGCACACCGTGGAGGCGGCGGCCGGGGCGTACACGGGGCCGCTGGACGTGGTGCGTCCCGGCGCCTGCTACGACGTCTGACTTCGACGGCGGCGCGCCGCGTTGCCGTAGTGTTCGCCGCCCGGTCAGCGGCCGGTCGCCTGGCCTACCCGTCCGGACCGCACCCTCGGGCCATGCGGATCGTCATCGTGACCGAGTCGTTCCCGCCGGACGTGAACGGCGTGGCGCACTCCGTGGTCCGGACCGCGGAACACCTGCTGGCCCGCGGGCACGACCCGCTGGTCATCGCGCCGTCCCCGGCCGGCGGCCGGCGTCGGGCCAGCGCGCGCCAGCCGTATCCCGTGGTCCGGATCCCGAGCGTGCCGCTCCCGCGCTACCAGGGCTTCCGGCTCGGCGTGGCGACCGCCGGGCTGGCCGGCGCGCTGCTCGGCCACCGGCCGGACGTCGTCCACCTGGCCAGCCCGTTCATTCTCGGCGCGGCCGGGGCCACCCTGGCCGCCCGGCACGGGCTGCCGGCCGTCGCGGTCTACCAGACCGACGTCGCCTCCTACGCCCGGGCGTACCGGGTGGGTTGGGGTGAGGCGGCCGCTTGGCGTCGACTGCGCGGGATCCACAACTCGGCGCAGCGCACCCTCGCGCCCTCGACCCGCGCCGCCGCCGACCTGATCGCCAACGGGATCCAGCGGATCTGGCTGTGGCGGCGCGGCGTCGACGCCGACCGCTTCCAGCCGGCTCGGCGCAGCGAGGAGCTCCGCCGCGCCCTGGTGCCCGGCGGCGAGCTGCTCGTCGGTTACGTGGGTCGCCTCGCTCCGGAGAAGCGGGTGGAGCTGCTGGCCGCCACCGCCCGGCTGCCCGGCGTACGGGTCGTGGTGGCCGGCGACGGCCCGGCCCGCCCGCCGCTCGAACGGGCCCTGCCCGCGGTGCGTTTCCTCGGCGTCCAGCAGGGCGAGGCGCTGGCCCGGCTCTACGCCAGCCTCGACGTCTTCGTCCACACCGGGCCGCACGAGACGTTCGGGCAGACGCTCCAGGAGGCCGCCGCCAGCGGCGTGCCGGTGGTGGCCCCGGCCAGCGGCGGTCCGGTCGACCTGGTCCAGAACGGCGTGACCGGCCTGCTGGTGCCGCCCGATGACGGGGATGCGCTCGCTGCCGCGGTGGCGGAGCTCGCCGCCGATCCCGCCCGCCGGGCCGCCTACGGCCTGGCCGCCCGGGCGGCGGTGAGCCGGCGCAGCTGGAGCGCGGTGGGGGACGAGCTGATCGGGCACTACGAGGCGGTGCTGGCCGGCACGGCCGCGGCCGGCCTGCCGGCGTGGCGATGAGCGCCGGCCTCCCCCGGGCACGGATCGTGCGGGTGGCGAACTTCGTGACCGGCCGCTCGGGCGGCCTCCGTACCGCCCTGCGGCACCTCGGCGAGGGCTACCTCGCCGCCGGCCACGAACCGGTCCTGGTCATCCCCGGCGCCCGTTATGGCGACACCCGGCGGCCGTGGGGCCGCGAGATCACGCTGCCCGGACCGGAGGTGCCCGGCACCGGCGGCTACCGGGTGCTGACCGACCGGCGCCGACTGGCCCGGGTCCTCGCCGACCTGGCGCCGGACCGGCTGGAGGTCTCCGACCGGAGCACCCTGCGCTGGACGGGCCGCTGGGCCCGGGAGCTCGGCGTGCCGTCGGTGATGGTCTCCCACGAGAGCCTGACCGGCCTGCTGAGCCAGTGGCGACTGCCCGCCGCCCTCGCCCGTCGGGTCGCCGACCGGCTCAACCGGGAGACCCTGCACCGATACGACCGGATCGTCTGCACCACCCGGTGGGCCGCCGAGGAGTTCGCCCGGCTCGACGCGCCGCCGGTCGACCTGGTGCCGCTCGGCGTTGACCTGACCACCTTCCACCCCCGGCGCGCCGACCCGGTGCTACGCGAGCGGTACGCCGACCACACCGAAGTGCTGCTGGTGCACTGCGCGCGGCTGTCGGTGGAGAAGCGTCCGGAGCTGGCGGTGGCCGCCCTCGCCCGGCTGCGCCGCGCCGGCGTACCGGCGGTGCTGGTGATGGTGGGCGACGGCCCGCTGCGGCCCGCGCTGGCCCGGCGGGCGGCCGGCCTGCCGGTGCACTTCACCGGCTTCCTGCCCGACCGGGCGGCGCTCGCCGCGCTGCTGGCCATCGCGGACGTGGTGCTCGCGCCCGGGCCGGTGGAGACCTTCGGCCTGGCCGGGCTGGAGGCGCTGGCCTGCGGCACCCCGGTGGTGGCCAATGCGGCCAGCGCCCTGCCCGAGGTGATCGGACCGGGCGGGGTCGCCGCCTACGGCACGCCCTCGGCGATCGCGGCGGCGGTGGTGCGGCTGCTGGAGCGCCCGGAGGCGGCCCGGCGCGCGGCGGCCCGCGGCCGCGCGGAGGAGTTCGGCTGGCCGGCTGCGGTCGCGGGCTTCCTCCGCGCGCACGGCATCGAGCCCGGACACCGGCCCTCCGACCTGCCGGCGGCTACCTGATCGGGCACGCGACGTGGCGCTGGGGTGCCGCTTCGCCGTTCTCGATGCGACCGGCACCACCCCCTCGACCGCCTTTGCTCTGCTGCAGCGGACGCAACACTGGGAGCGTTCCGCTGTCGCGTGGGCTGCAGCAGAGCAAAGGGCGACGCAGTGGTCCGGCCGTCCGGCGCCCTGCCCCCGGGATGCCCACCGCTCACCGCGCCACCGCAGCGCCGCTCACCGGCGAAGACGCCTTCCTCGGCACCCGGGGACGGTTCGATCACGGCACCGCATAAGGTGCAGGCATGGCGCGACCTGACGGGCGGCAGCCCGACCAACTCCGACCGGTGACCCTGACCCGGGGCTGGAGCACCCACCCGGAGGGCTCGGTGCTCGTCGAGTTCGGCGCGACCCGGGTGCTCTGCACGGCGAGCGTGACCGAGGGCGTCCCCCGCTGGCGCAAGGGCTCCGGCCTCGGCTGGGTGACCGCCGAGTACGCGATGCTGCCCCGGGCCACGAACACCCGCTCCGACCGGGAGAGCGTCAAGGGGAAGATCGGCGGGCGTACCCACGAGATCTCCCGGCTGATCGGTCGCAGCCTGCGGGCCTGCGTCGACCTGAAGGCGCTCGGCGAGAACTCGATCGTGCTCGACTGCGACGTGCTCCAGGCCGACGGCGGCACCCGCACCGCCGCCATCACCGGCGCCTACGTGGCGCTGCACGACGCGGTGACCTGGCTGGCCGAGCGGAAGGCCCTCTCCGGCAAGGTGGAGAAGGTGATGCACCGGTCGGTGGCGGCGGTCAGCGTCGGCATCATCGCCGGCGAGCCACGGCTGGACCTCTGCTACGAGGAGGACGTGACCGCCGAGGTCGACATGAACGTGGTCTGCACCGGGACCGGCGACTTCGTCGAGGTGCAGGGGACGGGCGAGGCCGGCATCTTCGCCCGTGAACAGCTCGACGCCCTGCTCGACCTCGGCGTGGCGGGCTGCCTGGAATTGGCCGACGCGCAGCGGAAGGCGCTCTCATGAACCAGGTGCTGCTCGCCACCCGGAACCGGAAGAAGCTCGTCGAGCTGCAGCGGATCCTCGACGGCGCGCTCGGCGCGCACCGGATCGCCCTGCTCGGCCTCGACGACGTCGAGGAGTACCCGGAGCTGCCGGAGACCGGCCTGACCTTCGGCGAGAACGCGCTGATCAAGGCACGGGAGGGTGCCCGGCGGACCAGTCTGCCCACCATCGCCGACGACTCCGGGCTGGCCGTGGACGCGCTCAACGGCATGCCGGGCGTGTTCAGCGCCCGCTGGTCCGGCCGGCACGGCGACGACCAGGCCAACTTCCAGCTGGTGCTGGACCAGATCGCCGACCTGCCGGACGAGCACCGGGACGCCTCCTTCGTCTGCACGGTGGCATTGGTCCTGCCCAACGGCAAGGAGCACCTGGTCGACGGCCGCCAGTCCGGCCGGCTCCTGCGCGCGCCGCGCGGCGAGGGCGGCTTCGGGTACGACCCGATCTTCCTCGGCGACGGCCAGGAGCGGACCAACGCGGAGCTGACCCCGGAGGAGAAGGACGCGGTCAGCCACCGTGGCAAGGCGCTGCGCGAACTGGCCAAGCTGGTGGCGAAGGTGCTCCCGCCGTCCTGAGCCCGCAGCCGCCCACGTCCGTCGGACCTGGGCGGCTGCCGATCACCAGGGCTTGGTCACCGTGTCGCCGAGTTCCAAGACGGCGACCCGGTCCTCGGTGGCCAGGATGGTGATCATCCGCTCCGCCTCGGCGAGGGTGACGTGCCGGCCGGTCACGGTGGCCGTCTCCGGGTGCGGTGTCTCCAGCCAGAGCCGGTCCGCCTCCCAGCCCATTTGCACCACGCCTCCTGAGCGGCCGAGGCAGGAGAGGAAGTCGCGGGTGTGCGGTTGCAGGCGGTGGGCGATCGCAACGGCCTCCTCCGCCTCGAGCGCCACCGCGTTGCCACGCCCGGTCGAGTATTCGTAGGTGGCGTCGAGGACGTCCACGGGGCCGGGTGCCGTCGTCCGCGGCCGGCCTAGCAGGACCATGCCGTCGTACCGGCCGACTGTGGCGGGGCGGCGGTCGTCGTACTCGCCGATCAGCGCGTCGCGCTCGCGGCGGACGGTGACGGTCAGCGAGTCGGCGGACAGCCGCACCCGGGCGTCCACGGGCATCCACGGCAGGTGCAGCGCGGCCAGCCGGGCCGCGGACTGAGCGCCGCCACGGGGCGCGTGCACCCCGGACCAGGCGGTGAGCAGCTCCAAGTCGACCTCGACGTCGTCGGCCGTGGTGGGCGGCACCGCGGCGAGGCGGCCGACCCGACGACGGCGCCAGACCATTGGCACCTGGATCCGGCTGCCGGTATCGCCGTTCCAGTGCACGGTCAGCCCTTCGGCCCGCAGCGCCGCCGCCACCTCCTCGCCGACCTGCACCGAGGGCGGCTGCTCGAAGAGCCCGTACGCGAGGAACACCGGCGACCCGTCCACCGCGTGCTCGGCGTCCTGCTGGTGGTAGAAGGCATAGCTGCGCGGGGTGACCTCGGGCGGCACCTCGGCCCCGATCTCGCCGAGCCCGCAGTTCTGGCAGCAGGTGAAGTTCTCCCGGGCCACGACGCCGGCGGCGGAGAGCGCCCGGAACGCGGCGGTGAGCCGGTCGCTGTCGGTCGGCGCCGACCAGCTCTCCTGCGCGGTCAGGTGCGCGGTCAGCTCCTCGGCCACCACCGGCCAGGTCAGCTCCGCGATCCGGTCCGCGTTGACATCCCCGGCCAGATATTCCTGCGTCGCGGTGACGATGGCCGCCGCCGGCAGTTCGGCGAGCGCGACCTGGCGGCGGACGAAGGCCCGAATCTCGCCGTCGTGCGTCCGTGCCTCCCCGTGTGGGGTGCGATCAGGGTTCGGGGCGTCAGCCGTCACGACGGCGTCGGGCTCGTGCACGGCCAGAACCTAGCAGCGGAGACCGACAGCTTCGCCCGGGCGGGGGTCACCGGGCCAGGAAATGCCAGCCGAGCCAGAGCCAGACACCGAACACCAGCGCCCGGCCGCCGGTGGTGCGCAGCGCGGCGGTCAGCGCCGCGCCGAGTGGCATCCTGGCCGGCCCGGGCCGGCGTCGCCCGAGCGCGTCGACGGCCACCATCAGCAGCAGGATCGCGGCGAAGCCGGCGGCGATCAGGGCTCGGGCGGTCACCGGGTCACCAGCCAGGCGCCGGTGCCGAGCCAGAGGAGATACCCGGCGACCCGTCCGGGCCAGGTGGCGAGCACCGGGTCGGTGAGGATGCTGAAGGTCGGGTGCGCCTCGTCGTTGCCGGCCAGGAACGCGCCCAGCTCCCACAGGCAGAAGAGCACCCCGAGGCCAAGCCAGGTGCCGGCGGCCCGCCGCCCGACCCGCCGTGGCCGGGTGGGCGCGCGGCGCAGCCCGGCGATCAGGAGGACGCCGCCGGGCATCAGCACGGCGACGGCCGCCGGCCCGGTCAGCGGCCGGGCGGCGGCCGCGACCAGGGCGTACCCGATGACGGCCGGCCAGACCAGCCGGCGCCACCGGGCCGGTGCGAGCGTGCCGGCGCCCGACTGCTCCATGTCTCCAGTGTGGAGCGGGACCGGACGGAATCCGGTCAGCCGAGCGGGCCGACCTCCCGCTCGATCGCCGCGCGCAGCTCGGGTCCGCCGAGCGCCTCCCGCGCGGCCTCCATCAGCGGGGCGAGGAACACGTCCGGCCCCGGCTCGCCCACCACGTCACCGAGCGCGGCCAGCGCGGCCCGGCCGGCCGGGGACGGGGTCAGCGGGGCGCGGAGCTGGAGCCCGCGTACGGCGGCCAGCAGCTCCACCGCGAGCAGGCTGGTCAGGTTGTCCAACACGGTCCGCAGCTTCTTGGCGGCCGCCCAGCCCATCGAGACGTGGTCCTCCTGCATGCCGCTGGTGGGCAGCGAGTCCACCGACGCGGGCGCGGCGAGCCGGCGGTTCTCCGCGACGATCCCGGCCGCGGTGTACTGGGCGATCATCAGCCCGGAGTTGACCCCGGCGTCGGGGGAGAGGAACGCCGGCAGGTCCCGGGAGCGGGTGACGTCGAGCAGCCGGTCCACCCGCCGCTCCGCGATGGCCCCCACCTCGGCGGCGGCGATGGCCAGGTAGTCGGCGGCGAAGCCGAGCGGCGCACCGTGGAAGTTGCCGGTCGACTCGACCCGCCCGTCCGGCAGCACCACCGGGTTGTCCACCACGGACAGCAGCTCCCGCCCGGCCACCACCTCGACGAAGTCGAGGGTGTCCCGGGCCGCCCCGGCCACCTGCGGCGCGCAGCGCATCGAGTACGCGTCCTGCACCGCGTGCGCCAGGTCGTCGCGGTGCGAGTCCATCACCGCCGAGTTCTGCAGCAGCCGGTGGATGTTCGCCGCGGACGCCGCCTGGCCGGGATGCGGCCGGATGGCGTGCAGCTCGGGCAGGAACGGCCGCTCCGAGCCGAGCATCGCCTCGATCGCCAGCGCGGCGGTGACGTCGGCCATGGCGAACAGGTGCCGGGCGTCGTGGATCGCCAGCAGCAGCATGCCGAGCATGCCGTCGGTGCCGTTGATCAGCGCCAGCCCCTCCTTGGCGGCCAGCTCGATCGGTTCCAGGCCGACCCGGCGCAGCGCCTCGTCGCCGGGGATCCGCTCGCCGGCCGGGCCGAGCACCCAGCCCTCGCCGAGCAGCACCAGCGCGCAGTGCGCCAGCGGGGCCAGGTCCCCGGAGGCGCCCAGCGAGCCGTGCTCGGGCACCCACGGGGTGACCTCGTGGTTGAGCAGGTCCACCAGGGCCTCGGCGACCAGCGGGCGGACCCCGGAGCGGCCGAGGGCGAGCGAGCGTACCCGCAGCAGCATCATCGCCCGTACGACCTCGCGGGGCATGGGCGCGCCGACGCCGGCCGCGTGCGAGCGGATCAGCGCGTGCTGGAGTTCGGCCCGCCGCTCCGGCGCGACGAAGGTGTTGGCGAGCGCCCCGAAGCCGGTGGAGACGCCGTACACGGGTCGGCCGGCGGCCTCGATGCCGTCCACGATGGACCGGCTGGTCGCCATCGCCTCCACCGTGGCGGGATCGAGGACGACCTTGGCGGTGCCGCGGGCCACGGCGAGCACGTCGGCGGGGGAGACCCCGGTGGGCAGAATGGTCACGGTCGACATTGCGGCACTCCGTTGCGCAGAACCTGGCGGATCAAGGGAACCCCCGGCCGGTAGGCCAGGTGCAGGTGGGACGGGGCGTCGAGGATCATCAGGTCGGCCCGCGCGCCCCGCGCGAGCCGTCCCACGTCGGCGCGGCGCAGCGCCGCCGCCCCGCCGGCGGTCGCGGCCCACACGGCCTCCGCCGGGGTCATCCGCATCTCGCGTACGGCGAGGGCGATGCAGAACGGCATCGACGAGGTGTACGACGAGCCGGGGTTGCAGTCGGTGGCCAGGGCCACCGTCACGCCCGCATCGAGCAGCCGGCGGGCGTCCGGGTACGGCGACCGGGTGGAGAACTCCGCCCCGGGCAGCAGGGTGGCGACGGTGGTCGTCCCCCCGTCCTCCGCGGCGGTCGACGCCAGCGCGTCGACGTCGGCGTCGGTCAGGTGGGTGCAGTGGTCCACGCTGGCCGCGCCCAGCTCCACTCCGAGCTGCACGCCGGGGCCGGGGCCGAGCTGGTTGGCGTGCAGCCGCACGCCCAGCCCGACCGCCTGTCCGCAGGCGAGGATCGCCCGGGCGTGGTCCACGTCGAAGGCGCCCCGCTCGCAGAACACGTCGATCCAGCGGGCGTACGGGGCGGCGGCGGCCAGCATCGGCCCGCAGACCATGCCCACGTAGTCGTCGGGGCGGTCGGCGTACTCGGCGGGGACGACGTGCGCGCCGAGGAAGGTGGTGTCCTCGGTGAACTCGGCGGCGATCCGCAGCGAGCGGGCCTCGTCGGCGACGGTGAGGCCGTACCCGCTCTTGATCTCGACCGTGGTGGTGCCCTGCCGCATCGCCTCGCCACGCAGCCGCCGTACGGTGGCGCGCAGCTCGTCGTCGGAGGCCGCGCGGGTCGCGCCGACGGTGGTGCGGATGCCGCCGCCGGTGTACGGCTCGCCGGCCATCCGGGCAGCGAACTCGACGGCCCGGTCCCCGGCGAAGACCAGGTGGGCGTGGCTGTCCACGAAGCCGGGCAGCACGGCCGCGCCGCCGGCGTCGATCCGCCGGTCGGCGGCCGGGGCGTCCCGGGTCGGCCCGATCCAGGCGACGAGCCCGTCCTCGACCAGCAGGGCGACGTGCCGGCGGAGGCCCAGCGGCCCGCCCCCGCCCGCACCGGGGGTGTTGGTGACCAGCTCCCCGATGTTGTCCACCAACAGGCTGCTCACTGGCCGGTCACCTCCTCGATGGCGTGCCGCAGCTCGGTCGGGACGTCGACGGTCAGGTGCCGGCCGTCTTCGACGACCGTCCGCCCGTCGACCACCACGTGCGTGACGTCGGCAGCGGTGGCCGCGAAGAACGCCCCGACCGGCGGCACTCCGGCGGTGCGGGCGCTGTCCAGCCGTACCGTGACCAGGTCGGCCCGGTCGCCGACCGACAGCCGCCCGGCGTCTCCCCAGCCCAGCGCGGCGTGCCCGCCGACGGTGGCGGCGGTGACCAGCTCGGCGGGGGTGAAGTGGCCCCGCTTGCGGGTGCGCAGCCGCTCGTCCAGCTCCACCGCGCGGGCCTCCTCGAAGAGGTCGACCACGGCGTGGCTGTCGCTGCCGAGGCTGAGCGGGCTGCCCGCCTCGGCCATCCGGTGGGCCGGCCCGATCCCGTCGGCGAGGTCCCGCTCGGTGGTGGGGCAGAGGCAGATCCCGGTCCGGTTCTCCCCGAGCAGGCTGATGTCGGCGCCGGTCGGGTGGGTGGCGTGCACGGCGGTGGTGTGCCGGCCGAGCACCCCGTGGTCGGCGAGCAGCCGGGTCGGGGTGCAGCCGTGCACGGCCCGGCAGGCGTCGTTCTCGGCCGGCTGCTCGGACAGGTGCACGTGGAGCGGTAGCCCCTGCCGGTCCGCCCAACCGGCCACGGTGGCGAGCTGCTCCGCCGGCACCGCGCGGACCGAGTGGATCGCCGCACCGACCCGGGCGTGCGCGTCCGCCGGCGTGAACCCGCTGACCCGTTCCGCCCAGCGCAGCGCGTCCCCGTCGCCGAACCGGCGCTGCGGCCCGGCCAGCGGCGCCCCGTCCACGCTCGCCGTGAGGTACGCGGTGTCCAGCAGGGTGAGCCGGATCCCGGCGTGCCCGGCGGCCTCGACCAGCGCCGCCGACATCGCGTTCGGGTCGGCGTACGGCTTCCCGTCCGGGCCGTGGTGCAGGTAGTGGAACTCGCCCACGCAGGTGATCCCGGCGAGCGCCATCTCGGCGTACGCGGCCCGGGCCAGGGCCAGGTACGAGTCGGGGTCGAGCCGAGAGGCGACGGAGTACATGACGTCCCGCCAGCTCCAGAAGTCGCCCCGTCCGCCGTGGGTGCGCCCGCGCAGCGCCCGGTGGAAGGCGTGCGAGTGGGCGTTGGCCAGGCCGGGCAGGGTCAGCCCGGGCAGCCGTACCGCGTCGACCAGCACCTCGATCCCGGCGGTCGGCGCGCCGCGGCCGACCAGCGGGGTGACGGCGGTGATCCGGCCGCCCTCGGCCTCGATCAGCACGTCGGGGGTGGGTTCGGCGTGCTCGGGCAGCCACGCGTACTCGGCCAGCCAGCGGGTCAGCGGCATGCCAGTACCTCCAGCACCCGGGCCAGGGCGGTCACCCCGGCCGCACAGTCGGCGTCGGTGGCGGACTCGGCGGGGGAGTGCGAGACCCCGGTCGGATTCCGTACGAACAGCATCGCGGTGGGCAGGTGCGCGGCGAGCACCCCGGCGTCGTGTCCCGCGCCGGTGGGCAGCACCGGTGCATCCAGCAGTCTTGCCAGCCGGTCGGCCAGCCCGCCGTCGAAGGACACCAGCGGGGTGGCCGACTCCTGCGTGCAGGTCAGCTCGGTGCCGTCCCGCTTCGCCCGCTCGGCGGCCTTGACGTGCACCGCCTCGACCAGGCCGTGCAGCGTCTCCGGTTCGGCCGCCCGGGCGTCCAGCCAGCCGGTCACCCGGGCCGGGATCGCGTTGGTGGCGTTCGGCTCGACCGCCACCCGGCCCACCGTGGCATGCGCGTCGCGCAGCCGGGCCTCCTTGTTCGCCGCGAGCACGGTGAACGCGTAGGTGAGCATCGGGTCGCGGCGGTCGGCCATCCGGGTCGTACCGGCGTGGTTGCCCTCGCCGTGGAAGTCGAAGCGCCAGCGGCCGTGCGGCCAGATCGCGCTGGCCACCGCGACCGGCGCGTCGAGGTCGACCAGCGCGCGGCCCTGCTCGACGTGCAGCTCGACAAAGGCCGCGAAGCGGCCGAGCAGCGCGGGGTCGGCGCCCGCCGGCCGGTCGCCCAGCGCCTCGGCGAAGCTCACCCCGGCCGCGTCGCACAGCCCGGCCGCGCGGTCCACCGCGATCTCGCCGGTGAGCAACCGCGACCCCAGGCACGGTACGCCGAACCGGGCCCCCTCCTCCTCCACGAACGCGGCCACCGCCACCGGCCGGACCGGGGCCACCCCGGCGGCCCGCAGCTCGTCCACGGCCAGGAACGCGCTGACCACGCCGAGTGGCCCGTCGTACGCCCCGCCGTGCGGCACCGAGTCGAAGTGGCTGCCGGTCAGCACCGCCTCGCCGGCCGCCGGGTCGCCCCACCAGGCGAACAGGTTGCCGTTCCCGTCCTCGTGCACCGGCATGCCCCGCTGCTCGGCCTGTTCCCGGAACCAGGTCCGCAGCGTGAGCTCCGGCTCGGTCAGCGCGTACCGCAGGTAGCCGCCGCTGCCCGCGTCCCGCCCGACCGGGCCGATCTCGTCCCAGAGCTTCCGGAACCGGGCGGCCAGGTCCGTCACGCCGCACCCCTGTTGTTCGCGACTGCGGGGCTCCGCTGCGCTGCACTCCTCGCGCTCACGCCGTACCCCTGTTGTTCGCGACTGCGGGGCTCCGCTGCGCTGCACTCCTCGCGCTCACGCCGGACCCTCTGCCATCGGCACCCGCACGCCGGTCCGCTCGGCGACCTCGCGGGCGGCGTCGTAGCCGGCGTCGACGTGCCGGATCACGCCCATGGCCGGGTCGTTGGTCAGCACCCGCTCGATCTTCTGCCCGGCCAGGGCGCTGCCGTCGGCGACGCAGACCTGCCCGGCGTGGATGGACCGGCCGATGCCCACCCCACCGCCGTGGTGAATGGACACCCAGGACGCGCCGCTGGCCGTGTTGACCAGGGCGTTGAGCAGCGGCCAGTCGGCGATCGCGTCGGAGCCGTCGGCCATCGCCTCGGTCTCCCGGTAGGGGCTCGCCACGCTGCCGCAGTCCAGGTGGTCCCGGCCGATCACCACGGGCGCGCTCAGCTCACCGGAGGCGACCATCTCGTTGAACCGCACCCCGGCCTTGTCCCGCTCGCCGTAGCCCAGCCAGCAGATCCGCGCCGGCAGGCCCTGGAAGGCGACCCGCTCGCCGGCCATCCGCATCCACCGCGCGAGGGACTCGTTCTCCGGGAACAGGTCGAGGATGGCCCGGTCGGTGGCCGCGATGTCGGCCGGGTCGCCGGAGAGCGCCGCCCAGCGGAACGGGCCCTTGCCCTCGCAGAACAGCGGCCGGATGTAGGCCGGCACGAAGCCGGGGAAGTCGAAGGCCCGCTCGTACCCGCCGAGCTGCGCCTCGCCGCGGATCGAGTTGCCGTAGTCGAAGACCTCCGCGCCCGCGTCGAGGAAGCCGACCATCGCCGCCACGTGCCGGGCCATCGACGCCCGCGCCCGGTCGGTGAACTCCGCCGGCTTCGCCGCCGCGTAGTCCCGGGCGTCGGCCAGCTCCACGCCCACCGGCACGTACGACAGCGGATCGTGCGCACTGGTCTGGTCGGTGACGATGTCGATCTCGACGCCCCGGACCAGCAGCTCGGGGAAGACGACCGCCGCGTTGCCGACCACCCCGACGCTCAGCGCCCGCCGCTCCCGCTTCGCGGCGAGCACCCGCTCGACCGCTTCGTCCAGGTTGTCGGCGACCTCGTCCAGGTAGCGGTCGTGCCTCCGCCGCTCCAACCGGCTGCGGTCCACGTCCACGATCAGGCACGCCCCGCCGTTCATGGTGACCGCGAGGGGCTGCGCCCCGCCCATCCCGCCGCAGCCGGCCGTCAGCGTCAGCGTCCCGGCGAGCGAGCCGCCGAACCGCTTCGCGGCGACCGCGGCGAACGTCTCGTACGTGCCCTGCAGGATGCCCTGGGTGCCGATGTAGATCCAGGAGCCGGCGGTCATCTGGCCGTACATGGTCAGGCCGAGCTGTTCGAGGCGGCGGAACTCCGGCCAGGTGGCCCAGTCGCCGACCAGGTTGGAGTTGGCCAGCAGCACCCGCGGCGCCCACTCGTGGGTCCGCATGACGCCGACCGGGCGGCCGGACTGCACCAGCATCGTCTCGTCGTCGCGCAGCTCGGTGAGGGTCCGCACCAGCGCGTGGTACGACGGCCAGTCGCGGGCGGCCTTGCCGGTGCCGCCGTAGACCACCAGGTCCTCGGGGCGTTCGGCCACCTCCGGGTCGAGGTTGTTCATCAGCATCCGCAGCGCGGCTTCCTGCGGCCACCCCTGGGCGGTGCGTGCGGTGCCGCGGGCGGCGCGGACGGGCTGGTGCATCTCGTACTCCTCTCAGCTGAGGAACAACTGGCGGCGGGCGGCGGACGACTCGAACGCCTCGAGCCGGGCCTGGGTCTCGGCCGGGGCGGCGTCGCAGATTGCCTGCAGCACCACCATGGCGAGGGTCATCGGGGCGGTGTGCAGGTCGAAGACCAGATCGGTGCCGACGGCGGCGGGGAGCACCACCTCGGCGTGGTCGATCGCCGGGCTCACCGGGGAGTCGGTGATCGCCACGACGGTCAGCCCGGCGTCCCGGGCCTCGCGCAGCGAGTCCAGGGTCTCCCGGGGGTAACGGGGCAGCACGAAGGCGAGCAGCGCGGTCGCCCCGGCCGCGGCGGCCTGTTCGAGCCGGTCGGCGAGGAGGCTGCCGCCGTCGTCGAGCACCCGGACGTCCGGATGCACCTTCGCCGCGAAGTACGCGAAGTACGCGGCCAGCGGCGCGGCGGCGCGCAGCCCGAGCACCGGCAGCGGCCGGCTCGCCGCGAGCAGTTTCCCCACCTCGGCGATCCGGTCGGCGTCGGCGAGCTCGCCGGCCAGCCGGTCGAGGTTGCCCATCTCGGCGTGGACCGCCCGTTGGAGCGGGTTGTTGCCGTCGGCTGGCCGGACCCCGCCGCCGACGCCCAGCTCCCGCAACCGGCGCCGCAGCGCGGGGTAGCCGTCGTGGCCGAGCGCCATCGCGAACCGGGTCACCGACGGCTGGCTGACCCCGGCCAGCTCGGCGACCTCCGCCGCCGACAGGTAGCCCGCCGCGCCCGCGTGCTGCACCAGGCAGTGCGCGATGCGGCGCTGGGTGGGGGTCAGCCGCACGCCGTGGAGGAGGTCGAGCAGGCGGTCGGTGGGGGCCGCACCGCTTTCATTCATGGGTGGACTCTATGCATGAAAACTTTCACAACGCAAGCACGCGACCGAGCGATGTTCCCCGGGCGGCCGGGGCTGGTCGGGCGTGATCTCGACCTCTGCCCGAGCGCCTACGCCGCCCGGTTACGCCTGGTAGGCGTGCTTTGGGGCGGCGACCGTAGGACGGTGCCGCAAGCGCTGCCTCTGTACTATCCGCACGGCGGATGAGCAGAGGAGTTGTCGCATGCAGCCGGTCGGTCCGTACAGGTTCACCGAGGCGCTCGGCGTCTGCCAGGTGGGCACGGCGTGGTGGGCCATCGACGGGCAGGACCGGCTGGTGACGGTGGCGGTGCTCGAGGGCGCCGCGGCGGCGGATCAGCCCTGGCGGGAGGCCTTCGCCAACGCGGCCAACGCCATGGCGCTGACCGCAGGCGAACAGCGCTACGTCAACGCCGACTTCGCCGCCGCGAAGCCCTGGGTCGCATACCCCTCCGAGGAGGGGATGGGGGCGCAGCGCCTCTTCCAGACCCTCGGGATGGACCTGCACCCGGCGGAGACCGAGGCGGAGGTCCTGGTCCCCGAGACCGGCACGGTCGCCGGGCCGCCGCAGCCGGTCTCCGGTGTGCCGACCTCCGGCCCGCCCAGCCCCACCTCCGGCGCGCCCCTGCCGTGGGCGATGCACGCCGCGGTACCCCAACAGATCTCGCCCGTGCCGCAGCAGGTGTCGCCCGCACCCCTGCAGGTGTCGCCCGCGCCGCTGCCGCAGCCGGTCAGCGTCCCACCGCAGGACCCGTTGACCGCGCCGGCCCGCCGGATCACACCCTCCGAGCCGCCCCGGCGTCGTGCCGGGCTGTGGGTCGGGATCGCCGCCCTCGTCCTGGTGCTGGTCGCCGGCATTGGTGGCGCGGTGGTCTGGGCAGGCTCCGACGACCCTGGCAAGCCGGAGATCACGGCCAGCACCAGCAGTGCCCCACCGTTGTTGCCGACGACGCCGCCCGAGTCGCCCGGGGTCGAGCCGCCGAAGCCCGGCGCGTGGCCGACCCAGTGGCCGAAGTTCAAGGAGCGCGACACCGTACGGACGCTGAACCTCGACGGCCTGGGCTTCCCGGTGAAGGTGCCCACGAACTGGCAGTGCACGCTCGCCGGTCGTGCCGAAGGGTTCGTCAAATACCAGTGTGGTACGGCCGCGACAGGCAACCAGGCGGTCGGTGGAGAGGTGATCGTGCGGAACTGCCCACAGCCGTGCACCGCACAGTGGCAGAACGCCATGCGCGGTGTCGAGGAGGCGTGGGGCGCGCAGTGGATCCGTAGTGGCGAGTACGCGAGCTATGCCGAGCACATCCTTGATGTCGACGGCAGGCAGCGGCACGGCTTGGTCGTCGTGGCCTACTTCCGCAGTGGAGAAGACGGAGCGATCGATCGGCAGCTGGTGATTCGGATGACCTCGCCCGTGCCGGAGGCCTACCAGCTGCGCCGCTTTGCCAACTACGTCCGCGACGTGGTCGTCTTCTGAGGACGGTGTCGGCAGCGGGCCGCACGTCGCCCGATGTCCCCTGCTAGGACCCGGAGGCCCGGAATGCGCATCGCCAAATCCAGGACGTGTTGCCTGGGGGAGCGTCGGTGAGCCTAGTCTCGTCCACGTCGGATGCCGCACTCCGCCCCCTCGCCGACCGCTCCGTCGCGCTGGTTCACGAGTGGTTCGGTGCCACCGGCGGTTCCGAGCAGGTCTTCCTGAGCATGGCTGAGGTCGTGCCGCACGCGGAGCGCTTCGTTCTCTGGAAGGACGACGACGCGACGGTGGATCGGGAGATCCACGAGTCCTGGATGGCGAAGACGCCGTTGCGGCGCAGCAAGGCTCTCGCGCTTCCGCTCATGCCGCTCACCTGGCGGACCCTGACCCGCCAGAAATACGACGTCGTCATCTCATCGAGTCACGCCTTCGCGCACACGGTGCGGATCGGGGATCCTGACCAGACCCGCCACCTGAGTTACGTGCACTCACCCGCCCGCTACGTCTGGAGCCCGGATCTCGACCAGCGGGGAGCGAACCCCATGCTCGCGCCGATGCGCGCCGTGCTGCAGGCGGGAGACAAACGGCTGAGCCGGCATGTCCACAGTTACGCGGCGAACTCGCGGGAGGTGCAGGCACGGATCCGCCGTTTCTGGGGACGCGACGCCAGGGTGATCAACCCGCCGGTGGAAGTGGACTACTTCGCGGCGGCCCCGCCGGAGGTGAGCGACCAGGACCGCCGTTACCTCCTGGGCGTCGGTCGCTGGATCCCGTACAAGAACTTCGACCTGATGATCGAGATCGCTGCGGCGGCTCGCCTGCCGCTGGTCATCGCCGGTGGAGGGCCTGAGGAGGAGAATCTGCGCCGACTCGCCGCCCGCGTCGACGTGCCGGTCGAATTCGAGATCAGGCCAACGAAGGAACGGCTCCGCGAACTGTACTGGGGCGCCGTGGCGCTGCTATATCCGGCGCTCGAGGATTTCGGGATGATCCCGGTGGAGGCGCAGGCCTGCGGTACCCCCGTCGTCGGGTGGGCCCGCGGCGGGCTGCTGGAGACCGTGGCGACGGGCGAGACGGGTTTTCTCCTCAACGCCACCGACCCGGCCGAATTTGTGGACCCGATCCGCCGGGCGTCGGACCTGTCCGCCCAGGCGGCGATGACCAATGCCCGACGGTTCACGCCGCAGGCCTTCCAGGCGAACGTAGCCGCGTGGCTGACCGAACAGGGGTAGCCGCCCACTCCCGTCCCCGGATCTAGTAGCGGTATTGGCCGGGAACGGGGCCTCGCATACTCTGGCCGGGCTCAGTGCACTCCGAGCGGGGGATTGATTCATGGGGACGGCGTCGCCCGTCGCGAACGTGCTGATGTTGGGTACCGCCGAGTGGGACTCCCCGATCGCGACCAACCAGCACTACGTCGCGCGCGAGCTCGCGCGCACCACCACGGTGACGTTCGTCGAGTCACTGGGGCTGCGTCGGCCCAGGCTCAACCGCAACGACGTGGTCCGGATGGCGGGGCGGGTCCGGAAGGCGATGGGCGACCGGGAAGCGCCGGCACACCGACCCCGGCCGTCGGGAGCGCAGATCGTGTCGCCGCTCGTGCTGCCCGTGCACCGGACGCCCACCCGCCCGCTCAACCGTGCCCTGCTCCGGCGCGCCACCGGCACCTGGCTCACCAGCTCACGTCCGCGCGTGCTCTGGACGTTCACGCCGGTCACGTACGGCCTGGAAGAGGCGGCAGACGTCGTCATCTATCACTGCGTGGACCTGCTGGCGACCTTCCCCGGGGTGGATGGCGTCGCCGTGGCTCGCGGGGAGAGGTCGTTGTCGTCGCGCACCGTCGTCGCCATCGCCACCAGCAAGGCGGTCCAGGAGCACCTGGTCACCGCCGGCTTCCCCCGGGTCGAGCTCCTGCCGAACGTCGCGGACGTGTCGGTCTTCACGGCGGCGAGCAGGCCGGCTACCGACCGCCGGCCCGTCGCCCTCTTCTCCGGGAATCTCACCGTTCACAAGCTCGACATGCGACTCCTCGAGTCGATCGCCACCGCCCTGCGCGGGCACGGTGAGCTGCTGCTGGCCGGTCCGCTCGCCGCCGGTGGGGGCAGTTTCGACGCGGAGCTGCGCCGTCTTGAAGAGCTTGGTGCCCGCCACGTCGGCGTCCTCACACCCGCCCAGCTCGCCGAGCTGGCTGGAACCTGCGCCGTCGGGCTCATCCCGTACGAGATCAACGATTACACCCGGGGGGTCAGTCCCCTGAAGTGCTTCGAATATCTCTCCTCCGGGCTGGCGGTGCTGAGCACCCGGTTGCCGGCGGTCACCGAGCTCGCGCGGACCAACTCCCACGTGACGGCGGCCGAGGCCGACGACTTCCCTGCCCGCCTGCGGGATCTGCTCCAGCAGGTCACCGACACCGTCGTGAACGACCGGATGGCGAGGGCGGCGGAACACGGCTGGGCAGGCCGTGGCGCGTTGCTGCGCGATCTGCTGGAGACCGAACTGGTCCGCGGGCGATGAAGCGGGTCCTCGTCGTCAGCGTCGAACCGCCCTGGCCGGCGCAGCACGGTGGTCGCATCCGTACCGCTCGGGTGGCCGAGGCGCTGAGCAGTCACCTGGACGTGCTGGTCACGTTTCCCGATCACGGCGAGCGGCAGGTGGACGCCCCGGTCGCGACCGCCCCGCTGCCGTGGTCGCCGCCGTCCGCACTCCGGACCCGGGCGTCGGGGCGCCCCCACCTGGGCGGGCACTACCTGGTGCCCATCGCCGACTCCGTCGGTGCGCTCTGCGTCGAGTTCCGGCCCGATGCGGTCTACTGGTCCCACTCCTACCTGGCCGCGTGGGCGCCTCCGTCGGCACGGCAGGCACCGCACGTGGTCGAATTCGCCAACATCGAAAGTCGCCGTCTGCAGACGCTGGTGACGTCGGCCCAGGGGTGGCAACGGATGGCGCGCCGGGCCGAGGCGACCAAGGCCGCCTTCTGGGAGCCTCGGCTGGCCGCCCGCGCCGCACTCTGCGTTGCGCTCTCCCAGCCGGACAGGGACGTGCTGCGCGGCTGGGCCCGGGATGTCGTCCTGGCGCCGAACGGGGTGGACATCTGGCCCTACACCCCCTCGCCGGCGGACGGGTACGTCCTTGCGCTGGCCTCGTACGACTACGAGCCGAACGTGCTGGCGCTGCGTACGTTCGTCCGAGACACCTGGCCCCTCGTCCGCGCCGCGCTTCCTACGGCTCCACTGGTGGTGGCGGGCCGGCGGAGCGAGGCGTTGCGCCAGGAGTTCGCCGGCACTCCCGGAGTGACCGTGCTCGGCACGCTCGATGAGGTGGCGGACGTCTACGCCGGCGCCGCGCTGACCGTCGCCCCCGCCACCACCGGCGGTGGATCGCAGCTCAAGCTGACCGAGTCGATGTCGCGTGGGCGTTCCGTGGTGATGAGCCCGTTCGCGGCGCAGGGCATGCCGAGCGCCATGCGCGGCACCGACGCCTACTGGGTGGCCGAGGAGCCGCAGTCCTTCGCCGACGCGGTGGCCGACGGGTTGCGGAACCTGCCCGCCCGGCACGCGCGGGAACAGGCGGCATGGCAGCGGTGCGAGGCGCTGGGCTGGCCGCAGGCGGTTCGGGAGCTGGTCACCTCCATCTCGACCCTCGCCGACCGCAAGGCGGCATCGTGATCCGGCGCGTTCACCTGATCGAGTCTGGTGGCCGGGGTGGCGTCTTCAACCACTCCGTCGAGGTGGCCGCCGGTCTGACGGAACTCGGCGTGGAGGTGGTCGTCCACACCGCCGACGACTGCGATGAGGCGCCTGCCTCGGTGGCCCTGTGTCGATGCATCACCTGGCATCGGGCGTCGCCCAACCGGGTCGTCCGCCAGGCCCGGACGTCCGCGCGCTATCTCCTTCGCACCCTGCCGCACCTGCGCCGGGTGATCGGCCCGGAGGACATCGTCCACATCCAGGGCATGTTCGCGCTCACCCCGGAACTCGTCTCGGTCGCCCGGCGCCGTAACGCGACCGTCGTCACCAGCCCACACAACACCTTCGTCCGGTCCAACGCCCCCGGGGGCGACCGGGCGCTGCGCAGTGCGCTCCACGATTCCGACCGGGTCCTCGTCTACTCGGACGCCGACCGGCAGAGCCTCCTCGCCCGGGGAGTGGCCAACGTCGTCCGAGTCCCCCTGGTCCAGTGGACTCCGCCCGTGAAGCCGGCACTGGTCGATCGCTGGCGCACCGAGCTGAAGCCGGACGGCGGCAAGCTCGCCCTGCTGCCGGGCCAGGTCCGGGCGGACAAGAACCCGGAGCTGTTCGTCCAGGCCATGGCGCAGCTGCCCGACTGGCGGGGAGCGGTGGTCGGCGACGATCTCGGACCGGGCCGCCAGGTGGACGCGCTGATCGAACAGACCGGGGCGGCCGTGACGACCGCCTACCGCTATCTGGACGTCGACGAGTTCACCGCCCTGGTGGCGACCGCCGATGTCGTCGTCGCGCCGTACGAGGTCGCCAGTCAGTCCGGCGTCCTCGCGGTGGCGGCCAGGCTGGGCGTGCCGACCGCGGTGGCCCCGTGCGGCGGTCTGGGCGAGCTCGCCACCGCCGTCGCCCAGGACACCAGCGTCGCGGCGCTACGCGACGCCATCGTCGCCGCGCACCAACTCGGCGCGGAGCCGGTCGGCACGGCGGACGCCGCCAACCGTTTCCTTCACGAGTACACCGCTACCCACCAGAGCCGCACCAACGGCCGGACCCGCGGCCGCTGAGGAGAGGACCGTATTGTCCAGGTTGACCGTCACGATGGTCTCTGTCTCGGACACCGCCGGCGGTGCCGAGGCGCACACCGTCGCGCTCGGCCGAGGAATGCGGGATCGCGGCCATGACATCCTCCTGTACGGCCGGTGCCCGGGATGGGAGGAGCGCGGCCTCAGCCGTCGTGAGATCGGGCTCGGGCCGAAATGGTCGCGCAGGACGATGGCCGCCGGGCTCCTGCGGGTGCCCCTCGAGCGGCATCGGACGCAGATCATCGCCGACTCCTCGATCTACTACCTGCAGTTCAAGCGGGAGCAGATCGCCCTGACCGCGCCCCTGTCCCGCCGTGCGCCGGTGGTCTGGACGGAGCACGGGCGGTGGATGGGCGGCGCGGCCGGCCGGCTGCTGCTCGCGGGGTACGCGCGCGCCGCCGAGCACGTCTCCCGGGTGGTCTGTGTCAGTGCGGCCGTGGCAGCTGACCTCGAACCCGTGGTCGGCCGGGACAAGCTCGTCGTAATCCCCAATTCGATCGACACCGGGCGCTACGCCGCCCCGTCGGCCGAGACGCGGGCAGCGTTGCGCCGACAGCTGTTGCCGAGCCGCTTCCACGACCGCCGGGTCGCCGTCCTCGCCGCACGGCTGCATGGCGCCAAGCGCCATCATCGGGCCGTCGCGGCGGCACTGGCCAGCGGCAGCGCGCTGCTCGTCGTCGGCGACGGGCCCGACCGTGAGCGGCTGGAGCGGCTCAGCGCCGGCAACCCCGACGTGCACTTCACGGGCCACCGGGAGGACGTGCCCGCCCTCCTCGCGGCCAGCGACTTCTACCTCTACTGCGGGGCGGAGACCGACGGCACGCCGACCTGCGTACTCGAGGCGGCCGCCGCCGGGCTGCCGGTCGTGGCGTTCGATGGAGATCCCGGGACGGAGTTGGTCTCCCGCTGCGGTGGCCTCGTGATCGGGGATCCGTCGGAACTGACGGCCGAGCGGGCAGCGGCGATCCTGGAGCTGCGCGGCAGCGGCGTCGCCTACGTCGAGCAGCAGCATGGCCGCGAGAACTGGCTCGCCGCGTACGAACGCACCTTCGGGGAGTGCCTCCGGTGACCTCGCCAGGACAGACGACGAACAAGCCGGGAGACGTCGGTGCGGGCACCGTACCGGCGGATCTCGCAGCGACCGGACCAGCCGACCGCTCGCGGTCGGCACGCGGGCTCAGCATGGCCACGGCCGTCTCCCTCGGCCTCCGGTTGCTGGGCATGGTCGTGGGCATGGCGACCAATGCCGTCCTCGCTCGCTACCTGAACCCGGACGGGTTCGGCGTCTTTGCCCTCGCGCTCACCCTCGGCACGGCGGCGGCACAGGTCGCCGACATGGGCACCACGATCACGGTAAGTTCCCGGATCGCGCGGGAACGGGCGTCCGCCGGCCGAATCCTGACCACCGGCCTGGTTATCCGGACGTCGGTGGCGCTGCTCGCGACCGTCGTCCTGCTCATCGCCGCCGCCCGCGGGCTCTTCGGCGAATCCAGCTCGGTGGTCGGCGTCGTCGCCGTCGCGACGCCACTGTCCGCAGCGTCGATCCTGACTGCCGGCGCGACGGCCCGCTTCCGTCCCGAGGTGTCGTCCGTCCTCGCCCTCATTCAGGGCGTTCTCTGGCTGATCGCGGTGGTGACCATCGCGCGCACCGGCGGCGACGTCGTGCTGCTCGCCTGGTTCTTCGTCGCCGTCGTCGCGCTGCAGACCGGCGTCGGCGTGGTGATCAACCGGAGGCTGGTGCCCCTCGGCCGGCCGTCGTGGGCGGAGGCCGGCCGGATCTTCGCGCTGAGCTGGCCGCTGGCGATCAGCTCGCTGGCGGTCATGGCCTACTACCGCCTCGGCTCGGTGATCCTGTTTCACCTCCAGGGCGCTGCCGAGGTGGGCTACTACTCGGCCGCCTACAAGTTCCTCGACGTCGCTCAGCTCGGCCCGGCCATGTTGGTGGCCCCGCTGCTCCCGATCGTCGCGACCAGTCTGTCCATGGACGCCCACCGGCGGAATGTGATCTTCAGTCTGGCGACGCGCACCGGCGTCGTGATCGGCGCGGGTACGGCCGTCATGCTGATCGCGCTCGCTCCCACGCTCGTCGCCTATCTCTACGGGGACGACTTCGGCCCGGCGGTCACGCCCCTGATCCTGCTCGCCGTGGCCTTCGTCGGCGTCACCCTCGGCTATGTCGGCACGACCATCTGTTCCGCGCTGGGCGTCGTACGGCCGATCGCCGTCTTGACCGTCTCGGTGGCGGTGGTGAACCTCGCGGCACAGTTCTGGGCCTGTGCCCGCTGGGGAGCCACGGGCGCCGCGGCGGTCGCGGCCGCGACGGAGTTCGTCATCGGCGTCACGACCTGCCTGCTGGCCGCGCGGGCGATGACGTCGCGACTGCCGGTGCGGGCGATGGCGAGCGTCCTCGTCCTCGGCGGCGTCACGATTCTCGTGTTGTGGCTGGTCCGGCTTCCCTGGCCGATCGAGGCGGCGCTGGCTGCCGGCATGTTCGGTGCGGCGGTGCTGGCCTCGCGGGCGATCACCCCAATGGACCTCAAGCGCGTGCTGTCGCGCAAGGCCCTGTGAGTACGCCAGGCCGCACCGGTCAGTAGGTGGCGCCGGTCCGGAGATGCTGCCAGGTCAGCCCGGTGCACATCACCGGCCCAGTCCCGCACGGTAGGCGCGGATTGGTGTTCGTGGCCCGGCTGCCGTCCACCCGGACGAGCTTGCTGACGTCGACCGCCAGTTCCGGCGCGTACGAGACCACCGAACCGCCGGCGGCGATCGCCACTCCCCGCGAACCGGGGGTCGACCGCAGCCCGTCGCCGCGGACCACCACCGCGCCTGACCTGCGTACCTTCGCGACCCCGCCGATGCTCTGGTCGATGCTCACGTTGGACAGCAGCAGCTCGGTGTCGGTGTTGAGGTCGACCAGCCAGGGCGTCCCGGCGGTCTGCACGTCGCCGAGGGCCAGCCGCAGCAGGGTGTGGGTGGCCGCCTTGGCGGTGACCAGGCCGCCGTTGCCGATGACCCGGACCCCGGACAGGTCCGCCTGGCGCACCGCGGCGTTCTCCGCCCATTCGGACAGTTCGAGCAGGTGACTGTCGCCGCTCGCCGTCATGCTGGCCGTCCGGACGGTCAGCTCGTCCACCGCGCCGGCGATCCGGATGACCTTGGCGCCGGCCGACGCGCCGCCAACGGTCAACCGGTCCACCTGCAGCCGTCGGATCCTCGCCTTCGCGTCCACGGCCAGCAGGGGCAGGGCTCCGAGCTGTGCGACCTCGACATCCTCGACCGTGAGCGCACCCAGGGTCGCGGGAGCCAGCGGCGAGAACCGCACCAGTGGCAGTGCCACGTCGGGGCCGTCGGCCTTCAGCCCGCGGAGCCGGACGTGCCCCACGGCCGAGCCGTTGATGTGCACCACACCGCCCCGGCCGGGCAGGGTGGCTGCGGCCACCTGCTCCACCACCAGGTCGTCGACCCGGCCGCCGGTGGTGCGCCACTCGGCGGTGTCGTCCCCGACCCAGACGACGTTGTTGCCGGCAACGCCCGCAACGCCCCGGACCGTGGTGCGCAACGCCGCGGTCTCCGGTGACCCGCCGAGCACCTTGACCAGCGCCGCGAGGGAGGCCACATTGACGTCCTCGATGACGGTGTCGGTCACCGGGCCCGAGACGTCGTCGTAGGCCTGCCAGTCGCGAGGGGTGATGGCGACGGTGTCGTCGCCCGTGGACCCCCGGATCCCGGAGATTCTGGTCCGCGCGGCCGGCCCTTGGATGTGCACTCCGTCCGAGTAGACGGCGAACGTGATCCGGGTGACGGTGGTGTCGGTGACGTCGCCGAGGGAGATGGCGTACTTGTCGCCCGCGGTCTCCACCGCCAGCCCCTTCAACGTCAGGCCGTCCACATGTCGCCAGCGCAGGGTGTGCAGGTCGGGACCGATGCCACCGACCCCCTCCGCGCGCACCCAGGTGCCGCCGACGACGGCGATGTCCCGGTCCCGGCCGCCACCGGTGACCGCGCTGTTGGTGAGTAGGTTGCAGGCGCTACCCGCGGTCAGGGTCACCGTGCATCCCGACATGACCAGCGTCGTTCCGCTGTGCACCACGAGCGGTGCGCTGACCTGGTAGTGCGCGCCCTGGTGCCCCTGAACCGGGCCGCCCGCCCCGGCGCGGAGAGCGGCGTTGAGCGCGGTGGTGTCGTCGCGCCCGGACTGGGGTGGCAACAGCACAGTGCGTGCCGGGCGCGGGGTGTCGCCCGCGAGGACCAGGTCCCCGGCGACGACCACGCCGCAGGCGGCGGCGAGGAGAGTGCGGCGGCTGGCGATCCGCGGAGGTCGATCCCCGATGACGGTACGAGGTGGCGACCATCGACCGCGAGCGCGCACAGTTGCCACCATTCGAGCCATCCGACCGAAACCACGAACATCGTAGTGAGCTTCCGGTGGGCCCGTCCGGCCCGCTCCCGGTCCACCCCGTCCGGATGACCTGTTCGCGTCGACGCTCGCGTTCACCTTTCCTGCTACTGTGTGCCGCGACGGCCGCTGCCGTGATGTTCGTCCTACCACATTGCACGGCCGCCCTGGTCACAGGGCTGCTTCGGCAGTGGTCGTCCCGCGACTGTCACGGCAACCGGTTCGGCGTTGTGGTCAGCAGGGTTCTGTGTCAGCGAAGGCCGACCGGGATCCGATCTCGGGGCAAAGGCAGCGATGGGTTCCAGAGGGACTTTGACTGATTCGAGCACGGACGACGCGGCCATCAATCCCCCCCAACAGCCTCTCGGCGGCCCTGACGGCCGCAGTGAGGCGGGCCGCGGGTCAGCTCTGAGGTGCCTCCCGGGCTGGGCGTACGGCATCATTTCTCCGTTCGCCGCCATCGGACGGCGGCCGCTCGGCTGGGCGTCCTGGGCGCTCGCGGCGTTCAGCGCCGCGTACATCGTCTGGACCCTGCCGTCCCCGGTCGGCGTCGTCTTCGCGATCGCGTTGCCGCTGCTCGTGCTCCGTCTTCCGGTGACCGGCACCGTGCTCGTGGCCGCGCTCGCCCAGGAGATCAAGCCGAACGGGCGTTTCGGCGTGTTGACCACGCTGGGCCACCAGCTGTACTTCGGCACCGGGAAGATTCCGATCCTGCTGGCGCTCGCGTTGACGGCCGCGTTCGCTGCCGCCGCCCGCTGGTGGCCACCGCAGCGCCTCCGCCTCCGTTCGTTCGGCGGCACGCTGCTCGGGTTGGCTGCCGCACTCGTCGTCCTGGCCAGCGGCAGCGGCCTGCTGCACGGGCAGTCGGTCTTCTCCGCCGTCAACCAGAACGCCCGCCCCTTCATCCTGCTGGTCCTCGGCCTCGTCGTCGGCCTGAGCCTGCGCCGGCTCCGGGACGACCAGAGGTCGCTCCGGACGGCGGTCGCGGTGGCGCTGGCCGGCCTGCTCGTCGCGGCAGCCATCGCCATCCCGCTCGGCGAGATCGCCGACGACCGGCTCAGCGACTACTTCGTCTACTACGACTCGGCGTTCGCCGCGATCGCGGCGGCGGTGTTCATCGGGATGCTCGGGGATGGCGGGTGGCGCTGGGACTGGCGGCACATGGGCGTGCTCGTCGCCGCGCCGCTCCTGGTCCTGATCAGCTTCCGGCGCAGCGTGTGGCTCGCGGCGCTGGCCGCCCTCGTCGTCGTCTTCGTGCTCACCTGGCCACGGTGGAAGCGGATGGTCCGACAGGTCGCGTTCGCGGTCCTCGTGGTGGCGGCGGTCGTGTTCGCCGCGCCGGGTTTCGCGGCGGATCTCGGCCTGCGCAGCGCGGGCAGCTTCGAGGTCGCGAGCAGTGGACCGAGCCCGACCAACGCGCCAACCACGAGTCGGGCGCCGAGCCCGAGCAGTGTGCCGAGTGCGAGCAGTGTGCCGAGTGCTAACGGCGCGCCGGCCGCGAGCCAGGCATCGAGCCCGAGCAGTGCCCCCAGCGCGAGTCGGACCCCGAACGCACAGGGCACGCCGAGCAAGAGCGGCACGCCGAGCAAGAGCGGCACGCCGAGCAAGAGCGGTGCACCGAGCAACACGGGGGCACCGAGTCCGAGTGGCACGGTGAAGGCGACCAGCCCGCCGGGCGCCAGCGGGGGATCGGCCGGGCCGGCCGCCGTGCCGGCCGCCACCCGACCTGCACCGCCGCCGAACCAGGAGAGCAGCGTCCACCAGACGGCGTCCACGGGCGGGCACCTCAGCGATCTTCGGCTCGGGTGGGAGCACGTACGGGCGAATTTCTGGACCGGGGTGGGCCCCCTCGCGCCCCAGATTGACGGCTTCGCCGCCCACGAGGCCACGCGCGTCTACGTGCACAACGAGCTGCTGCAGGACTGGCTGCGGTACGGCCCGGCGGCACCACTGCTCGTCATCCTCTTCCTCGTCGTCGCCGGCCTGGCGGCGCTGAGGGCCCTGCGAGCGCCAGACAGCGACGGCATCGTCCGAGCCGCCGCCGCGTTCTGCCTGATCGCACCGCTGTGTCTGATGACCGCGCCGTTCCTGTCCGAGACGAGCCGGTGGCCGCTGGTGATGGGCATCGCGGTCGGCATCGTCGCCGGATCGGTGGGGGCCAGCACAAAGTCCGGCAGAGCC
This sequence comes from Micromonospora sp. NPDC005806, assembly GCF_042871425.1. NCBI lineage: Bacteria > Bacillati > Actinomycetota > Actinomycetes > Micromonosporales > Micromonosporaceae > Micromonospora > Micromonospora sp. NPDC005806. The sequence goes on along the minus strand of NZ_JBIAIL010000014.1, from coordinate 59,279 downwards.
TGATGTGGAGGTCACGGTGACTGGCACGCCGCTGCGTGAGCGCGAGGCGGATCGCTCGGGTGCGGCCATCGTCTCCGTGGTCGTTCCCACTCGAAACAGAAGCCGACTGGCCTGTGCGAGGGCGAAATGGGCGCTGGCGCAACCGGCCGTGCGGGAGGTGATCTTCGTTGTCGATGGGAGCTCGGACGACACCGCCGCCCAGCTGCGGAGCCTCGCTGATCGGGACTCCCGGCTCCACCTCATCGTCAACGAGCGCAGCGTCGGCCCCCCGAAAGCCAAGAACGCGGGGATTCGTGCCACGACCTCGGAGTGGGTGCTCGTCATCGACGACGACGACGTTCCCAGCGATGATCTCATCGCCGAGCTTCTCGGGGTCGCCCGCGAGGCAGGCGCGGACATCGTCGGTGTGCCCTGGTTCAACCTGGGCGACGCGGAGACCGTCGAAGATCTGATCGCGCGGGCACCCAGAACGCCGGGCGGCCCGGAGCTGGACCGGCCCGGGCTCTTCCCGCAGACGGCCTGGGCGCCATGTGTCTGGATGCCCGCCAACGCACTGTTCCGACGTTCAGTCTTCGACGTGGTCACCTACGACGAGTCCTACACCGGCAACTACTACCGTGAGGAAACGGACCTGTACGTGTCGGCTGCGCGGGCGGGCCACCGGACCTTCGTGACGGATCGCGGTTACACGTACATCCGGACCCGGCAGGGCGGCGGGATCGATCGGCAGTCGAAGCTCCGGTACGAGTACTCGGTGCTCCGCAACAACTGGCACTTCCTGCGCAAACACGGTGTCTGGTTGCGCGAGCGAGGCCTCATCCGCCGACCACTGCACGAGCAGGCGTCGCTGGCTGCTCGGCGATTGCAACCGCTCGTACGCGCCGCCGGACGGCGCCTCACCCGGTGGGCGCGGCGATGAGGGTCGCCATCGTCAGCCCGAACCCGGCCAACAACTCGGGCGGGGTTGAGCGCTTCTGTCACACGCTCGGCGAGGTGATCGGACGGCTCGGCGGTGTGTCCAGTGTGGTCGGCGTCGCCGACCTCGACAAGGTCCCCCATGATCTGGCGATCACGAACGGCATGGTCAGCCGCCGCACCACCTCGCCGCGGATCCACGTCTACCACGGATGCTGGGTGGACCACGTCCGGTTGGGGTCACGTACCAACGCGTACTCCCTGCCCTGGAAGACGCAGTTCCTGCTCAAGGGTGCGGCGAAGGAGATCTGGGCGGGTGCCCACGCCTACCGGGTGGCGGTCTCGGCGCCCACGGCTGCGGAGGTGGAGCACTGGTACCGGCTCCGGGTCCATCGGGTGATACCGAACGGGATCGACACCGGGACTTTCGCGATCGGCGACCGAGACGTCGCCCGCAAACAGTTGCAGGTCTCCGCGGACGAACGGCTGGCCCTCTTCATCGGCCGTGCGGAGGCGCGCAAACGACCGGACATCGCGGCGGCTGCGGCGTCACGCGCCGGCTACCGGTTGTTGACCGCCGGCTCGGGCTCCGTCGCCGGAGCGACCAGTCTCGGTGTTCTCTCGCCGACGGAGTTGAGGACCTGGATCCAGGCAGCGGACTGCGTGCTCGCGCCCAGCGACTACGAGGCGTGTTCGCTGGCCATCCTGGAGGCGATGTCCACCGGGACAGCGGTCGTCACGACCCGGGTGGGCTACGTCCGCACGCTCGTCGACCAGATGCCGGGCTACCTCGATCTGACCGCGCCGGCTGGTGACCTGGACGAGTTCACCCGGGCCCTGACCCTGCTTCCCTCCCGGCAGGCGGCGGTCGCCGACGCCACCGCGTACGTACGGGCGGAGAACAACCTCGACCGCTTCGCCGCGCACTGGTCAGCGGCGATCGACGACGTGCTGGCGAGGACGAGAACGGTCAGCGGTTAGTCGAACCCGGCCAGCCGCCGACCTACCGTCCTCGCTCGTCCCACGCCTGGTCCGGTCAACGGCCGCCACCGCGGAACACCTCCGCGACCGTACGCAGCACCACCTTGATGTCCAGCCAGAGCGACCAGTTCTCGACGTAGTAGTTGTCGAACCGCGCCCGGTCGGAGATGGGAGTGTCACCCCGCAGGCCACTGACCTGCGCGAGCCCGGTCAGACCGACCGGCACCCGGTGACGCATCGCGTAGTTCGGGTACTCGGCGGAGAACTTCTCCACGAAGTACGGCCGCTCCGGCCGCGGCCCAACCACGCTCATCTCCCCGCGCAGGATGTTCCAGAGTTGGGGCAGCTCGTCCAGCGACGTACGACGCATGAACCGGCCGATCGGCCCGACCCGCCGGTCGTGCGCGATGGACCAGTTGGTCTGCGACTCGTGCTCGTCCACCGGCCGCATCGACCGGAACTTGATCACCTTGAACGGCGTGCCGTACCGGCCGATCCGCTCCTGGCGGAAGAAGACGCCCCGGCCGCCGTCGAGGAACGTCGCGATCACGCAGAGCAGCAGCAGCGGGCTCAGCACTATCAAGGCCAGCGCGGCGAGGACCACGTCGGAGGCGCGCTTGATGGCCCAGCGCGGTCCGGTCAGCGTGGTGTCCCCGATCTGGACGATCGGGATGGCCCCGACGTGGTCGGGGTAGCCGCCATGCGACCGGGAGCCCCAGAGGCGGGGAACCGCCCAGAGGTCGCAGCGCGAGCTAACCGGGCGGAGCAGGAACTCCATCAGCGTTGACTCTGGACAGTCCGGGTCGGCGATGACCAGGACGTCGCAGTCCAGCAGCCGGACGAGCTGCTCCAGGTCGTCGAGGGTGCCGATCAGCGGCAGCCCGCCGGGCTCCTGCCGGGACGCCACGTCGACGCAGCCGACGAACCGCAGCCCGTACTGGGGGTAGCGGCGGAGCAGCCGGGCCAGCTCGGCGCCGATCGGGCCGCCGCCGACGACGATGGCGTTGTGCTCCAGCCAGCGCCGACTACGCGCGAAGACGATGAGCCTCCGGGTGCACCCCCGGCCGATGATCACCAGCACCGCGGAGAGCGCGACGCCGTGCATGAACCCGCTGACGTACGGCACCGAGTCATGGCGGTAGGCAGCGATGATGGCCACCACCGCGCCGCAGGCCAGCAGCCGCCCGCCGAGGCTCGGCAGCTCGTCGAGGATGCTGAGGTGACGACGGGCCCGGTAGAGCCCGCCGGTGGCGAAGACGGCCACCGCGAGGGTGGCGTTGGCCAGGGTCCCGCGCCAGTAGTGCTGGGTCAGCAGCAGCGGCGTGAGTAGCGCCGCGACGTCGACCGGAACCGTCAGCATCCATGCCCGCAGCCAGCGCGTCCGCTTTGAGGCGCGGGAACTGGGGTACGGCAGCACCGCGGTCGTGTCGAGACCGGCCCGCGTCGTCGCCGGGGCCGTGGGCTCGCCCGGCCGCCGGACCGCGGGCATCACCGTGAGCAGTACCTCGTTGCCTGCCGGATGGGCCGGCATCACCGTCTGCCGCGATGCCTCATCGAGTTGTGCAGCGTCTCTGGTCGCCGATTGACCTGACATGTCGATCCTCCCCCGTGACAGTCCGGGGCCTGCATGAAGCAGGCCCCGGGCGATCGAAGGATACGAGCGGGTCGGCCGCGCCACCAGAACCGGCACGGCAGTGCGGGATCCTACTTTCCGGCGGAAAGGATTTCCTGGACCGAGTCACGGCGGACCGCGTCGAAGAGCCCCTTGGCCTTCGCCGTGTCCGCGAACACCACGCTCTCCGTGCCGACCCGGCCGGTCCCCTTCACGGGGCAGGTGTAGAACCCCAGGTTGCCGCTGCGCAGGTGGCGCAGCTCCATGGCCAGGTCCACGAGGGACATCGACTTGTCGACGGACACCGAGTTCGCCGTGGCCCGGACGAAGGCGTTCAGCTTGGTGGGGCTGCTAAGCGTGCCACCAGAGGCGGCCTTGTCGAGGATCGCCTTGATCACCTGCTGCTGGTGCTTGATCCGAGTGAAGTCGCCGTTGGCGAAGGCGTAGCGTTCCCGGGCGTAGTCCAGCGCGGCGGCCCCGTCCATGGTCTGCCGGCCCTTGACGAACTCCCGCCGGCCGTCCGGGTTGAGCGAGTGGGTCGAGGTGAAGCTCTGCTCGACGTCGATGTCGATGCCGCCGAGGGCGTCGACGATCTCCTTGAAGCCCGCGAAGTCGACCATCGTCACGTGGTCGATGCGGACCTTGGTGAACTGCTCCACCGTCTGCACCATCAGCGGCACGCCGCCCCAGGCGTACGCTGCGTTGATCTTCGCGTCCCGGCCGCCGTGCTGGCCGTTCTTGGAGCGCGGCACCGGCACCCAGGTATCGCGCGGGATCGAGATGAGCTGGGCGCTCGACCGGTCCTTGGGCAGGTGGGCCAGGATGATGGTGTCGCTCCGGGAGCCCCCAGTGTTCTCCGGGTCGCGCGAGTCGCTGCCCAGGATCATGATGTTCATCGCGCCCTTGGCCACGACCTGCGGCCGGGACTCCTCCGGCACGTCGTTGAAGGCGTCGACCCGCTCGATGGACTTGTTGACCGAGCGATAGTAGAGACCGGCTGCGAGGAACCCGCCGCCGGCGAGCAGCACCACCACCAGCAGTACGATCAGGGCAATACGCCGGCCGCGGCGTCGGCGCGGCGCCGGCTCGGACGTCTGCTCCGGGGCGTCGGGATCCACTTCGGAGGCGCCGTAGCGCGGCGGGGAGTCGGCGAGCTGCTGACGATCTGACATGGTCGCGATGCTACTGACTCAGGTTCGGTGCGGGGACCCTCGTCCGGCCGGTCAGCTCCGGCCACCCGGTCGGTACATCAAAACTTTTCTCGCCGCTGGCCACCCTGAGCTGGTACAACCGCACGGTGGACGCAACGAAGCTCCGGCGGGCCATCGCCCGCACCCCGCTCGCGCCGGTCGCCGCCTTCCCCAAGCGGCTGGCCCGGGTCGCCCGGCACGACGCCCGCGTGCTGCGCACCTCCGCCCGCTGGCTGCTCACCTCCCGGGAGCACCACAACTACACGTACGACCTGACCAAGCTCAGCCGGCACCACCTGGCCTGGTACGTCAGCGTGGTGTGCGACGTCCCGGTGAAGCAGGTGCGCGCCTGGTTCGCCGAGATCGAGGGCGACGAGAAGCTGCGCGGGCACATCGAGGCCGCCACCGCCGCCGCCTCCCGCCGTGGCCTGGCCGACCGGCAGGTCCGGTACGCCCGCCGGATCGGCTGGTACGCCATCGTCCGCGCCCGCAAACCCGGCCACGTGGTCGAGACCGGCGTGGACAAGGGGCTCGGCAGCTGCGTTCTGGCCGCCGCCCTGCTCCGCAACGCCGCCGAGGGCCACCCCGGCCGGCTCACCTCCCTCGACATCAACCCCGAGGCCGGCTACCTGGCCCGCGCCACCCCCTGGGCCGACGTGGTCGACCTGGTCATCGGCGACTCGGTCGCCTCGATCAACGCGCTGGACCGCCCGGTCGACCTCTTCCTGCACGACAGCGACCACAGCCGCGTGCACGAGCAGAGCGAGTTCGAGGCGGTCGAGGCCAAACTCTCCGCCGGGGCGATGCTGCTCACCGACAACGTCACCACCACCAACGTCCTCGCCCAGCATGCCGAACGGACCGGCCGGCGGTTCCTCGCCTACCGGGAGACCCCCGCCGGGCACTGGTACCCGGGAGACGGCATCGGCGTCGCCTGGTGAGGTCTCGTCCCGGGCCACCGGCCTGGGACACGGCGGCTGACGGTGGCTCACCTCGAGGCGATCCGGGGTCAGGCCGCGGCGGTCGCCAGGTCGAGCCACATGAAGACCTCGTCCCGGTCGTCGCCGGGAGCGAGGCGCAGCGCGCGGGGCAGCCGGCCCACCTCCCGGTACCCGAGCCGGTCGTAGAACGACTCCAGCCCGAGGCCGCCGCGGAGCGTGACGTGCAGCGCGTCCAGGCCCAGCTCCCGGCCGATCCGCTCGGCCTCGCGCATCAGCGCGGCGCCGTTGCCCCGGCCCTGGGTGTCCGGGTGGACCATCACCCGCTTGAGCACCCGCCAGTGGGTCTTGAGGTGGAACCGGTTGTCCGCGATGACCAGGACGCCGACCAGGCGGTCCCCCTCGTAGCCGACCAGCAGCCGGTCCGGCCCGTCGGCGATCTCGGCGAAGGTCGCCTCGGCGACGGGACGGACCTCGGCCTCGGTCACCGGGGCCACGAAGCCGACCGCACCGCCGGCGTTGGTGACGTCCACCCAGAGGGCGACGATCTGCTCGCGCAGCTCGGGGGTGAGCACGGGGTCGAGGACGAAACGCAGGTTCACGCCCGCCATCCTCGGGGGACGGCGTGGCGTGATCCCATCTTCGTGACCTTCACGACACGGTTGCGGTGCGGGAGAGGGGAGTCGAACCCCCACGTCCTTTCGGACAATAGGACCTAAACCTATCGCGCCTGCCTATTACGCCACTCCCGCGGACGTGCTGAGTCTAGAGCGTCGGGCTTCCGGAGTGGTGAGCCCAGCCTCCCTCAGGATCAACAGAACGGTGCGATGACTGATCACGGAACCGCCGCCGGAGGCTTCGGCCAGGCCGTGTGCGACCCGCCGGGAGTCGAACTGATCAACGACGTGGCCAAATTCAGCCAAAGGTGGCCAGCCGGTACGGTGCCGGGGCACAGGGCTTGGGCGGTCCGCTGACGGCTGAGTTCGAGGTGGGCCGTCGGCACCGACCGGGCGAGCTCCGTGGCCACGGCCGGTGCTGGTCGGGGACCGGGGTGCGCCAACCGGAGCGGAATTTCTTGTCCGCGGGCGACAACCCTTCGGGGCCCCAGGGTCTGGACACCGGTATGACTCACCACACTGGATCACGGATTCTGATACCCGCTGCTCTTGTCGCGGTCACCGCAGTTGCCGGCTGCACCGCCGCTCAGCCCGTCGCCTCTGCGCCGTCCTCGGTCCCGGGTAGGGCGGCGCCCGGCTCGACCACGACCGTCCCGTCGCCGGTGGAGACGGCGACCATGCCTCGCCCCACCGAGGCGGCAACGCGGCCGACGGGTGAGCATCCCGACGGCGGCTGCCCCGTCACGGCGGCGACCCTGCAACGCGTGCCCGGTCTGTCGGACGGCTACCGGATCAGCCCGGCCACCGTGGAGTGCTGGAAGGGCTGGGCCACCGGCTGGGACCGGAATCAGCAAGGCGACGGCATGTATCTGTTCCGGTACAGCCCGGACCGCGGCTGGCGCATTCGCGGGCAGGGCAGCGCGTTCGACTGCGCGACGCTGGGCATTCCGAAGGATCCGGACGACCCGCCACCGTTCTGCTCGTACGGCAGCTAGTCGACCCGGAGTAGTTCAATGTCCGCGCGTGTTGTTCCGATGACGGGGGACCGCAGCGATGGTGGCCGAGCGGCGACGAATGGGGCTGGCCCGACGATGAGGACTCGTGTCAGACCGGAGGATCCGGTCGAGGCCGAGTTCTGCGCCTTCGTCCGGGCCCGGACTCCGGCGCTGCAGCGCACGGCGTTCCTGCTGACCGGCGATCGGCACCTGGCCGAGGACCTGGTGCAGGAAGCGCTGGCCCGCACCCATCGGGCGCTGCGTCGGCTGGCCGACGAAGGGCACGTCGAGGCGTACACCCGCACCGCGATGTACCACCTGCACATCCGCCGCTGGCGGCGGACCCGATTCGCCGAGAGCCTGCCCGGAGAACTGGCCGATCTGGCCCAGCCGGACAGTGATCACGCCGGTCGCACCGACCTGAAAGTTTCGCTGCACCGGGCCCTGGCCCAGCTCACCCGCCGCCAGCGCGCGGTGCTGGTGCTGCGCTTCTTCGAGGACCGCACCGAGGCCGAGGCTGCCGACCTGCTGTCCTGCTCGGTCGGCACGATCAAGAGCCAGACGAGCAAGGCGCTGGCGCGGCTGCGCACCATCGCGCCCGAGCTGCTGCCTGCGGCGGAGACGAAGGGGGCGACCCGATGACCGACGACTTCACCCGGCTGCGCGGCGCCATGACCAGTCTGGCGGAGCACGGCGGCAGCCCCGACCTGTACGAGCGCGCGCTGCACACGTCCCGCCGGTCGCGCCGGCGCAGCACCCTCGCCACCAGCGCCGCCGCGGCCGCCGGCGTGGTGGCGATCGTCACCGGCGCGGCGCTGTCGGGCGGCATCCCTGGCCCCACCCCGCCACCGGGCGCCCATTCACCGAATGTCATCCCCACCACCCCGCCCTCGCCGGAACCGACCTCCGGGTCACCGTCCCCGTCCCTTTCGACGGCAACGTCCCCATCACGGCCGGCCACGACGGCGACGAGTGAGCGTCCCGACGGCGGCTGCCCCGTCACGGCGGCGAGTCTGGATCGAGTGCCTGGTCTGTCGGACGGCTACCGGATCAGCCCGGACACCGTGGAGTGCTGGAAAGGCTGGGCCACCGGCTGGGACCGGAATCAGCAAGGCGACGGCATGTATCTGTTCCGGTACAGCCCGAGCCGCGGCTGGCGCATTCACGGGCAGGGCAGCGCGTTCGACTGCGCGACGCTGGGCATTCCGAAGGATCCGGACGACCCGCCACCGTTCTGCTCGTAGGGCGGCTGCACCCCGAGTAGCGGCGGCGTGCGACAGGCTCAGTCGAGGCCGAGGTCCCGGCGCAGCTTGGCGACGTGTCCGGTGGCCTTGACGTTGTAGAGCGCCCGCTCGATCTTGCCGTTCTCGTCGACGACGAAGGTCGAGCGGATCACGCCGGTCACGGTCTTGCCGTACATCTGCTTCTCGCCGTACGCGCCGTACGCGGTCAGCACGGCCTTGTCGGTGTCGCCGACCAGCGGGAAGGTGATGGCGTCCCGGTCGCGGAACTTGGCGAGCTTCTCCGGCTTGTCGGGGGAGATGCCCACCACCTCGTACCCGGCGGCCTGGAGCGAGGCGAGCGAGTCGCGGAAGTCGCAGGCCTGCTTGGTGCAGCCGGGCGTCATGGCGGCCGGGTAGGCGTAGAGGATGACCTTGCGGCCGCGCAGGTCGGCCAGGGAGAGGGTCCCGCCGTTGTCGGTGGGGAGAGTGAACTCGGGGGCGGGGTCGCCGGGGTTGAGGCGGTCGGTCATGGCCGAGACGATACCGCTGCCGGGCCCGGGGCGGCCGGTGATGACGCGCCATCGGGTGATGATCATCATGGCTTGTTGCAATGTATTGGCAACAACGACCTCCCACAAATAAGCTCATCGAGTGGAAACCCTGGCGATGCACATCTCGAACGGGATCATCGACGGTCCCGTCGCTGCGATCTTCGCGGCGCTCGCGGTCGCCGCGCTCACCTTCTGCGTGCTGCGCGGGCGGCGCGACCTCGACGACCGGCTGGCGCCGATGGCGGGCCTGGTCGCCGCCTTCATCTTCGCCGTGCAGATGCTCAACTTCCCGATCTTCACCGCCGGGGTCAGCGGCCACCTCCTCGGCGGCGCGCTCGCCGCGCTGCTGGTCGGCCCGTGGGTGGGGGCGCTCTGCGTCGCGGTGGTCCTGGTCGTGCAGGCCCTGGTCTTCGGTGACGGCGGGGTGGCCATGCTCGGTCTCAACATCACCAACATGGCGCTGCTCGGCACCGCCGCCGGGTACCTGCTGATCTCGCTGCTGCTGCGGGTGCTGCCGCGTACCCCGGCCGGTCTCGCCGTCACCGCCTTCGTCTCCGCGCTGGTCAGCGTGGTGGTCGCCAGCCAGGGCTTCGTCCTCGAGTACTGGCTGGGTGGCACCACCGATCTGGGCGGCAACCTGGCCGGGCTGGCCGGCACGATGGCCGGGGTTCACCTGCTCATCGGCATCGGCGAGGGCCTGATCACCGCGACCACCGTGGTCACCGTCGCGAAGGTCCGCCCCGACCTGGTGTACGCGCTGCGCGCGCTGAAGCCGGCCGCGCCGGCCCCCGTCGTCCCGGTCGCCGGAGGTGCCCGATGAGCAAGCGGTCCTGGCCCTTCCTCCTCGGTGGCCTGCTGGTCGCCCTGCTGCTGGCCGGCGTGGTGAGCAACTACGCCTCGTCCCACCCGGACGGGTTGGACTCGTCGCTGCTCAAGGGCTGCACGGTGAACGCCAAGGGGGAGATCACCGGCGGGAGCTGCCCGGCCCAGCAGGCCCGGCACCATGAGCTGGCCGACAGCCCGCTGGCCAACTACGGCATCCGTGGCATCGGCAACGGCTTCCTCTCCACCGGGCTCTCCGGGGTGCTCGGCGTGCTGATCACCTTCGCCCTCGGCGGCGGCCTGTTCTGGCTGGCCCGCCGCCGGGGCACCCCGTCCCAGGCCGGCCCGGTGCCGGGCGACGCCGCCGACGAGCCGGCGGCGCGCGCCGCCGGCGCCCGCTGAGGGAGGTACGCGGCCGATGGGTGCCGGGCATGCGCACGTGCTCTACCGCGAGTCCACCTCCCCGGTGCACCGCCTCGCGCCGGAGGTCAAGATCGCCGCGATGGTGCTGTTCACCGTCGCGGTGGTCGCCACGCCCCGCGAGGCGTACTGGGCCTTCGGCGGTTACGCCCTGCTGGTGGCGGTGGTGGCGGCGCTGGCCCGGGTCGGTCCGCGCTGGCTGCTCAGCCGGGCGCTGATCGAGCTGCCGTTCGTGCTCTTCGCCTTCGCGCTGCCGTTCTTCGGCACCGGCGAACGGGTGGCGGTGGTCGGGATGAGCCTGTCCGTGGACGGGCTGCACGGTGCGTGGAACATCCTGGCCAAGGGCACACTCGGCGTACTCGCGTCGCTCCTGCTGGCGGCGACCACGACGACGCGGGATCTGATCGTCGGCCTGGACCGGCTGCGCTGCCCGCAGGTCCTCACCCAGATCGCCACGTTCATGCTGCGCTACCTGGACGTGCTGGTGGGTGAGGCCCGGCGGATGCGGGTGGCCCGGGTGTCCCGGGGTGACGACCCGCGTTTCCTCTGGCAGCTGCGCGGTTTCGCCGCCGGGGTGGGTGCGCTCTTCCTGCGCGCCTTCGAGCGCGGCGAGCGGGTCTACCTGGCCATGGTGTCGCGCGGCTACTCCGGCCGGATGCCGGCGGTCTGGCAGGGCGCGGGCGCGGCCACCGCCGGCCAGTGGGCGGCCGCCGCGACCGTGCCGGCGATCGCCGCCACCATCGCCGCCGTCGCGCTCCTCCTGACATGATCGGGTACGTGCAGCCGCCTCCCTCGCTGGACGTCCGTGGCGTCCGGTACGCGTACCCGGACGGTCACGTCGCCCTGCACGGAGTGGACCTGACCGTGTCGCGCGGCGACCGGGTGGCGCTGCTCGGGCCGAACGGCGCCGGCAAGACCACGCTGGTGCTGCATCTCAACGGCATCCTCACGCCGACCGGGGGGACGGTCAGCGTCGGTGACCTGACCGTCAGCCGGGACCGGGACACCCTGGCGGAGATCCGTCGCCGGGTGGGCATCGTCTTCCAGGATCCCGACGACCAGCTCTTCCTGCCCACCGTGGCGGAGGACGTCGCGTTCGGCCCGGCGAACCTGGGGTTGCGCGGGGCGGAGCTGGCCGCCCGGGTCGACGAGGCCCTCGCCGCGGTGGGGATGAGCGAGCACCGGGACCGGGCGCCGCACCACCTGTCCTTCGGCCAGCGCCGGCGGGTGGCGGTGGCCACCGTGCTCGCCATGCACCCGGAGATCCTGGTCCTCGACGAGCCGTCGTCGAATCTCGACCCGGCCGCCCGGCGGGAGCTGGCGGAGATCCTGCGCGGCCTGCCGGTGACCCTGCTGATGGTCACCCACGACCTGCCGTACGCGGCGGAACTCTGCACCCGCTCGGTGATCCTGGACGCCGGCCGCATCGTCGCCGACGCCCCCACGGTGGAGGTCCTCACCGACGAGGCGTTGCTGGCGAAGCACCGCCTCGAACTCCCCTACGGTTTCAACCCCCGCACCGCCCCCCGCCCCTCCTGACCGACCTCGGGCGTTGCACGAGCTGCGCAATATCCGGGAAGCAGCGTTCCTTCCAAGATCCAGCGTGATCATGGACGGGCCGGCGGGCGCGGGGCGCTCGTCAGCGGCGGGCGGGCGTCGCGGGGATGGAGCGTGGGTGGCGGGGTGTGTGCCGCGCGGCGCGGGCGGCGCTGTGCAGGCGGAGGAGGCCGGCGGCGACCGCGCCGGCGCCGGTGGCCAGGGCGAGCGTGACCAGGGTCCGGGCCAGGGCCGCCGGCCCGGACATCGGGACCACCGATCGGGACAGCACGGCCGGGTTCGCCGCCCCGGCGAAGAGCACCAGGCACGCCCCGGCCAGGGCGAGCGTGAAGTCGGCGGCCTCCCGCCGGGCCAGCGCGTACCCGCCGGCGGCGATCGCGCCGAGCCCGGTGAGCAGTGCCCACGTCTGACCGGTCAGCAGCCCGAGGAGCAGCCCGCCGACGCCCTCGGCGCCGGCGTCCAGCGTCCGGCCGATCGTGAACGCCACGGTGGCCAGCCCGCCGAGGGCGAGCAGGGCGCCGACCCCGCGCAGCGCGCGGACGCCGGCCGCGGTGCCGGCCGGGACCAGCCCGGCCGCGCCGATCAGCAGGAAGCCGAGCGTGGCGGTCACCCACCACGGGTAGGCGTCCGGCGGCGGCACCCAGTCCAGGGTGCCGCGTACCTCGATCGACTGGTCCCCGGCGCGCAGCGGCACCACCCAGTCGCGGACCCGCTGCTCGCGGGACGGGTCGGCGCTGACCTGCGGCGGCGGCCCGGACTCCAGCCAGAGCGTCCGCTGGTCGTGCCAGCGGGCCGACGGGCCGTCCGAGATCCGCTGCCAGACCGGCGTCGCCGCCGGGTCGGCCTCGGGGGAGAGTTGGGTGTCGCCGGCGATGGTCCGGTTCAGGTACGTGGCGGGGGAGCGGGTGTTCTCGTACACCCCGCCCGGGCCGATCCGCAGGTAGGGCTCCCCGGAGTAGCCGAGCACCTCGACGTCCTGACCGGTGGTGTTGGTGAGCTCCAGCCGGCCGCCCGCCTCGACCATCCGGGCGGTGAGGCCGGGCCGGGCGGGGCTGACCGCGGTGGCCTCGGCCCGGTAGTTGGTGCCGTCGGGGGCGTCCGCTCCGTGCGCGGCGGCCGGGGTGGCCAGGGCGAGGAGGGCGGCGAGCGCGGCGGTGACGACCAGCCCCGCCCGCCGCAGCGGTACCCGGATCACTTGCCCGCCGCCACGGCCGCCTTGATCCCGTCGGGGGTGCGGTCCTGGACTTCCTTGCCGTTGACCTTGATGGTCGGGGTGCCGGTGACACCCGACTTGCTGGCGTCGTCGGTGACGTGCTCGGTCCACGACGTGTACGTGCCGTCCTTGACGCACGAACCGAAGCTGTCGCGGTCCAGCCCGACGCCCACCCCGACGTCGATCAGCTCGTCGTTGCTCAGCCCGGCGCTGCCCTCCGGCGGCTGCTTGGCGAAGAGCGCGTCGGTGAACTCCCGGAACTTGCCGCCCTTCGAGGCGCAGCCGGAGGCGGCCGAGGCGCGGGTGGAGTACTGGGTGGTGGAGAAGCGGTTCAGGAAGGCGACCGGGTGGAAGACCACCCGCACCTTGTCCTCCTTGACCAACTGGTTGATGGTTGGGCCGCTGGTCTCCTGGAACTGCTTGCAGACCGGACAGAGGTAGTCCTCGTACAGGTCGATGGTGACCGGGCCGGTGCCGGCGACGATGCCGGTGCCGCCGGCGCTGGCGCCGGGCGGGGCGGTGAAGGTCTTCGACTTCTGGCTGGAGTAGACGGTCCAGCCGATCAGCCCGGCGATCACCAGCGCCGCCACCGCGGCGATCGAGGTGATGATCGTGCGGGTGCGCCGCTTCTCCCGGGCGATCTGCTCGCGGACCACCCGGGCCGCGTCCTTCCGCCCCTTGCGACTACTCATCCTCACCCTCCACGGATGGTTCGCCCGCCAGCCAGCCGTCCACCGAGAACGGGGTGCGGGGCCAGCTCAGCAGGAATCCGGCCAATACCAGAAATCCCAGGTCCCGGAGGATCTCCGGGAGATAGCTCGGGGCCTGGCCGGCGGCGAGTTGGCCGCCGCTGCCGAAGCACCCGCAGTCGATGGCCAGGCCGCGCGCCCAGGCCGAGGCGATGCCGGTGATGAAGACCACCAGCAGCGCCGTCGAGACGCCGGCGGCCACCCGGGTGGCCAGCCCGATCAGCAGGAGTACGCCGAGCGCCAACTCCACGAAGGGCAGCGCCGCGCCGATCACGGCCGCCACGTCGTACGGCATCAGCTGGTAGGCGTTGACCGCCCGGCCGGAGGCGCCCAGGTCGGCGACCTTGCTGCCACCGGCGACCAACCAGACGGCGGCCAGCCCGAGCCGGGCGGCGACGCCCAGCCAGGGCCGGAGGGTGACCCAGCGGGCGGCGGGGATCCGAGGTGTGCTCACGGTCATTGGTCGCCTGGACTCCGTGGATGGTTCCATCGTCAACCGGTCAGCGCGTCGCCGGCGGCGTCGACCAGGTCGCCGCGGGCCCGGGCGACCCGGGAGCGGATGGTGCCCACCGGCACCCCCTCCACCGCGGCGGCCTCGGCGTACGACAGGCCGAGCAGCTGGGTGAGCACGAACGCGGCGCGCCGGTCGGCGGGGAGCCGGCTGACCAGGTCGGTGGCGCCGAGCTGCCCGGCCGGGTCGGGGTACGGCCGATCGGTGGCCGCGTGCGCGGCGAGCCGCTGGTCGAGCCGCCGGCGGCGGACCACGGTGCGCAGGTGGTCGGCGCAGGCCCGCCGGGCGATGCCGAGCAGCCAGGTACGCGCGCTCGACCGCCCCTCGAACCCGGGCAGCGCGCGGAAGGCCCGCAGGTACGTCTCCTGGGTCAGGTCGTCCGCGCTGTCCGGATCGACCAGGGCGGCGGCGAAGCGCCACACCTCGGCCTGGGTGGCCCGGACGAAGGCGGCCTGGGCGGTCGGGTCGCCGTCCCGGGCGGCCAGCGCCCAGTGTGTCGCGTGGTCCCGCGCAGCGTCTGGCCCCGCCGTACGGCGGTCGGCGGAGGTGTCGCGCGGGGCGGGGATCACGTCAGACGAGGTTACGCGGCGTAGCGGTGCGGGACAGGGTCCTTCGGCCCATTCCATGACTCCGGCCACGCCGGGAACTTTTCCCGCCCGCCCTCCGACTACCCCGGCATGACGTGCGACGACGTACGCGTGGCGCTGTCCGCGCGGCTGGACGGCGAGGATCCGCAGGCGCCGGCCGCCGTGCTGGACGCGCACACCGCGTCCTGCCCGGGCTGCCGCTCCTGGCTGGCGTCCGCCGAGCGGGTGACCCGGCTCACCCGGGTGCGGGCGGTGGACGTACCCGACCTGACCGCTCCGGTGCTCGCGGCCGTCGCGGCGGACCGGGCGGCGGCGCGGGACGGCGCGGCGGCGACCGTGCGGGCGCGGCGCCAGGTGCTCCGGGTGGCCGTGGCGGTGGCCGCCGTGGCGCAGCTCGCCGTCGCGCTGCCGATCCTGCTGGCCGGGCTGGGCGTCGAGGCCGACCCGCACACCAGCCGGGAGATGGCCTCCTTCGACGCGGCGCTCGCCGTCGGGTTCGCCCTGGCGGCCTGGCGGCCCGAGCGGGCCCGGGCGTTCCTGCCGGTGGCGCTGGTGCTGGCGGTCTGCCTGGCCGCAACCAGCGTGGTGGACGTGGCCGCCTCGACCACCGCCGTGGTGCACGAGCTGGGCCACCTGGCCGCTGTGGTGCAGGCCGGCCTGCTCTGGGCGCTGGGCCGGGTCAGTGGGGAGCCGGAGCGCCGGCTGCCCGCCGCGTTCGCCGCGGGACGCGGATGAGGCCGGGTCGCCGTTCGCGGGTCGGTTCGGGAAGCATGATGGTCATGACTGCTGCCGTACGCCGCCGGCCCGGGGCCGCCGCCGACCGCCGCCGGGCCCACCTGCAGGCCGCCGCCGACCGTCGTTGGGCCGCCCGGCTGGGTACCGCCGCCGGCCTGCTGGTCACCCTCGTCGCCCTGCTCCTCGGCCCGGCCACCCCGGCCAGCGCCCACGCGGTGCTGGTGAGCACCAGCCCGACCGCCTCCGCGGTGGTGCCGAACGCGCCCGCCGAGGTGGTGCTGACCTTCAGCGAGGGGGTCCGCAAGGTTCCGGGCAAGATCCGGGTGATCGCTCCCGACGGCTCCCGGGCCGATCGGGGTGAGCCGACGTTCAAGGGCGCGGTGGTGACCATCCCGGTGGACTCCGCCGGCGCGCGTGGCACCTACCTGGTGAGTTACCGGGTGATCTCGGCCGACAGCCACCCGGTCTCCGGGGCGTTCACCTACTCGGTGGGTGCGCCGTCGACGCCGCCGACCGACACCGGTACGGACACCCGCGCCGACCCGGTGGTGGAGAACGCCGTCAAGGTGGCGAAGTACCTCGGCTACGTGGGCCTGCTGCTGCTGGTCGGCCCGGCCCTGGTGCTGGCCGCGCTCTGGCCGCGCCGGCTGTCCCGGCGCGGGCCGGCCCGGCTGGCCTGGTCCGGCCTGGGCGTGCTGGTCGTGGCCACCCTCGCCGAGCTGTGGTTGCAGGTGCCCTACACGAACGGCGGCGGCCTGTTCGACGTGACCGGCTCCGGTCTCGGCGACGTGTTCGGCAGCGCGTACGGCACCGCGCACCTGGTCCGGCTCGGTCTGCTCGCCGCGGCGGCGTTCCTGCTCCGGCCGCTCTTCGCCGGGCCGGTGGGCCGCACCGACGGGATCATCCTGGCCATCCTCGGCGGCGCGACGCTGTTCACCTGGCCGCTGGCCGGCCACCCGGCGGCCTCCCCGGCGCCGGCGGTGTCGGTGGTGGTGGACGCGGTGCACCTGGGCAGCATGGCCGTCTGGTTGGGCGGCCTGGTGATGCTCGCGGCCTTCCTGCTGCGCCGGGCCGACGAGCGGGAGCTGGACGCGATCCTGCCGATCTGGTCCCGCTGGGCGGCCCTGGCGGTCGCGGCGCTGCTGCTCGCCGGCACGGTGCAGGGGCTGATCGAGGTGGCCAGCCCGAAGGCGCTGATCGACACCACCTACGGGCAGTTGCTGCTCGCCAAGATCGTGCTGTTCGCGCTGGTGATCGGGGTGGCTGCGTACTCCCGGTCGCTGGTGCGGCGACGGCGGGCCGCGGGCCGGCCGGGGGTGATGCGCCGGGCGGTGGTGGCGGAGTTGCTGATCACCGCGGTGGTGCTCGGCGTCTCGGCCACCCTGGTGCAGACCACCCCCGCGCGGACCGCCTCCGCCAACGTGGCCGGCACGCCCGCCGGCTACTTCTCCACGACGCTGTCCAGCCCGCTCTACTCGCTCCAGGTGGAGCTGGACCCGGCCGAGCGCGGCAACAACTCGATGCACCTCTACGCGTACACGAAGGACAACCGGCCCCAGCCGGTCAAGGAGTGGAAGGCCACGGCCGCGCTGCCGTCGGCCGGCATCGAGCCGATCGAGATCCCGCTGCTGCCGCTGACCGACAACCACGCCACCGGTGAGATCAACCTGCCGGCGGCGGGGCAGTGGCAGCTTCGCTTCACCGTCCGCACGTCGGACATCGACCAGGCCACGGTGACCGCCACTGTGCCCATCAAGTAACGGAAGGCTCTCCGATCCATGATCCGATTCCGGCGCCCCGCAACCGCTGCGGCGCTCACTCTCGCCGCCGTCGCCGCGGCCGTGCTCGGCCTCGCCGGGCCCGCCTCGGCGCACGTCACGATCAACCCGAAGGAGGCGACCCAGGACGGCTACGGCCGGTTCGCCTTCCGGGTGCCGAACGAGAGCGACACGGCGTCGACCACCAAGGTCGAGGTGGTGCTGCCGGAGAACGCGCCGGTCGGTTCCGTCTCCACGATGCCGGTCGCCGGGTGGACCGTGGCGGTGGAGAAGCGCAAGGTCGACCCGCCGATCGACGTGCACGGCAGTCAGCTCACCGAGGCGGTGTCCAAGTTGACCTGGACCGCGCCCGCCGGTGGCGGGGTCAAGCCGGGCGAGTTCCAGGAGTTCCCGGTGTCGATGGGTCCGCTGCCCCAGGTCGACAGGATGGTGTTCAAGGTCCTCCAGACCTACTCGGACGGCAACGTGTCCCGGTGGATCGAGGAGCCGACGCCGGGCGCGGCGGAGCCGGAGAACCCGGCGCCGGTGCTCACGCTGACCGCCGCTTCGGCCTCCGCCTCGCCGGCCGCGAGCGCCCCGGCGGCCGCGTCGGGCGGTGACGACGACTCCGACTCCGGCGCGGCCACGGCCCTCGGGGTGGCCGGTCTGGTCGCCGGCCTGGCCGGCCTGGTCCTCGGTGGGCTGGCCTTCCTGCGTACCCGCCGGGAGCCCACGCCGAAGTCCTGACCTGCGTCTGTGCCGCCGGCCCGTCGGATCTTCCGGCGGGCCGGCGTGCGTTCCGCGGTCCTTCAGTGGCTTGCCGTGGATATCCGGTGATTGTGCGGTTCCCGTCGGTAAGGTCGGCCGGGTAATTGGCTACCGAGGGGGACGACGCGAATGCGGTTCGTGCGAACGATCGCCGGCATGCTGCTCTTGGCCGTGGGAATTCCGGTGCTGCTGGCCGGCGTCGGCCTCTGGGCCGCCGCCCGGCACGCCGACCCGGATGGCGGCTTCGGCGCCCGCTTCGAGACGGTCCGCACCTCGGGGCGGGCCGTGGTGGTCACCGATGTCGACCACCTGCTCCGCGCCGAGGCGCCCTTCGCCCGGACCGGGCAGGCCCGGCTGCGGCTGACCGCGCGCACCGTCGACGGCCCCGCCTTCCTCGGCCTGGCCCCCACCGACCAGGTGGGACGCTGGCTGGCCGAGACCCCGCACGCCACCGTCCGCCGGGTCGCCCTCGCCCGCGGCCCGCTGCCGGTGCGCGTGGAGCCGGCCGGCCCGGCCACCGCCGGCACCGCCGCGCCCGTCCCACTCGGCCAGGGCTTCTGGGTACGTGAGGGGATCGGCGCCCTGGAGTGGAGCCCGGCCGAGCTGGCCGACCGGTCGCTGAGCCTGGTGGTGATGCGGCCGGACGGGCGGGCCGACCTGGCCCTGGAGCTGCGGGCCGAACTGCGGGCCGGATGGTTCCCGGGTGCGGCCTGGGCGTTGCTCGCCGGCGGGTTGCTGCTGGTTGCCCTCGCCGTGGTGGTGCTGCTCCGCCCCGTGCGGCCGCGGGAGGTGGTCTTCGTCGTCGAGCCCGACCAGGTGCCGGTGCTCGCCGGCCGGCTCGGGGTGAGCTCGCTCAGCGGGCTGGGCGCGCGGCCGGAGCCGTCGCCCCTGCCCGAGCGGCAGCTGGTCTCCGTCGGATCGGCGCACGGCGGGCGCACCCGGGTGGCGATCGGGCCGGTGCCGAGCCGCCGCCCGGAGACCCTGGCCGACCTGCCGGACGGCGCGGCCTGGTCATGGCCGCCGGCCACCATCGCCGAGGCGCCCCGTCCGTCGCTGGTGGACGGTGTGGCGCGACCGACCTCGGCGGGCGACGCCGACGCCTGACGTCCCGCCGAACGGCGAGCGGCCCTCCGCGCTGCCGACGCGGAGGGCCACCGTCACCGGGGGATCGGTGCTACCTGGGAGAAACTTGAGGTAGTTGGGACCAGATTAGCGCTGAAACACGCGCGGACGCGAGATCTGTCCATTTGGTGCAACTTTTACGGGGCGGTGGTGCTGTCCGTCCTGGCCCGCCTGGTCGGCACCGCCACCAGCAGCAACAGACTGAGCAGCACGTACGCGTTGCGAGCGACGAACTCACCGAGGCTGTCCGTCCGCGCCGGAGCGACGCCCCAGTCCTGGAAGGTCACCACCCCGTAGATGATCACGAACGCGGTGCCGATCGCGAGGGTGAGCAGCCAGCGGCGCCGGCGGGCGCCCCGCACCGTGCGCGGATCGGCGTCCAGGGTGGCGTCGACCAGCACCACCACCGCCGGGATGAACCAGTAGAGGTGGTGGGTCCAGGTGATCGGGCTGACCAGCCCGCCGACCAGGCCGGTCAGGGTGAGCCCGGCCAGCCCGTCCCCGGCCCGCGCGGCCCGGGCCGCCCGCCACAGCCCGTACGCGGTGACCGCCAGGACCAGCAGCAGCCAGGGCAGCTGGCTGGGCTTCTCCGGGGCGGTGATCCGGCTGAGCAGGCCGAACAGCGACTGGTTCCCGGTGTAGTCGGTCCGCCCCACCCGGTCCGTCGCCCACAGCTCGTGGGTCCAGAACCGCCACGAGTCGGCTGGCGCGACCGCCGCGGCCAGCAGGGTGGCGACCGTCGCGGTCGCCGAGGCGACCACCGCCGCCCGCCAGCGTCGGGTGGCCAGCAGGTAGAGGATGAAGATGCCGGGAAAGAGCTTCAGCGCCGTCGCCAGGCCCACGCCCACCCCGGCCCAGCGCCGCCCCCCGGGTACGGCGAACAGCAGGTCGGCCACGATCAGCACCACCAGCAGCATGTTGATCTGGCCGAAGGTGAGCGTTTCCCGGGTGCTCTCCACGGCGAAGACCAGCAGCACGGCCACCGTGAGGGTGAACAGCCGGGGCAGGTCGTGCCGCTCGATCACCGGGGTCACCAGCCACCGGGTCGTCACCACCACGCCGAGCGCGGTCAGCACCGTGAAGATCGCCACGGTGGCGCCGAGCGGCAGCAGGGCGAACGGGCGCAGCAGCAGCGCCGTGAAGGGCGGGTAGGTGAAGTAGAGCGCGCCCTGCACCCGGTCGGGCTGGACGTAGTCGTACAGCGGGTGGCCGGCCGACCACCAGTCCATCGCCCGCATGTAGATCTTCAGGTCGAAGAAGTCGTGCACCCGGCCGGGCAGGTAGAGCGCCGGCAGCACCGCCGCGAGCGCCACCATCGCGACGAGCCGACGGACCGTACGGCCGCCCGGGTCGTCCTCGGTGACGGCGGGCGGTGCGACGGGTTCGGCTGGCACGGGGGAAACCCTAACGGTCCAGCCGGGCCATGGGGCCGAGGCGCGGGCAGGTCGGCGGCGCGTAGTCTGGTTCGGTGGCTGATCTTCTCGTCTGGATCGACTGTGAGATGACCGGGTTGGACCTCGGCCGGGATGCGCTGATCGAGGTCGCCGCGCTCGTCACCGACCCCGATCTGAACGTGCTCGGAGAGGGCGTCGACGTGGTCATCCACGCCGACGAGGCGGCGCTGGACGGGATGCCGGAGATCGTGCGGACGATGCACGCCAAGTCCGGGCTCACCGACGAGGTCCGCCGCTCCACGGTCACCCTGGCCGAGGCCGAGGACATGGTGCTCGACTACGTCAGCAACCACGTCAAGGATCCGCGCACCGCGCCGCTGTGCGGCAACTCGATCGCCACCGACCGCGGCTTCATCGCCCGAGACATGCCGCGCCTCGACGCGCATCTGCACTACCGCATGATCGACGTCTCCTCGATCAAGGAGCTCTGCCGCCGCTGGTATCCCCGGGTGTACTTCGGCCAGCCGCAGAAGGGGCTGGCCCACCGGGCTCTCGCCGACATCCGGGAGAGCATCCGGGAGCTGGAGTACTACCGGCGGACGATCTTCGTCCCGCTGCCCGGCCCGGACGTGGAGAGCGCCAAGGCGATCGCCGCCCAGCTCTGAGCCCCACCGGCCGGCGGGCCGGAACCCGGTGGACGGGGCCGGCAGGGATGTGGCTATTATTAGTCCGCGCCCCGCCGGGTAGACCGGCGCGGAGAGCATGGTGGCTGTAGCTCAGTTGGCAGAGCACCGGGTTGTGGTCCCGGTTGTCGTGGGTTCAATTCCCATCAGTCACCCCAGTCACGGAAGCCCCCTCCCTCGGGAGGGGGCTTCCGGCGTTTCCGGGCCGAAACGGGAGGAGTCCTCTCCGGGGAGAGGACTCCTGACGGGTACCGCCGGTCAGGGGGTCGGCTCGACGCTCGGCTCGTCGGTCGCGCCCGGGCTGGCCTCGTCGCCCGGTTGCGCCGGCGGCTCGTACGGCAGGGCACTGCCCTTGACGTACTCGTCCCAGCTCATGTTCCAGTCGGTCCAGCCGTTGCCGTCCTGGATCCTGCGCTCGGTGCCCTTCACCGTGATCGGGTCGCCGATCCGGGTGTTCGCGAAGAGCCAGGCGCCGTCCTTCATCGAGACGTTCACGCAGCCGTGCGAGACATTGACCTTGCCCTGCACGCCCTCCGACCAGGGTGCGGCGTGGATGAACTCGCCGCCCCAGGTCAGCCGCTGGGCGAAGTCGATTTTGGTCCGGTAGCCGTCCTCCGGGCCCAGTTCCTCCATGGTGTCGAAGACCGTCTTGCGGAGTTTCTCGATCACCACCATGGTGCCGCTGGACGACGGGGTGGTCTTCTTACCGAGGCTCACCAGGATGGTCTTGATGACCCGGCCGTCCTTGGTGACCGTCATCTTCTTGGTGCGGTTCTCGACGGTCATGACGAACGACGGGCCGATCTTGATGTCGACGGTCAGGTCGGAGCGGCCGTACCAGTCGTCGCCGAGCGGGAGCCCGCCGGCCTGCACCCGGTAGGTCACCGTGGTGTTGGCCTTCCAGAACTCCTTCGGCCGATAGCGCACCTCGGTCGGGCTCGCCCAGTGCCAGATGCCCTCCTGGGCCGGCTTGGCGGTGACCGTCATCCGCCGCTGGATGTCGTCGCGGTGGTCCTCCGGGATGGCCCGGCTGAACCTCACGATCAGCGGCATGCCCACCCCGACGACCTGGTTGTCGGCGAGGAAGCTGCTGATCCGGACCTGCTTGGCGGGCTTGGCCATGGTGGTGAAGGTGCTGGTCGCCGTCGCCGGCTTGCCGTCGTCGCCGGTCGCCGTCACCGTCGCGGTGTACGTCTCGCCGTACGCCAGGGCGCCCGCGGGGAGCCAGCTCTTCCCGTCCTCCGCGAGCTGGCCCTCGACGGCCTTGCCGGCGGAGTCCTTGAGCTCGACGGTGGTCTCCTTCGCCTCCTTCGTGGTGAAGGCGATGGCGGTGGAGGCGGGCACGTCCTTGGCGTCGGCCGTGGGCTCGCTGATGGTGGCCGCCGCCTTCGGGGCGCTCTCCCCGCCGCCCTGCCAGCTCGGCCCCTTGTCGCCGCCGCTGGTACAGGCGGAGGTCAGCGCCATCGCGGCGGCGAGCACCGCGGCCGCCAACACCCGGCGTCTCCCGCCGCGCCGGGCGGCGCCGGCCCGGATCAGCCCATCCTGGCTAGCTTGCATGATTCCCTCACAGTCGTGGTCCCCAGTCCCATCGTTCCCTACAGACGCACGGGTACGAATACCCGTTGCAGGAAGTGAACCGAAACACGCCGCCCGCGATGTAACGATTCTGGTAGCTTGCGGCGCTCTGCGGGGGGCACGTCTCTGCTCCGCCCGCCGTGACGTGGGCGGACCGGCCCCGAGGCCGCCCGGGGCGCACGGTCCGCCAGGCTCAGAAGGCCGGTCCGGCGCCGCCCGCGGGCACCGGTAGAGCGCTGCCGGCGACGAACTCCGACCAGCTCATGTTCCACGCCGTCCAGCCGTTCCCCGGTACCAGTTTCCGCTCGGTGCCCCGGACGGTGATCGGGTCGCCGACCAGGGTCCGGCCGAAGAGCCATCGGCCGTTGGCCATCGAGACGTTCACGCAGCCGTGCGAGACGTTGCGCCGCCCCTGCACCCCCTCCGACCAGGGCGCGGCGTGGATGTACTCGCCACCCCAGGTCAACCGCTGGGCGAAGTCGATCTCCACGAGGTACTGGTTGTCCGGGTCCGGCTCGTCCCGAGTGTCGAAGACCGTCTGCTCCTTCTTCTCCATCACCACCATGGTGCCGCTGGAGGAGGGGGTGCTCTTCTTGCCGAGACTGACCGGCAGGGTGCGGACGAGGCTGCCGTTCTCGTACACGGTCATCTGCTTGGTCGCGTTGTCGACCTTCATCTCGAAGGAGCGGCCGATCTTCGCGGTCGCGCTCCGGTCGACGTTGCCGTAGCGGCCGTTGCTCAGCGGGATGCCGGCCAGGGCCAGCCGCACCGTGATGGTGGTGCCCGGCTGCCAGTACTCCGGCGCCCGGTAGTAGGCCTGCGTGCCGTTGTAGAGCCAGTGCCAGGCGCCCGGCTGCGGCGGGTCGGTCTGCACGAACATCCGCTTCTGCACCGCGGCCCGGTCCTTCTTCGGAATGCCCGGCGAGAACTCGGCCACCACCGGCATCGCCACGCCGTACGTCTTGCCGGTGAACAGGTAGAGGCCGGAGCCGATCATCGACTTCGGCTTGGCCATCGTGGTGAAGGTGCTGGTGCCCTGGTGGGTCCGGCCGTCCGTGCCGGCCCCGCTCACGGTGGCGGTGTAGCGGGTGGCGTACTTCAGCGGGGCCGACGGCACCCAGGACGAGCCGTCGCGGCGCATCCGACCCTCGACCGCCTTGCCGTTCGCGGCGGTGAGGACGACCTTCGACACCTTCCCGCCGCCGGGGATGTGCGCGCTGATCTCGGTGCTGACCGGCCGGCCGGCCGACCGGTCCGCCGGGCTCACCCGCAGCGGCGACAGCGCCGGCTGCGTCGGATCATCCGTGGTGCCCGCCGACGCGGTCGCCGTCGGCTCGCCCTGCACACCGGCGACGAACGCCGGCTTCTTCTGGTCGTCGCCGCAGCCGGTCAGTGTGAGCGACGCTGTGAGGACCAGGGCGCCCACCATCGCCCCGGCCCGCGCGAACCTGCCCATCCCCACCCCGTTCTCGCATGCCTGGCGCACATCGTGCCGCATCCCCGCCGTCACCTCCGGCCCCTCGGCCAGAGAAATGGGCATTTTGAGAGGTCCCGTCCGTAAAGCTCGGCCGAAGAGGGGAGCCGGGGATCGGATTGGAACCCGGGTCGAGGGCCGTGCTACTGTTCTCCCCGTTGCCAGCGAGCGCCGCTAGCTCAACTGGCAGAGCAGCGGACTCTTAATCCGCGGGTTCGGGGTTCGAGTCCCTGGCGGCGCACCAGCAGGAACACCTCAGGCCCGATCCTCGTGGATCGGGCCTGACCGCTTTCTCGACCCATCGTCAGCGCTGTGGCCCCCAGTTGGCCTGTCTCGGTCGGACACCCGCGCACCCCGTCCCGGGACTGCTTCGGCTATGGTGCCCGGACCGAGGGCGCGAGAGGACCCGCATGACATTGGCGCAGCCGACACTTGTCGACTCCGGCTCGGCCCCTGGCGTCGAGCAGCCCGAGCAGTCCACGCCAATCAGTACGGCGCCGAGGTCGCGCTGGCGGCATGCGACACGGGAACGGCCCACCAGTCACTCGTTCCGCGGAGACGTCGCCGGCCTGCGTGCGGTCGCCGTCGGACTGGTCCTGCTCTACCATGCCGGCCTGCCGTTCCTGCCCGGCGGATTCGTCGGCGTGGACGTCTTCTTCGTCATCTCCGGGTTCCTGATCACCGGACAGTTGGTCAAGGAGATCGAGCGCACCGGCCGCATCTCGCTCTCGGCCTTCTACGCCCGCCGCGCGAAGCGGATCCTGCCGGCGGCGGCGGTCGTCCTCGTGGTGACCACGGGACTCGTGTGGCGGTTCGTCCCGAGGATCAGCTGGCAGGAGATCGGCGGCGACATTGTCGGCGCGGCGACGTACGTCGTGAACTGGCGCCTGGCGGATCGTGCGGTCGACTACCTGGCGCAGGACTCGCAGCCTTCGCCGGTGCAGCACTTCTGGTCGCTCGCCGTGGAGGAGCAGTTCTACATCGTCTGGCCGTTGCTGATCCTCGCGGCCATCCTCGCGGCCCGGCTGCTTCGTCGGGACGTCAAGCCGATCCTGTGGGTCGGCCTGCTTGCCGTCGCGTTACCGTCGTTCGTCTGGTCGATCTCCGAGACGAAGTCCTCCCCAGCACAGGCCTTCTTCATGTCCACGACCCGGATGTGGGAACTCGCGATCGGTGCCGGCATCGCACTTGTCGGGTCGAGATGGGCGCGGATGCCACGTGGCGTCGGCGTCGTGATCGGCTGGCTCGGGCTCGCCGCCGTGGTGACCGCCGGGCTGTTCGTCACCTCGAGCACGGCGTGGCCGGGCTACGCCGCGGCGCTGCCGACGCTCGGCGCTGCGGCCGTGCTCGCGGCGGGCGCGGGCGCCGGTCGGGCCGGGCCGGTCGCGCTGCTCGGCACCCGGCCGTTCCGCTGGGTCGGCGACCTGTCCTACTCGCTCTACCTGTGGCACTGGCCGCTGCTGATGATCGCGACCGTGCACTGGCACGGCCTGTCGGTCACCCGAGGCCTGGCGATCACGGCCGCCTCGGTCATCCCTGCCTGGATCACGTACCGGCTGGTGGAGAACCCGCTGCGATACTCGGTGGCGGTCTCTCGCTCGCCACG
Organism: Micromonospora sp. NPDC005806; assembly: GCF_042871425.1. Lineage (NCBI taxonomy): Bacteria > Bacillati > Actinomycetota > Actinomycetes > Micromonosporales > Micromonosporaceae > Micromonospora > Micromonospora sp. NPDC005806. The sequence continues at coordinate 33,284 of NZ_JBIAIL010000014.1, read as the reverse complement.
GCTCGCCCTCAGCCTCGGCGCCAACTTCACCCTCGTCGGCATCAGCGCCGGTCTCGCGCTGCTCGTCCTGTTCTCGACGGCGAGCGGTGGCTCGGCCGCCGCGCGGCCGGCCCCGGGCGCGGCGGTGCTCGCCGCGAAGCCCCTCAACGATCCGAGGGGCCGGGTGATGGACCAGGTCCCGTTCATCACTCCGGACCCCTTGAAGGCGAAGCGAGACCTGCCCGATACCTACCGGGACAACTGCCATCAGGACCAGTCGTCCGCGACGGTGTTGTCGTGCACGTACGGGGACCGGAATTCGACCACCGAGGTCGTGCTCGCCGGCGACTCCAAGGTCGAGCAGTGGTTGCCGGCCTTCCAGGCGCTGGCCGCGCGGAATCACTGGAAGCTGACCGTCTACATCAAGTCGAACTGTCCGCTCTCGTCGGCGGTTCACCTGGTCATCGACACCAAGAAGCGGTATCCGTCGTGTACGGAGTGGAACAGGTCCCTGCTCACGAAGCTGGTCGCGGACCGTCCCGACTACGTGGTCACCTCCCAGTACTCGGGGACGGCCCTCGACACCAACGGAGTGCAGTCGGCTGACGCGATGGTCGCCGGGATGCGCAGGTCGTGGACGGCGCTCGCCGCGGTCGGCACGAAGGTGATGGTGGTCGCCAACAACCCGGATCCCGGGTTCAGCGTCTACAAGTGCGTCGACCAGAACCGAAGCCACCTGTCGTCCTGCACCTTCGACCGGGGCCGACACGACGCCGACCGGGGATACCAGACCCAGAAGGCCGCTGTTCCCGGCACCGGCGTACCGATGATCGACCTGTTCGACGCGATCTGCCCGGTCGGACCCTGCGCACCGGTGATCGGCAACGTGCTCGTCTACCGGGATACCTCACACCTGACCTCGACGTACGTCAGATCGATGACGCCGCGACTCGCGATCGCCCTGGCCGCTGTCGGGCTACCCGCCCGCTGACCGCACTCTTTGCCGTGGTCAGCAGCGCCGCGGCCGGTGCCGCCGGTCAGGGCGGCCCGGGGAAACGCCCGGTCGGGCGCGTGTTAACGTTTCTCCCCGTTGCCGACGAGCGCCGCTAGCTCAACTGGCAGAGCAGCGGACTCTTAATCCGCGGGTTCGGGGTTCGAGTCCCTGGCGGCGCACCATCATAGGCCCGGCCCTCGGTGGGACCGGGCCTGATTCGTTCGTGTTCCCTGTTCCGGATGTCCGGCCTCCGGTCCAGATCCGGGCGGTCAGGCTTGGTCCCTGCGCCGGTCACGGCGGGCCACACCCGCGTCGTGGTCCCGCGCCGCGCGGATGCGCCGCCTGTCCGGTTCACGGTCGGCGCAACTTCAGGGAAAGTGTGGCCTCCACGGGCGCGGAGGCAACAGTTTCGGGGAAGTTGTCCGAATCTTGAGCCGGCACGTCCGTCACGGCCGGTGCCGTCTGTGGCCGGGTGTCCGGTTTCCGGGTGTGACCTGTGGCATCCTCATGGCGGAATGGCGGGTGGGTGGGGGTCGTTGAATCCCGGTGTACGGCCGAGGAAGACCACCCTGCCTGGCGGGGTGCGGGCCCCCGGAATGATGGTGGCCCGCTGGTCGTTACACATGGTCCCGGCGCCGCGAAGAGGCCCCGCCCCGCACGCCGGACCCCCAAGACTTTCCCCTTCTTCTTTGAGCGCCTGACGGTGCTTGCGCACGAGCCGACCCCCTTCGGTGTGTGCGCCGACCCCCGAATGGAGCTTCCCGTGAACACGATGCTGCGTAAGAGCGTGCTTGGTGTTGCTGGTCTGGCGTTTGCCGGTGGTGTGTTCGCCGGTCCGATCGCCGCTCACGCCGACACCCCGGCCGTGGCCGGCAAGCCGGCCGCGGTGCAGGCGGACAAGCCGGGCGTGGACAAGGCCAAGCTGATCCCCCACGGTGTGCAGGGCGCCCAGTCGAACATCGCTCTGAACGACGAGCAGGTCGCCAACGCGAAGGCGATCATCGCCGCCACGAAGAAGGCCGGTCTGCCGGAGCGGGCCGCGGTCATCTCGATCGCCACCAGCCTGCAGGAGTCGAAGCTGGAGAACCTGGGCCACCTCGGCGACGCCAACGACCACGACTCGCTGGGCCTGTTCCAGCAGCGCCCCTCCAGCGGTTGGGGCACTCCGGAGCAGATCACCAACCCCGAGTACTCGACCCTCGCCTTCGAGAAGGGGTTGAAGCAGGTCGACGGCTGGCAGGACATGCCGCTGACCCAGGCCGCCCAGACCGTGCAGGTGTCGGCCTACCCGGACGCCTACGCCCAGTGGGAACAGCAGGCCGCCGACCTCGTCGCCCAGCACTGGAACAACTGACCCACACACAAGACACAAGACACAAGCCGCTGGCCGGCACCCCAAGACAGGGGTGCCGGCCAGCGGCCGTTGCGTACCAAAAAGAACCGTGACGGGCGGGCGGCGGACGACCACGACGGGCTGGGGGCGAGGGTGACCGGCGCAGGGATCAAGCCTGACCGCCCGGAGCCGGTCACCCTCGCCCCAGGCCCAAAAGCGCAACCACCCACGGCCGACCAGGTGGTGTTGAATGTAGACAGTCACACTGCCGGAGGTGGGTCTTGTCCGAACTGTCCCTGCTGATCGAGCCGTCGACCGCACTGCCCGCCGAACGGGTCGACGGACTCGCCGCCGGGCTCGCCGACGACCTGCGCGCGGTACGCGGTCTGCGGGTCGCGCACGCCCAGTCGCCAGCGGACGGGCCGGGCAAGTCGGCGCAGGCGTGGGAACTCGGGATGCTCGTCGTCGGTGGCCTCTTCTCCGCCAGCACCATGCGGGCGCTGGCCCAGGTCGCCGTGGCGTACGCCGACCGGGTGAAGGCGCGCTCGATCCGGATCCGCAACGGTGACCGGGAGGTCGTGGTCACCGGGGACACCCGGCTCGACCCGGCCGTCCTGGACCGGTTGGCGCAGCTCCTCGACGAGCCGTCCGCCCCGGCGCTACCCGCCTCGCCGCCCGACGGTGGGGGCACCTCGGTCAGGAGCTGAGCGGTGGGACAGCGGCGGGCGCTCCTGATCGCCAACGACCGGTACATCGACGAGTCGCTGGCCGACCTCTACGCGCCCCGCGAGGAGGCGCGGGACCTGTTGAGCCTGCTGGCCGACGCGGACGTCGGCGCGTTCGACCAGACCGTGCTGCTGGAGAACGAGTCGAAGAGCTCCATCGAGCGGGCGGTCGAGGCGATGCTCCGGGCGGCCGGCCCGGAGGACCTGGTCCTGCTGTACTTCTCCGGGCACGGCGTGCGAAGCAGCAAGCGGGGGCGGCTGCATCTGGCGGTGGCCAACACCGAGCTGGACCACCTCTCGTCGACCGCCATCTCCGCGTCCTTCATCCGCGAGTTGCTCGACGAGTCGGACGCCGCCAGCTCGGTGATCCTGCTCGACTGCTGCTACGGCGGTGCGTTCGAGGGGCACGGCCTGAAGACCACGGACGACCTGGCGATCGACGGCGAGCTGAAGACCGGGTACGGCCGGTACGTCATCACCGCCACCAACGCGGTGGAGCGGGCCGACGACGGGCGACCGGCGTCGGAGACCGAGCCGAGGCTCCGGTCCGCCTTCACCGAGACCGTCATCCAGGGTCTGAGCACCGGGGCGGCGGACATGACCGGCCAGGGCCGGATCACCCCGGACGACCTCTGGCGGTACGTCCACCTGGAGCTGCCCAAGCGCTCGGCGCAGACCCCGTGCCAGTTCGGCAGTGCCAGCGACGCCATCCACATCGCCCTCTCCCGGGAGGGGCACCTCCGGCAACGGCGGCGCCGGGACCAGCGGGAGCCCCGCCTGGGCGACCTGCTCGGGCCGTTGGAGCCGACCGACGACGTGAAGCTCTGCGCGACCGACTGGCGTCGGCGGGGGCTGCTCAAGGTGCCGGTCGGCCGGGCGCAGCGGGTCGACCAGCCGGCCGGCGATTCGGTCTGGCTGGACCTGGCCTCCTCGGAGGGGCACCTGCTGGTGGTCGGGCGGGCCGGCACCGGAAAGACCACGCTGCTGCGCAGCATCATCGGCGGGCTGGCGCTCACCCACTCCGCGGCCGAGGTGGTGTTCGACTGCCTGGAGTCTGGTGGGAACTGGCTCGGTCCGATGCTGCCGCTGCCGCACGTGCGGTCGGTGGTGGGTGACGACGAGGTGGGGGAGGTGGGCAAGCTTCTCGACCGCCTGGAGCAGGACGTCCTCGACCGTAAACAGCTCTTCCGCCAGCTCAACCTGGAATCGCCGGCCAGTTTGCGGGCCCGCCGTGCCAACCTGCCGGCCGGTCCGCGACCGGACGTCTTCCTGGTGGTCGACCGCTGGCACGACTTCGCCACCCTGCAGCCGGACTTCGCCCCCCGCGTGATCGACCTGGCCAACAAGGGCCTCGGGTACGGCATCCACGTCGTCATCGTGGAGCGCAGCTGGCGGGTGATCCCCCACGAGCTGCAGGAGTTGCCGCAGACCCGCATCGAGACCCGCCTGTCGCAACCGCACGAGTCGTTGATCAACCCAGACCAGGCGGCCCGGCTGCCGCTCAACATGCCGGGCTGGGCGATCCACGGCCGGCGTACCTTCCGGATCGCCCTGCCCGACCTGACCGGGGGCGAGGTGGAGGGGGAGGCGGAGGCCGAGGCGACGGTGCCGGAGGGCGGCGGGGCGCTGGTGGCGCGGATCGCCGAGGCGTGGGAGGCAGCCACGACGGGCGCGGCGCCGGGGGACCAGCCGTCGCGCCCGGCCGCGCCGCCGGACGAGGTGCTGCTCGTCCTCGGCCTGTCCGAACGGACGCAGCTGCGCGAGTTCACCGGACAGCACACCCCGTTGGGGCCGGACTACCTGCGGGTGCCGCTGGGCCTCGATGCCGACGGCGAGCAGGTGGAGCTCGACCTCAAGGAGGCGGCGCAGGGCGGCATGGGGCCGCACGGCCTGCTGGTCGGCGCGACCGGATCGGGCAAGAGCGAGCTGCTGCGTACGCTCGCGGTGGCCCTGGCCGCGCGACAGTCCTCGGCGGAGCTGAACCTCGTCCTCATCGACTTCAAGGGCGGGGCCACCTTCGCTCCGCTGGCCGGGCTGCCGCACGTGAGCGGCTTGATCACCAATCTTGCCGACGATCTGTCCCTGATCGACCGGCTGGCCGACGCGTTCAGCAGCGAACTGGTGCGCCGGCAGGAGTTGCTGCGCCGCGCCGGCAACTACGCCAGCCGCTGGGAGTACGAGCGGGCCCGCGAGGCCGGCCAGCCGCTGCCCCCGCTGCCCACCCTGCTGGTGATCTGCGACGAGTTCTCCGAGCTGCTGACGGCGCGACCCGAGTTCATCGAGGTCTTCGTGCAGGTGGCCCGGGTCGGCCGATCTCTCGGGGTGCACCTGCTCCTGTCCAGCCAGCGGCTCGAGGAGGGTCGGCTGCGCGGGCTGGAGAGCCACCTGTCGTACCGGATCGGGCTGCGCACCTTCTCCGCGACGGAGAGCCGGGTGGTGCTCGGCGTGCCCGACGCGTACCACCTGCCCACCGCGCCGGGGCACGGGTACCTGCGGGCCGCCGGGACGATGACGGCGTTCCGGGCCGCGTACGTCTCCGGGCCGGTCGGCGCGGGGGAGGGCGAGAGCGGCCGGGCACCGGAGCTGGTCGGCCACAGTCTGCTCGACTTCCTGATGCAGCGGCTGGATCACCGGGGCGGTCCGGCGCACCAGATCTGGCTGCCGCCGCTGGCGGAGCCGCCCAGCCTGGACGAACTCCTGCCGCCACTGTCGGTGGAGCCGGGCCGGGGGCTGACGGTCGCCGAACGGCCGGTGGCGCTCCGCGTACCGGTCGGCCTGGTCGACGTGCCGCGCGAGCAGCGCCGCGACCCGCTGGTGCTGGAGCTGGACGGCAGCGGCGGGAACGTCGCCGTGGTGGGCGCGCCGCTGACCGGCAAGAGCAGTCTGGTGCGTACGCTCGTGTCCGCGCTGGCCCTGACCCACACGCCACGGGAGGTGCAGTTCTTCTGCCTCGACCTCGGCGGTGGGGGGCTGCAGGCCCTGGAGCGGCTGCCGCACGTCTCCGGGGTGGCGGCCCGGCGGGACACCGAGGCGGTCCGGCGGACTGTCGCCGAGGTGAAGGCCCTGCTCGACGCCCGGGAGGCGGCTTCCGTCGGCGGGAACGCGGAGGCGGCTTCGCACCAGTCCGCCCTCCGGATGACCGGGCGGTCCGATGAGGACCGGTTCGGCGACGTTTTCCTGGTTGTCGACGGGTGGGGCACCCTGCGCGAGGAGTACGAGGAGCTGGCGGAGACCGTCAACGTGATCGCCCAGCGTGGCCTGGGACACCGGCTGCACGTGGTGCTCACCGCGCTGCGCTGGAGCGAGATCCGGCTCGGCCTGCGCGACGCGCTCGGCACCCGGCTGGAGCTGCGGCTCGGCGACCCGCTCGAGTCGGAGTTCGACCGGCGGGCCGCGGCGAACGTGCCGCGCTCGTCGCCCGGCCGCGGGCTGACCACCGGGCGTCTGCACTTCCTGGCCGCACTGGCCCGCATCGACGGCCACCGCGACGTGACCGACCTGACCGAGGCGACCGCCGCGCTGGCGGAGCGGATGGCCGGGGAGTGGCCGGGCCCGCCGGCACCGCCCGTGCGGCGGCTGCCGAGGCGGCTGACGGTCGGCGAACTGCACGACATGTGCGAGCCGGGCATCGCCGGAGTGCCGATCGGGGTGGACGAGGCCGAGTTCGCGCCGGTCCACCTGCGGTTCGACCAGGAGCCACACCTGATCGTCTTCGGCGACGCCGAGTGCGGCAAGACCAACCTGCTGCGGCTGATCGCCCGGGGCATCGCCGAGCGGTACCCTCCGGCGCGGGCCCGGCTGGTCGTCGCCGACTATCGGCGTGGCCTGCTCGGCGCGGTGGAGGGTGAGCACCTGCTCGACTACGTGTCGTCCAACCAGATGTTCGGCGAGAGCCTCGGCTCGATCCGCGCCGCCCTGACCGACCGCCTCCCCGGCCCCGACGTGACCCGCGAACAGTTGCGGGACCGGAGCTGGTGGACGGGGCCGGACCTCTACCTTCTGGTCGACGACTACGACCTGGTCGCCTCCGGCGGCAGCAACCCGCTCGGCGCCCTGCTCGAGCTGCTGCCGCACGCCCGGGACATCGGCCTGCGGCTGATCGTCGCCCGCCGGGCCGGCGGGGCGGCGCGGGCGGTCTACGAGCCGGTGCTCCAGCGCCTGCGTGAGCTGGAGTCCCCGGGCCTGCTGATGTCGGGCAGCCGCGAGGAAGGGGCGCTCATGGGCGGCCTGCGACCGCAGCCGATGCCGGTCGGGCGGGGCACCCTGGTCCGGCGCAGCGATGGGATGCGGGTCGTCCAGACCGCCTGGTCGGAGCCCTGATCGACGGTCGCTCGCGCGGTGGCCGCCCGGTCCTGGCCGGCGGTGGCCGTCGCCCGACGTCCGTCAACCAATGGTTGACGCGATTCGCCCGTCAACTTATGGTTGACGCATGACCGAGCCACTGAAGATGACCCAGCCGGTACGCCTCGACGATCTGATCGACGGCATCAAGAAGGCCCACACCGACGCGCTCGACCAGCTCGCCGACGCCGTCCTGGTCGCCGACCACCTCGGCGACGTCGCCGACCACCTGATCGGCCACTTCGTCGACCAGGCACGCCGCTCCGGTGCCTCGTGGACGGAGATCGGCCGCAGCATGGGCGTCAGCAAGCAGGCCGCGCAGAAGCGCTCCGCCGCGAAGGCGGAGACGGCGGCGGCGCTGGACCCCAACGCCGGCTTCGGCCGGTTCACCCCGCGGGCCCGTAACGTGGTGATGGCCTCCCAGGAGGAGGCGCGGGCCGCCGGCAACGCCGAGATCGGTCCCGGGCACCTGGCCCTCGGCCTGCTCGTCGATCCGGATGCGCTCGCCCCGAAGCTGATCGAGGCCCGCGGGATCTCCCTGGAGCGGTTCCGGGAGGCGGTCGCCGCCACCCTGCCGGCGAGGGCGGACCAGCTCCCGGACCTGATCCCCTACGACGCGCGCGGCAAGAAGGCCCTGGAACTCACCTTCCGGGAGGCGCTGCGGCTCGGCCACAACTACATCGGCACCGAGCACATCCTGCTCGCCCTGCTCGAGGAGGAGGGCGGCGACGGGGCGCTCGCCGGCCTCGGGTTGGACAAGGACGCCATGGAGGCCGCGGTGAGCGGCGCGCTCGCCGAGATCGCCCGGAAGAAGGCCTGACCGGCCCGGGCACGCGTCACGGGCCGCGTGCCCGGGCCGGGCGAGGCGGTCAGTCGGCGGTGGCGAAGGCGTACCGGGCGGCGTGCTCCGGGTCGGTCGGGTCGACCTGGCGCAGGCCGGCGTCGGCCAGCCGCTTGTTGACCTCGTCGAGGCGCTCGCGCACCAGCCGGGCCTCCTCCTCGGTGACCCGGCCACGGTGCGGCTTGCCGGCGTGCTCGATGGTGCCGTAGTCGACCTTCTCCGCGCTTCGCCGTGCCTTCGGCGGTTTGACCCGTTCGGCGGTCCGCAGCAGCTGCGCCATCGGCACGTCGGTGGCCATGGCGTCGAACTCGCTGGCGGTCAGCACCACCCGGCGCGGCTCGCCGCCGCCGTGCCGGTCGTGGATCTCCACCACCGCCACGTCCAGCGCCGCGTCGTCGATGCTCTCCACCTCGAGCGGGGTGGCGTCCAGCTGCACGGGCCCGGCGACCAGGTCAGGGTGCTCCAGCACGACGACCCTGACCACCTCGTCGTCGGGGCGCAGCACCTGGCCGCTGAAGTCGGAGACGTGGATCGTCTTCTTGCCCATGCGCGGAGCATCTCCTGTCGTAGGCCGGGATTTCGGACCACAGGACGCTACCCGACACATGTGCGAAGACCCGGGGTGGAGCGCCAGGGTGTGTCGTCGCTTTCCTCCGGTTGCGGATCAGCGGGTGTTGAGGCCGTCTCGGGTGGCGGTGCCGGCCGGCAGCGCGTTCAGCTCGGCCCAGGAGAGCGGCCCGCCGGCCCGGGCCTCCCGGTACCGGGACTGCGCCGGGAACCGCCCGGGGTCGTCGGCGGCCGGCCAGACGCTCTCGGTGTCCTGCTGGTACCGGTCATTCGGCTGATTCGGCATGACCATTACCGTCCCAGAGAAAGTTGTACATGTATGGAAATGGATATGACGCACGATCGATGCGTCAGGTTCCCGCCGCCGGTAGCCGGACCACGAACTTGCAGCCGTCGGTGATGTTCTGCACGTCTACCCGCCCGCCGTGCGCCTCAATCAGCCCGCGCACGATCGCCAGGCCCAACCCGCCCGATCCCTCGCCGCCGCCGTTGCCCGGGCGCGGAGTCCGGGCCGGTTCACCCCGGAACGCCACGTCGAACAGCCGGGGCAGGTCCGCCTCGGGGATGCCGCCGCAGGTGTCCGCCACGGCCAGCCACGCGGTGTCGGAGTCGCGGCCGGCGTCCACCCGTACCGTGCCGTCGTCGGGGGTGTAGCGGATCGCGTTGAGCAGCAGGTTGCCCACCACCCGGGCCAGTTCCGGCTCGCTCGCGGTCACCGTCGGCCAGCCCGACTCGGCGGCGACCAGCCGGATCCGACGCGCGGCGGCCAGCGGCGCGGTGCTGGCCAGGGCGTCCGACACCACGTCGCCCAGCGGCACCGCGGACAGCGACAACCGCAGCGCGCCCGCGTTGATCCGGGACAGCTCGAACAGGTCGTCGACCAGCCGGGTCATCCGGTCGGTCTCCATCCGGATCCGGCGGTGGTACTCGTCCACCGTCTCCGGGTCGCGGACCACCCCGTCCTCCAGTGCCTCGGCCATCGCGCGCAGCCCGGCGAGGGGAGTGCGCAGATCGTGCGAGACCCAGGCGACCAGGTCCCGGCGACCCTTCTCGACCCGGCGTTCCCGCTCCCGCGCCTGATCGGCCCAGACCGCCGCGGCGGCCAGCCGGCGGCCGAAGAGCAGGCCGACCGCGAGGCTCACCGCGGCGGCGGCGGACACCGTGATCAGTACGACCTCCAGGTCGTGCGGGGAGAGGAACATCGCCTCGGCGACCACCGCCACCCCGGCCACCACCGCGGCCACCGTCATGGTCAGCAGCACGAAGATGTGCACGGTGATCGACCGGCCGCGCAGCAGCCGCAGGGCGACCGCGCCGGCCAGGCCGACACCGAGCGCGGCGAGCAGCGCCGCCCCGAAGATCAGCGCCAGGTCACGCATCGGCCGGCTCGTAGCGGTAGCCGACGCCCCAGACGGTGACGATCCGCCGGGGGGTCGCCGGGTCGGCCTCGATCTTCTCCCGCAGCCGTCGGACGTGGACGGTCACCGTCGACTGGTCGCCGAAGCTCCACCCCCACACCCGTTCCAGCAGCTCGGCCCGGCGAAATGCCCGCGACGGGTGCCGCATCAGGTGCGCCAGCAGGTCGAACTCGCGCAGGGTCAGGGTCAGCTCCCGGCCGTGCAGCCGGGCCACCCGGGGCCCGGTCTCCACCTCCAGGCCGTCGTCGGAGAGCACCGCCGGAGGTGCGGCGGGCGGCTCGCCGCCGGCCCGGCGGAGCACCGAGCGGACCCGCAGTACCAGCTCCCGAGGGGAGAACGGCTTGCCCAGGTAGTCGTCCGCGCCGAGCTGCAGGCCGAGGACCCGGTCGGCCTCGTCGCCCCGCGCGGTCAGCATGACGATGGGTACGCCGTCCGGACGCTCCCGCAGCCGGCGACAGACCTCCAACCCGTCCAGCACCGGCAGCATCAGGTCCAGCACCACCAGGTGCGGCGGTCGCCGGGCCACGGCGGTCAGCGCGGCCGCCCCGTCCCCGACGTGGTCGACCTCGTAGCCGGCGTGCTCCAGGTAGCGGCAGACCACGTCGGCGACCGTCCGGTCGTCGTCGACCACCAGCACCCGTTGCGTCACCGCGTTCCTCCCGTCGTGCGGCCCAGCGTATCGACGGGTGGGGTAGTTGATCTATTGCCAGGTTCTTACGGGTGCTGGCGAGCGCCGGCCGCCCGGGAGGAACCGCCGGGCCGGGCGGCCCGGCCGGGCGTACCGTGATCACGGCAGGGCGTGGGCCGACGGCCCGGCGGGTGAGGAGGTGGGGCCGCGGTGCTCGACCGGCGGTTGTTCCTGCACCTGGCGACCTGGCTGGGACAGTGGCCGGCCGGTCCCGGGCTGCACGTGGTTCGCTCGTACCGCCGGGTCCGGCCGGCCTGGGACGGCCGGCTGCGCCCGGCCCTCGCCGTCGCCGCGCCCGGCTGTGCGATCCTGTCGGTGTCACCGGACCGGGCGGCCGCGGTGCGGGCCCTGGTCCGTGGGCGCCCGGTTGAGGAGCTGCTGCCCGCCCTGCCGGCGGCGGTCGGGTCGCCGGAGTTCACCACCCATGCCGGGCTGTTCCGGTGGAGCACCGCCCCGGCGCCGCTGCCCGACGTCGGCGAGTGGATCCCGCCGACCGCGCCCGGGCTGCCGCACTGGTTGCGCCTGTTCGACCGGGAGGTGCTGGTGGTCCGGGACGCCGACGGCCGGTACCTGGCCGGCGCGGGCATCAAGCGGCACGACGCGTACGGGCACGAGCTGGCGGTCGGCACGGTTCCCGGCGCCCGGGGCCGCGGCCTGGCCCGGCGGGTGGTCGCGCAGGCGGCGCGCCGGGTGCTCGACGAGGGGGCCGTCCCCACCTACCTGCACGACTTCGACAACGCCGCCTCGGCGCGGGTGGCCGAGGCGGCCGGGTTCCCGGACCGGGGCTGGACGTCGTACGGGGTCTTCCCGCGCTGACGCGGTATGGGTGCGGACCGTGGATCCCGGGCCGGATCCACGGTCCGCAGCCCCTCCTCCCGGGTCCCGTCCCTGGTAACGCTAAGTGTCGAGTCGGTGGCGAGCAAGGGGTGCCGGGCGGGCTCAGTGACGCAGCGTGTGGATGAGGGCGAGCGCCTGACGGGTCACCGGCCGCAGCACCCGCAGCCGGGACAACCCCACCAGCCGATCGACCAGCGGCACCACGCCGTCGATCAGCTGGCGGGTCTTGACCTGCTCCGGCGAGCGGTCGTGCACCCAATAGAGCACCACGCCCATGTACGCGAGCCAGAGCAACTCCGGCAGCGCCGGCCGCAGTTCGGCGTCCAGCCGCGCGTCAGAACCCTCCACGACCTCGCGGAAGAGCGCGACCGACGCCTCCCGCGGCCCGGACGACTCGGCGGAGAACGGGCTGAGCGGCGAGGTTGGCTCGGCCGCCGTCTTGAAGAAGGTGGCGGCGAACGAGTGGTACGGCGTCAGCACGTCCACGCCCGCGTGCAGCACCCCGGCCAGCCGGGCGGCGAAGTCCCGCTCCCGGTCTAGCAACGGTGCGGCAGCGGCCCGCTGCTCGTGCTGGGTGTCGGCGTAGAACCCCTGGATGAGGTGTTCCTTGGACCCGAAGTAGTAGTAGGCGTTGCCCACCGCCACGCCGGCCTCCTGGGCGATGGCGCGCATCGTGGTGCGCGTGTACCCCCGCTCGCGGAACAGCCGCATCGCGGTGTCCAGGATCAACTGCCGGGTCTGTTCACCCCGGGTGGTCGCCCCGGTGGACGGGCCATCCGCATCGCTCGTCGGCGCAGTCTGCTCGGTCATCGTCGTCACCGTATCCCGGGTCCGGCCAGGGCTCGCGGACCAGTTCGCGTACCGAGGAGGCGGTCGCCACGATCCGCCGGGCCAGCGGCAGCAGGTGCGGACGGGCCAGCCGTTCGGCGGCCGCCCGGTGGTCGGCCAGCGCCCACAGGCAGGCGAACCACGCGCCGTCGCCGGCGTAGACCGCGCCGGTGTCGGCGACGACGGTCAGGTCCCGCAGCGTGGCGTCGTGGTCGAGCCCGGGGAAGCGCCGCCGGGCCTCCGCCGAGCCGGCCAGCACGAATTCCAGGGGTACGAGCTGGGCCCGCGACGCCAGCCACCGCCGGGCGGCCCGGCACAGCGGGCAGTGCGCGTCGTAGAGGACGGTGAACCCGCGGATCCCACCGGCCCCGTGTCCGGTGGGATCCGTCGGGTGCCCGCCCGGTGCGACGGTCATCGCGGCGGGGCGGGCGGCATCGGACCTCCGGGCGCCGGCCCCGCCGAAGGAACGGGGCCGGTCGGGTGAGGCCCGCCCGGCATCGGGCCGGCCGGCGGCGGGCTGACCAGCCGGGTGCCAGGCTGGGCGGGCAGGTAGCCGACCGGGGCGAGCGGCGGGTGGCCGGCCGCCTGCTGGCGGAGCCGCCCACGCCGGTACCGGCCGAGCGCGAAGACGTTGAAGAAGTGCAGCGCGCCGAGGACCAGCAGCACCAGGCCGATCTTCATGGAGAGTTCCTCCAGCGCCTGGCTGGTGGTGGCCACCGGGTCGGACTCCTTCATGGCCACCGTCACGTAGCCGAGGTTGAGCAGGTAGAAGCCGACCACTAGCAGGCTGTTGACGGCGTTGGCCAGCCGGTTGTCGGCGAAGACCTCCTCCAGGAACACCAATCCGTTGCGGGACAGCGTCCGGGCCACCCAGACGGTCAGACCGATGCTGACCGCCAGGTACGCCAGGTACATCCAGACCTTCACGTCCATCTCGTCGCCCTTCTTGAACGCGTTCAAATCCAGGTTGGACTGAGCGTACGACAAGTTTTGAACGCGTTCAAGAGCGGGGTGGCGCGCCGGAGCGGGCCGGTTCAGCCGGTCAGGCCGAGCACCACCGCCGCCGCCCGGCCGTTGGCGTGGCTGGCGCCGTAGGTGGTGACGAAGGCGCGGGCACCGGTCGGGCGCCACTCAGCCGGCCAGCCCATCTCCACCACGGTCACCGGGTGCGCGGCGGCCAGCGCCTCCACCAGCTCGCGCGCTCCGGGCAGCCGGTGCAGGTGGCGGCCGACCAGCACGATCGGCCGGTCCCCGGCGCGCCGGCGCAGCTCCTCCGGCGTGGTCTCCCCGGCGACCGCCCGGACCTCCTCGGCCCCGGCCAGGTGCGGACCCAGGCCCCACGGCACCCGCCCCTCGGCGATGGTGGAGGTGGCGTGCACCTGCACCACCAGCGGGGCGGTGAGGCCGCTGAGGTCGCCCTCGACGCGTACCGCGCGGAGCGCGGCGGCGTAGCCGAGGCCGTCGGTGGCGGGGGTCGGCGTGCCGGCGGCGCCGGTCCAGGCGGCCAGCTCGGCGGCCCGGCCGGTGGCCTCCTCGACCCGGGCCCGGTCCAGCCGACCGTCCTCGACCGCGCCGACGATCTCCTCGACCACGTGTTCCACCAGCTCGGCGTCCACCTTGGCGCCGATGCAGAGCAGGTCCGCACCGGCGGCGAGGGCGCGTACCGCGGCCGGCCCCACCCCACCGGCGGCCAGCGCGGCGCCCTTCATCTCCAACGCGTCGGTGATGACCGTGCCGGTGAAGCCGTACTCCTGCCGCAGCAGGTCGACCAGGACCGCCCGGCTGAACGTGGCCGGACCGTCGCCGGTCAGCGCCGGGACCCGGATGTGCGCGGTCATGATCGCGCGTACCCCGGCGTCGACCACGGCGGCGAACGGCGGCAGGTCCCGCTCGCGCAGCACCGCCGGGGGCACGTCGACGGTGGGCAGCTCGTGGTGCGAGTCGGCGATGGTGGCGCCGTGGCCGGGGAAGTGCTTGGCGCAGGCGACCACTCCGGCGGACTGGAGGCCGGCGACCGCGGCGGCCGAGTGGGCGGCCACCCGGACCGGATCGGCGCCGAACGAGCGGGTGCCGATCACCGGGTTCTCGTCGGCGGTGTTCACGTCGACCGTGGGGGCCAGGTCGACGGTGATGCCGAGGGCGGCCAGCTCCGCGCCGATCGACGCGTACACCTGGCGGGTCAGCGTCAGGTCGTCGACCGCGCCGAGCGCCGCGTTGCCCGGGTACGGACTGCCGGTGGCGTGGGCCAGCCGGGTGACGTCACCGCCCTCCTCGTCGATCGCGATGATCACGTCCGGGCGGCCGGCGCGCAGCGCGGCGGTGGCCGCAGCCACCTGGGCCGGGTCGTGGATGTTGGTGCCGAACAGGGTGTGCCCGGCGAGCCCCTCGCCGAGCAGGTCCACCGCCCAGTCCGGCGGGACCGGGCCCGGGTACGCGGCCAGCAGCGTGCCCAGCGCGAGCCGCCGAAGTCCTGGATCCGATCCCACGAGTCTCCCCTTTCCCTGCCGGGTCGTCCGACGACTCCGGATGGGGGTGGCCGATACGCTAGCGGGCACCCCTCTGCAGGCGTTTTATGATTAGCAAACTTTACTGAAAATAGAGGACGTGGTATGAGTGCGACCCGGCTGCCCGGCACCCCCCGCCTGTTACGGGCGCTGAACGACCGCGCGGCGCTGGAGCTGCTCCTCGAACGCGGGCCGCTCACCCGGGCCCGGATCGGCGAGCTGACCGGGCTCTCCAAGGTCACCGCGTCCCAGCTGGTCGAGCGGCTGGAGGAGCGCGGCCTGGTCACCCGGGTCGGCGAGCAGGCCGGCGGGCGGGGCCCGAACGCCCAGCTCTACGCCGTCCGCCCCGGCAGCGCGTTCGTGGTCGGCGTGGACGTCGGCGCGGAGCGGGTGGTGGCGGCCTGCGCCGACATCACCGGCGTGGTGGTCGGCCGGGTGGAGCAGTCCACGAAGGACACCGACGACCCGGTGGGCGTGGTGCACAACGCCGTGGTCCAGGCGGCGAGCAGCGCGGGTGCGCAGCTGTCCAGCGTGCGCCGGGTCGTGCTGGGCACCCCCGGCCTGGTGGACCCGGGCACCGGGGACATCACGTTCGCGTTCAACCTGCCGCGCTGGCACAGCGGCCTGCTCGCCGCGCTCCGCGAGGACCTGCGCATCCCGGTGGTCTTCGAGAACGACGTCAACCTGGCGGCGGTCGCCGAGGCCCAGTCCGGCGCGGCGCAGGGGACGGCGGACTTCGTGCTCGTCTGGGTGGACGCCGGCGTCGGTCTGGCGATCATGCTCGGCGGGCGGCTGCACCACGGCAGCAGCGGCGCGGCCGGCGAGATCGGCTACCTGCCGGTGCCCGGCGTACCGATCCCGCGGGACGTCTCGAAGCGGGCCAAGCCGGCGTTCCAGCAGCTCGCGGGCGCCGACGCGGTCCGCGCGGTGGCCGCCGAGCACGGCTTCGCCGCGGACAGCGCCGCGGACGCCGTGCGGGCCGCGGTCGCCGCCGGAGCGGCCGGCGGCCCGCTGCTGGACGAGTTGGCCCGCCGGCTCGCCCTCGGGGTGGCCAGCACCTGCGTGGTGCTCGACCCGCCGCTGGTGGTGCTCGCCGGCGAGGTGGGGCGGGCCGGCGGGGCGGCGCTGGCCGAGCGGGTGCAGCACGAGGTCGCCGCGATCACGCTCGTCCGGCCGCGGGTGGTCGCCACCGGGCTCACCGAGGAGCCGATCCTGCGCGGCGCGCTGCGGACCGCGCTGGATGCGGTGCGGGACGAGGTGTTCGGCTCCACGGTCGGCTGACCGCGCCCCGGTCGTCGCCCACCCCACCATGTGAAGGAATTCTTCACGAGGCCGAGGATCTCTGCAAGGAGTTGACGGTGCGGCCCCCGGCGTGCGGGGGCCGCACCGGCCGCGTCAGATCAGGTCGCGACGGCGGAACGCGGTGAACGCGGCCGCGACCAGCGCTCCGGTCAGCGCGAGCAGCACCGCCAGCCCCGTCCCCCAGCCCACCGTGTAGGAGCCGTCGCAGAAGCCGGCGCTGCCGCCGTCGCAGGCGTAGCCATCCCAGAACCTGACCTCGCCGGAGACCCAGGCGACCAGGTAGCTGGAGAGCATCCACAGCTCCGGCCGGGCCGCGTTGAGGATGTCGAACACCAGCCGTGCACCCAGCTCCCACACCACCAGGTACGCGGCCACCGTGCCGAGCGCCGCCGAGGTGTGCCGGCCCAGCGTGGCGATGGCGAAGCCGAGCGCCCCGGCGAACAGGACCAACCCCAGCCCCCGCCCGTACGTGGCGCCGAGCGTGCCCCAGAACTCCCCGGTCAGCCGCCCGGGGTGGCCCGCTACCTGCGCGATCAGCAAGAAACTACCCACGTACGCCGCCGAGGCCACCGCGGAGAGCGCGAGCAGCGCGCCGAGCAACGTGCCGAGCTTGGCGCCGAGCACCGCCCAGCGGCTCGGCCGCCACAGCAGCAGGTTGACCACCCCGCCCGAGTTCAGGTCGGCCCCGATGTAGGACGCCCCGACCAGGAACCCGAAGAGCACCAGGAACGCGATGAGGAAGTAGAGCAGTGGCTGGGCCTCGTTGGCGAAGACGAACACCCCGGTCAGGTAGTCCGCCGTGTTGGGGAGCCGCTCCATCAGGGCCGGGTCCACCTCGGCGCAGTCCCGGGGGACGTAGTCGTGCTCCTCCGGGGTGGCCGTGCCCGCCTTGATCCGCAGGCAGCGGTCGTGCGCCGCCTCCAGGTTGCGCACCTCCGCGGCCGCCTGCGCCTGGGCCCGGGTCAGCTCGTCCCCACTGGGCGCGTGTGAGCCGGTCAGCGTGGTCGCCGCGGTCACCACGAAGGCGACGAGCAGCAGCACCACCATCAACTGCACGAAGCGGCGGGCGGTCAGCCGCTCCAGCTCGGCACGGACGAGGTTCACGCGTCCACCTCCCGATTCTCGCGCGCGTCGAGGTCGATCACCATGTCGTCCCGCGGGCCGTCGACCTGGCGGGGCACCGCCGGGTGCGGGGTGTCGCCGGTCAGCTCCAGGAACACGCTCTCCAGGTCCGGCCGGAGCGGCACCAGCTCGCGTACCCAGAGGCCCTGCTCGCCGAGGGTCCGGCTGATCAGCTCCGGGTCGTCGACCCCGGCTGCCACCAGGTGGTCGGGGTGGGCGGTGACCGACAACCCGGCCCGGCCCAGCAGCTCCACGGCGCGGTCCGGCTCGGCCACCCGGATCCGCCACTCATGCTGGTCGAAGCCGGCCAGCACCTCGTCCACCCGGCCGTGCGCCACCCGCCGGCCCCGGCTGATGATCGTCACGTGGTCGCAGATCAGCTGGATCTCGGCCAGGATGTGGCTGGAGAGCAGTACGGTCACCCCGGCCGCGGAGAGCGAGCGCATCAGGTCGCGCATCTCCCGGATGCCGGCCGGGTCCAGCCCGTTGGCCGGCTCGTCGAGGATCAGCAGCTCCGGGTTCTTCAGCAGCGCCGACGCCACGGCCAGCCGCTGCTTCATACCCAGCGAGTAGCCCTTGACCCGCTCGTCGCCCCGGTCCCGCAGGCCGACCTGCTCCAGCACCTCGTCGACCCGGCTGGTGGGCACGCCCCCGGCCAGGGCCAGCAGCCGCAGCGTCTTGCGGGCGGTGAAGTTGCCGAAGAACTGCGGGCTCTCCACGATCGCGCCGACCCGCCCCGCGACGTGGGGCAGTCGCTCGGGCGAGCTGGCCCCGAGCATGCTCATCCGCCCCTCGTCGGCCCGGACCAGCCCGAGCAGGGCACGCAGGGTGGTGGTCTTGCCCGAGCCGTTCGGCCCGAGGAAACCGTGCACCTGCCCGGCCTCGACCAGCAGGTCGAAGCCGTCGACGGCGACCCGGCGCCCCTGGCGCAGGGTGTGGAACGTCTTTCGGAGACCTGCGATCTCGATCACCGCGCTCATCCGCGCGGCTCCTGGCGGCGGTCGGGCATGAAGCGTCCTTCCGGTGAAGTGACCAACGACACGGCGCCTCACCCTATGGCCGCGACGCCGCCCGTGGGGGGCAGCACGCTTGCTGCGTGGTTGGATGGACCGGTGACTGGTGACCTGATCCCCGGCGCCACCGGCGCCCCCGCCGCCCCCTCGACCGTGGACGCGGATCTGGTGGTCAGCCTCGACGGGGTCGGCGTCAAGCGCTCCGGCACCGCGCTGGTGCACGACGTGGACTGGCGGGTCGAACTGGACGAACGCTGGGTGGTGCTGGGTCCGAACGGCGCCGGCAAGACCACCCTGCTCAACCTGGCCGCCGGCCGGCTGCACCCGACCACCGGCACCGCGCACGTCCTCGGCGAACGGATCGGCCGCACCGACGTCAACGAGCTGCGCATGCGCATCGGTCTCTCCACCGCCACGCTGGCCGAGCGGATCCCCGTCGACGAGCGGGTGGCCGACGTCGTGGTCACCGCCGCCTGGTCGGTGGTGGGTCGCTGGCGGGAGAACTACGACCGCACCGACGAGGCCCGCGCCCGCGCGCTGCTCGGCCAGCTCGGCATCGGTCACCTCGCCGAGCGGGCCTACGGCACGCTGTCGGAGGGGGAGCGCAAGCGGGTGCAGATCGCCCGCGCCCTGATGACCGACCCCGAGCTGCTGCTCCTCGACGAGCCGGCCGCCGGGCTCGACCTGGGCGGGCGCGAGGACCTGGTCGCCCGGCTGGCCGAGCTGGCGTACGACCCGGACGCCCCGGCCCTGGTGCTGGTGACCCACCACGTCGAGGAGATCCCGCCCGGCTTCACCCACGCGCTGCTGCTGCGCGAGGGCGGCGTGGTGGCGCAGGGCCTGCTCGCCGACACGCTCACCGCCGACAACCTGTCGAAGACCTTCGGCCTGCCGCTGGTCGTCGAGCGCTCCGGCGAGCGCTGGACCGCCCGGGCCGCCTGACCGACGGAAGGACCACCGTGCAGCAGACCCGGGTCGCCGTGGTGGGCAGCGCCAACATGGACCTGGTCGGCACCGCCGCCGCGCTGCCCCGCCCCGGGGAGACCGTGCTCGGCAGCGACTTCGTCATGCTGCCCGGCGGCAAGGGCGCCAACCAGGCCGTCGCCGCGGTCCGCGCGGGCGCGTCCTGCGTCTTCCTCGGCGCGATCGGCTCGGACGCCTTCGGGGTCACCCTCAAGGCCCGGATCACCGCCGCCGGCGTGGACGCCGATCAGCTCCGCGTGGTCTACGGCGCCTCCGGTGTCGCCCTGGTCATGGTCGGCGCGGCGGGGGAGAACGCCATCCTGGTGACGCCGGGCGCCAACGGCGCGTTCACCGGCCTCACCGAGGGCGAGCTGCACGCCGTACGCGAGGCAGACGTGCTGGTCGCGCAGCTCGAGGTGCCGGTCGAGACGGTGACCGAGGCGGCGGTCGCGGCCCGCGCGGCCGGCACCCGGGTGGTGCTCAACGCGGCGCCCGCCCGGTCGGTGCCGGCGGAGCTGCTCGCCGCGGTGGACCTGCTGGTGGTCAACGAGACCGAGGCGCAGGCGCTGACCGGGCGGGGCCGGGACGAGCCGGCCGCCCTGCTGGAGCTGGTGCCCCGGGCGGTGCTCACCCTCGGCGGCGACGGCGCCTGGTACGTCGACCGGGACGGCACGGTGGTCCACGTCCCGGCGGTGAAGGTCGACGTGGTCGACTCCACCGCCGCCGGTGACGCCTTCACCGCCGCCCTCGCAGTGGCCTGGGGTGAGGGGCGCGACCTGGTCGACGCGGTGCACTGGGCGGCGGCGGCCGGGGCGGCCTGCGTACGCCGGCTCGGCGCCTCGGTGGCGCTGCCGCGCCGGGTCGAGATCGACGAGCTGTACACCGCGCCGGCCTGACCGGTCAGGCCGCGCCGGCCCGGAACGCCCGCCGGTACGCCGACGGCGAGTTCCGCATCGTCCGGCCGAAATGGTGCCGGTAGGTGACCGGGCTGTCGAAGCCCACCGCGGCGGCGATCTCCGCCACCGGCGCGTCGGTCGTCTCCAGCAGGGCCAGGCTGGCCCGGACCCGCTGGTCGATCAGCCAGCGGATCGGGCTGGCGCCGGTGGCCCGGGCGAAGTGCCGCAGGTAGCTGCGGGCCGACATGTGGGCGTGGCGGGCCAGCGCCGCCACCGTCAGCGGCTCGGCCAGGTGCCGCACCGCCCAGGCCATGCTGGCGGCGATCCGGTCGTCGTCCGGGTCGACGCTCACCGGCGCCTCGATGAACTGCGCCTGCCCGCCGTCGCGGTGCGGCGGGATCACCAGCCGGCGGGCGACCGCGTTGGCGACCGCCGCGCCGAAGTCGCGGCGGACCACGTGCACGCAGAGGTCCAGGCCGGCGGCGCTGCCGGCGCTGGTGAGGAGGTCGCCGTCGTCGAGGTAGAGCACGTCGGGGTCGACGGTGACCGCCGGGTGGCGGCGGGCCAGCAGGTCCGCGTACCGCCAGTGGGTGGTGGCCCGCCGGCCGTCGAGCAGGCCCGCGCCGGCCAGCGCGAACGCGCCGGAGCAGATCGACATCAGCCGGGCGCCCCGGCGGTGCGCCCGGCGTAGCGCGGCCACCAGCTCCGGGGACGGGTCGACGGTCACGTCGGGCACCCCGGGCAGGATCACCGTGCCGGACTCGACCAGAGTCTCCAGCCCGTACGGGGTGTGCAGGGAGGCGCCGCCGACCACCGGCACCGGTCCGGGGCGCTCCGCGCAGACGGTGAGCCGGTACCAGTCGACCTCCAGCTCGGGCCGGGGCAGCCCGAACACCTCGGTCGCGATGCCGGTCTCGAACACTGACATTCCGGGGTACGCGAGCACCGCCACGGTGCGATCGACGGGAGCCATGGCGGGATGTTAGCGAAGGCCGGCGATCACGCCACTCCCTCGGCCGGCCGGCCGGCACGCAGGATCGGGGCATGACCTTTTCCGTACCGCCGGCGGACCCGGCGACCGCCGCTGCCCACTTCCGCGCCCGACTCAGCTTCGAGACCGACGTCAGCGACGTGTACGCCGCGCTGGAGGCGAAGACGCCGGGGCTGGTCGTGGTCGACTCCCGGGGCGACGCGGCGTGGCGGCAGGGGCACCTGCCCGGTGCCGTGCACCTGCCCACCGCCGACGTCCCCGCAAGGGCGGCCGAGGTGGTGCCGGCCGGGTCGACCGTCGTGACGTACTGCTGGGGGCCGGGCTGCAACGGGGCGACCCGGGCCGCCCTGGAGTTCGCCCGGCTGGGCTGGCCGGTGAAGGAGATGATCGGCGGCTTCGAGTACTGGGTCCGGGAGGGCCTGCCGGTGGTCACCCCGGAGGGGACGGTCCGCCGCCGGGCGGACGAGCTGACCGCCCCGCGCGCCGCCGTGGTCTGCGACTGCTGACCGGCCGGGTCAGTCGGCCGGCTCGTCGGCGCGGCGTTCGCCGCGGCGACGGAGCATGCCGAGGCCAGGGATGCCGGCCACGGCCAGCTTGAGGTCCCGGGTGACGGCGAGCAGGTCGTGCAGGTCCGGGCCGACCCGGTCCAGGGTGGCCAGGATCGGCAGCACGTCCGAGGTCAGGTGCTCCTTGAGCTTGGGCAGCTCGTCGACCAGCCGGATCGCGGCGGTCACCTCCTCCGGGCTGAGCTGCTCGACGAACCGGGTCGCCATCGGCGCGGCCCGGCGCAGCGCCGGCTCGTACGCCGCCAGCAGTTCGGTCGCGGTGCCGGCCGCCTGTTCGGCCGCGACCACGGTGCCGGCGGCTCGCGCGGCCACCGCCTCGGCCTCGGCGACCACCATCCCGGCGGCGGCGGAGACCCGCTCGGCCTCGCCGACCACCACGGCGGCGGCCGTGGCAACCTCGGTGGCCGTGGTGATCGCCTCGGTGGCGGCGGCGCTGATCACACCCACCTCGCGGACCGCCGCCTCGGCGTCGGTGAGCACCCGATCGGTGCGGTCGAGGGTGCCCTCGATCCGGTCGACCACCCCGTTGATCCGGCGCAGCAGCGCCTCCACCTCGTCGAGCACGGCGAAGGCGCGGGCCGGCACGGCGGCGAACGCGGCGGCCGAGCCGAGCGCCTGGTCCAGGGCGGAACGGGTGAGGCCGACGACGGCGCCGGGCCGGGGGAGGGGAAATGCCATGCCCCCCAGTGTGCGTTGCCCCGGCCAGGACCGCCGGGCGGCGCACGCCGTCACGGCCGGCGCTCGCCCTGCTGCTCGATCGCGCGTTGCACGGCCCGGTAGATCTGCCCGAACCGGAGCACGTCGGGGGTGCGTAGCAGCATCACCTCCCGCCCGCGGTGCTGCACCCACAGTTCGTGCACGCGGCTGCCGCGCTCGTAGGAGCGGTCCAGCCAGCCGAGCGGCAGTTCGAGGAACGGGGCCAGGGCCAGCCCGACGACCACGAAGGCGGCCACGATGACCAGCGCCAGCTTCCAGTCGCCCCGGTCCTGCGCGGCCCAGGCCAGCGAGAGCACGCAGACCAGGGCGACCAGCGGCGGCAGCGACAGCAGCAGGACCAGCACGCCGCGGCCGAGGACCCGGCCCCGGACGGCCAGGGTGGTCGCGCCGCGCGCGTGCCAGACGTACGTGACGTCGGCGAGGGCGACGACGTGCCCGCCGGCGTGGATGGCCTCGGAGGTGACCTGTACCGCGTCGTCCCGGTAATAGAGGACCATCATTCAGCTTAACCACGCGGAGTCCAGTCCGGACGGTGCCGTGGGCGGGGCCGCCGGGACGGGCGCCAGCCGGTACCGTCCCGGGCATGGCGGACCGGAACGGGGCCGAGGTGGCCGTGACCGAGCAGGAGCGCAACCTCGAGGTGGTCCGGCGCTATCTGCGGACCTTCGTCACCAAGGACCTGGCCGAGCTGGCCGAGGTGGTCGCCGAGGACGTGGCGATCTACGGGTCCGGCGCGGCGGTGCGTGGCCGGCACTACGTCGAGGGCGCGGTCTCCTCGCCCGGGCTGACCGTCGTCGACCAGGAGATCCAGGAGATCTTCGCGGCCGAGGACCGGGTGGTGGTGTCGCTCGCCCAGACGTACCGGCGGGACGCGACCGGGGCCATGGCGGTGCAGAGCGCCTGCAAGATGTACCGGCTGGCCGGCGGGCGGATCGTCCAGTTCTGGGGCGAGCAGGACCTCTACGGCCTGCTGCGCGGCCTGGCGATGGTGCCGGACGAGCCGCTCGCGTTCTGAGGCGCGCGCTCCATCGCCCGCTGCACCGCCCGGTAGATCTGGCCGAAGCGCAGCGCATCACCGGTGTGCAGCAGCCGCACCGGCTGGCCGCGCCAGCGCGCCCACATCTCCAGCTCCCGGCTGCCCCGGGCGTACGACCGGTCCAGGTGCTCGAAGAGGACGTCGGCGAGCGGCCCGACCCCGAGGCCGACCAGCACGGACGCCCCGACGATGGCGAGCGTGACCACGGGGGAGCGGTGCAGCCAGAGGGCCAGCGCGATGCCGAGCGCGGCGGCCACCAGCGGCCCGGCGAGGGCCGCGCCGATCGCGCCCCGGCCGGCGAGCACCCGCCAGGAGCGGCTGCCCCGCCGGTGCCACACGGCGCTGATCTCGGCGAGCGGGAACGCCCGGCCGTCGACGCGCACGGCGGTTGAGGTGACCTGCACGGACCTGTCGTCGTAATACGTGATCATGGCCGGACTCCCGGTGGCGGGGCGTACACCAGACTACTTACCCAACGACCCGGGTCGTAAGGTTGGCACGCGACTTCGACGAGGAAGTGAGGGCAGCGTGGGCGAGTTCGTCAGGCTGGAAGTGAAGGACGGCATCGGCACCATCCGGCTGGAGCGGCCGCCGATGAACGCGCTCAACACCCAGGTGCAGGAGGAGTTGCGCGCCGCCGCGGCCGCGGCCACCGCCGACGCCGAGGTCCGCGCGGTCATCGTGTACGGCGGGGAGAAGGTCTTCGCCGCCGGCGCGGACATCAAGGAGATGGCCGACATGTCCTACGTGGACATGGCCGAGCGGGCCGCCGACCTGTCGAGCGCGCTGGGCGCCATCGCCCGGATCCCGAAGCCGGTGATCGCCGCGATCACCGGCTACGCCCTGGGTGGCGGCTGCGAGCTGGCCCTGGCCTGCGACTGGCGGATCGTGGCCGAGGACGCCAAGC
Organism: Micromonospora sp. NPDC005806; assembly: GCF_042871425.1. Classification (NCBI taxonomy): domain Bacteria; kingdom Bacillati; phylum Actinomycetota; class Actinomycetes; order Micromonosporales; family Micromonosporaceae; genus Micromonospora; species Micromonospora sp. NPDC005806. The sequence continues at coordinate 8,716 of NZ_JBIAIL010000014.1, read as the reverse complement.
TCGGCCAGCCGGAGATCAAGCTCGGCATCATCCCGGGCGCCGGCGGCACCCAGCGGCTGGCCCGCCTGGTCGGGCCGGCCAGCGCGAAGGACCTGATCATGTCGGGCCGGATGGTCGACGCGCAGGAGGCGCTGCGGATCGGCCTGGCCGACAAGGTGGTCCCGGCCGCCGAGGTCTACGACGCCGCGGTGGCGCTGGTGACGCCGTTCCTGACCGGCCCGGTGCAGGCGCTGCGGGCGGCGAAGCTGGCCGTCGACGGCGGGCTGGACATGGACCTGAACTCGGGCCTGGCCTGGGAGAGCCAGCTCTTCGCGGCGCTCTTCGCCACCGACGACCGGCGCGAGGGCATGGCCGCGTTCGTCGCGAAGCGCAAGCCGGACTTCACCGGCCGCTGATCCGCGTCCCCGGGGTCGGCGGCGGGGTACCCCGCCGCCGAACCGAGAACGGTTCACATCCCGCCTACCGGCCAGTAGCGTGTGACTCCGGTCATGGACGAAGGGAAGCGGCGATGACGGAACGGGTCGAGGGGCACGGCGGGGAACTGGCGCTGGCCGCGCTGCGCGCGCACGGCGTACGGGAGATGTTCACCCTCTCCGGCGGGCACGTCTTCCCGCTCTACGACGCCGCGCACAAGACCGGCTTCCCGCTCTACGACGTCCGGCACGAGCAGTCCGCCGTCTTCGCCGCCGAGGCGGTGGCGAAGCTCCAGCGCCGCCCCGGCCTGGCCGTGCTCACCGCCGGCCCCGGCGTCACCAACGGCGTCTCCGGCCTGACCAGCGCCTTCTTCAACGCGTCGCCGGTGCTGGTGCTCGGCGGGCGCGCCCCGCAGTTCCGCTGGGGCGCCGGCAGCCTGCAGGAGATGGACCACCTGCCGCTGGTCGCCCCGGTCACCAAACACGCCGAGACGGTGTTCAGCGCCGACGACATCCCGCGCGCCGTCACCGCCGCCCTCACCGCCGCGCTCACCCCGCACCGCGGGCCGGCCTTCCTCGACTTCCCCCTCGAGGCGGTCTTCTCCGTCGGCGACGCCGACCTGCCGGCGGTCACTCCGCTCGCCCCGATCGAGGCCGACCCGGACGAGGTCGCGAAGGCCGCCGGCCTGATCGCCGGCGCCTCCCGGCCGGTGATCATCGCCGGCTCCGACGTGTACGCGGGCGACGCGATCGACGCCCTACGGGCCGCCGCCGAGTCCCTCCAGGTGCCGGTCTTCACCAACGGCATGGGCCGGGGCGCTCTCCCGCCGGAGCACCCGCTCGCCTTCGCCAAGGCCCGCCGGGTCGCACTCCGGAACGCCGACCTGGTCGTGGTGGTCGGCACCCCGCTCGACTTCCGGCTCGCCTTCGGCGACTTCGGCGACGCGCAGGTCGTGCACGTCGTCGACGCGCCCAGCCAGCGCGCCGGGCACGTCCAGCCGGCCGCCGGCCCCGCCGGCGACCTGCGCCTGATCCTCACCGCGTTCGCCGAGCACCCCGGCGACCGGGCCGACCACGCCGACTGGATCGCCCAGCTGCGCACCGCCGAGGACGCCGCGAAGGCCCGCGACGCCGAGGAGATGGCCGCCGAGACCGACCCGATCCGCCCGGCCCGGGTCTACGGCGAGCTGCGTAAGGTGCTCGCCGCCGACGCGATCACCATCGGCGACGGCGGTGACTTCGTCTCGTATGCCGGCAAGTACCTGGAGCCGGCGCAGCCCGGCACCTGGCTCGACCCCGGGCCGTACGGCTGCCTCGGCACCGGCATGGGGTACGCGATGGGCGCCCGGGTCAGCCACCCCGACCGGCAGATCTGCGTGCTGATGGGCGACGGCGCGGCCGGCTTCTCGCTGATGGACGTCGAGTCCCTGGTGCGGCAGCAGCTCCCGGTGGTCATCGTGGTCGGCAACAACGGCATCTGGGGCCTGGAGAAGCACCCGATGCGGGCCATGTACGGCTACGACGTGGCCGCCGACCTCCAGCCGGGGCTGCGCTACGACAAGGTGGTCGAGGCGCTCGGCGGGGCGGGCGAGACGGTGGAGAAGGCCGCCGAGCTGGGCCCGGCCCTGACCCGCGCCTTCGACGCCGGCGTGCCGTACCTGGTCAACGTGCTGACCGATCCGGCCGACGCGTACCCCCGCTCGTCGAACCTGGCCTGACCACGCGCCCGCGACCGCCGCCGCCGGCTGACCGGCGACGGCGGTCGCGGCTTTTCTGTCAGCGGCTAAATCAGCGGCTTGTCAGCCGTTGTCGCCGTAACGTCAGCGCCGTCGCTCAAGGTGGGGTGACCAGCGAGAACGACGGGAGTTCCGATGACATACGCGATCCGCGCGGAGGGCCTGGTCCGCCGCTTCGGCGCGACCACCGCCCTGGCCGGGGTGGACCTGGCCGTCCCCACCGGGACGGTCTTCGGGCTGCTCGGGCCGAACGGGGCGGGCAAGACCACCGCCGTCCGGGTGCTGGCCACCCTGCTCGCCGCCGACGAGGGGCACGCCAGCGTCGGCGGGTACGACGTCCGCCGCGACGCCCACCGGGTGCGCCAGCTGATCGGCCTCACCGGCCAGTACGCCTCGGTCGACGAGAACCTGACCGGCACCGAGAACCTGCTGCTCATCGGGCGGCTGCTCGGGATGTCCCGGGGCGACGCCCGGGTCCGCGCCCGGCAGCTGCTCGCCGACTTCCAGCTCACCGACGCCGCCGAGCGGGCGGCCAAGACCTACTCGGGCGGCATGCGCCGCCGCCTCGACCTGGCCGCCAGCCTGGTCGGCCGGCCGCAGGTGCTCTTCCTCGACGAGCCGACCACCGGGCTCGACCCGCGCAGCCGCAACGAGCTGTGGGACATCGTCCGCAGCCTGGTCGCCGACGGGGTGACCGTGCTGCTCACCACCCAGTACCTCGAGGAGGCGGACCAGCTCGCCAGCGAGATCGCCGTGGTCGACCACGGCCGGGTCATCGCCCAGGGCACCCCGGAGAAGCTGAAGGCCCGTACCGGTGGCCAGGTGCTCGCCGTCCGGCCGATCGACCCCGCTGACCTGCCCACCGTGCTGGCCATCACCGGCGAGGTCACCGGGGTCACCCCCGAGGTCGCCCAGACCACCGTCTCGGTGCCGGTGAACGACCCGGGCGTGCTGCCCGCCGTGGTCCGCCGGCTCGACGCCGCCGAGATCTCCGTGGCCGAGCTCGCCCTGCGCGGCGCCAGCCTGGACGAGGTCTTCCTCTCCCTGACCGGTCACCGGGCCGAGCAGGACGCCCCCGCCGACGCCGACCTGGAAAGGATCCCGGCATGACCGCCGCCACCCTCGCCACCCCGCTCGCCCCGGCCCGCCGGCCGAGCCTCGCCGCCGGGCTGCGGCACACGTTCACCCTGGCCTGGCGGAGCCTGGTGCAGATCAAGCACAACCCGATGGAGCTGCTCGACCTGAGCATCCAGCCGGTGATGTTCGTGCTGCTCTTCACGTACGTCTTCGGCGGGGCGATCTCCGGCAGCCCCGGCGATTACCTGAAGTTCGCGCTGCCCGGGATCATCGTGCAGAACGCGTTCTTCGCCACCATGACCACCGGGTTCGGGCTGAACCACGACCTGACCAAGGGGGTGTTCGACCGGCTGCGCGCGTTGCCGGTCGCCCGCTGGGCACCGCTCGCCGGCCGGATCCTCGCCGACACCGTCAAGCAGGCCTGGTCGGTGGCGTTGCTGATCGGGGTCGGCGCGATCCTCGGCTTCCGGCTCGGCAACGGGGTGGCCGGCCTGCTCGGCGCCTTCGCCCTGCTGCTCGTCTTCTCGCTGGCCGCGTCGTGGATCTCGGTGCTGGTCGGGGTGCTGGTCAGCGAGCCGGACAAGGTGCAGATCTTCGGCTTCATGGTGATCTTCCCGCTCACCTTCACCAGCAACGCGTTCGTGCCGACCGACACGATGCCGTCCTGGCTGCAGCGGTGGGTCGAGGTCAACCCGGTCACCATCCTCGCCGACGCGCTGCGCGGCCTGCTGGTCGGTGGTCCGGTGGCCGGCCCGGCCGCCCAGGCGATGGTCTGGGCCGCCGCCATCCTCGCCGTGTTCGCTCCGCTCGCGGTGCGGGCGCTCAGGCGTCGAGTGTGACCCGGACCGCCTCCGCCGCGGTCTCCAACCGGTAGCCCAGTCCGCCCGCGTACGCCTCTTCGAAGCCCGCCTCGCCGAGCGCGGCGCGGGCTCCGGCCTCCAGCCGGGGGCGGTCCAGGATCGCCTGGTCCGGGCCGCCCCGCACGCCGCTCGCCGCGCCCAGCAGCCCGGCGGCGGCGGCCGGGCGGCCCAGTCGCAACGCCAGGTCGGCGAAGCCGACCAGCACCGCCCCGACGACCGGGGCGTCCTGCGCGCCGAGCGCCAGCTTCAGGGCCTGGTCGTGATGGGTGCGGGCGCTCACCAGGTCGCCCTCGACGGCGTCGAGCACGGCCAGGTTGCTGGCGTGCAGGGCACGCCACTGCGGCGCGACGCTGCGCTCGCCGAGCAGTCGGATGCTCTCCCCGAGGCAGGCCCGCGCCCCGGCCCAGTCGCCCTGGGCGCGCAGGATCTCCGCCCGGCCGTGCGCCACCGCCGCCCGGGTCTCGTCGGAACCGCTGAGGTCGGCCTCCCGCTCGGCCCGGGCCAGCACCGTCAGGGCCCGGTCGTGATCGCCGCGCCGCCACAGGTTGTGCGCCAGGCGTAGCCGCATCTCCGGGACGTCGTCCCGCACCCCCAGCTCCTCGAAGTAGCCGAGGGCCTCCTCGTGGAACGGCGTGGCCCGGGCCGCCTCGCCCCGCCGGTCCAGCAGATCGGCCAGGGTGGTGAGGCCGAACGACATGCCCCACCGGTCCCCGATCGCGCGGTAGTGCGCCAACGCCGCGAGCAGGTCGGTCTCCGCCGACTCGTCGGACAACCCCGCATTGAGGTAGGCGTGCGCCTGGAACAGGCGGGCCGTACCCGCCACCCACGGATCCGGGTCGTCGAAGAGCGCGGCGAGCTCGTCCGGGGTCTGCGGCGGGAGCCCGTTGCGGAACGCCGCGACAACCAGCCCGACCAGCCGGAGAACCGGATGCGCCGACTCGTGACCGCGGGCCAGCTCCGCCGCCCGTTCCAGCCAGACCATGCCGGTGTCCAGGTCGTTGTGGGTGGAGACCAGGTTGAGCGCCGCCATGGTCAGGGCCACGGCGAGCCGGTCGGGGGCGGCGTGCTCGACCACCGCCGGCAGCGCGAGGACCTGGCCGGCCAGCTCGGCGCCCTCGGCGCGCTGACCGCTCAGCCACCAGTACCAGCCGAGCGCGGCGGCGTACCGGACCGCGACCGGGGCGTCCGCGGCGGCGATGGCGTGCCGCAGCCCGGCGTGCAGGTTGTCGTGGTCGGCAGCGAGCCGGCGCAGCCAGTCGAGCTGCGCCCCGGTACGCAGCCACGGCTCGGCCGTCTCGGCGAGGGCCAGGTACTCGGCGGCGTGCGCCCGGCGGATCCGGTCCGCCTCGCCCGCCTCGGCCAGCCGGTGCAGGCCGTACTCCCGGATGGTCTCCAGCATCCGGTACCGCGGCTCGGCGTCGCCGCCCGCCACCACCAGCGACTTCTCCACCAGCGCGGAGAGCCGGTCGAGCACGTCCGCGGCGGCTCCGGGTCGTGGCGCGGCGGCAGACGCGCCGAGCTGGAGTCGTCCCGAGTCGGCGCAGACCCGCTCGACCGCGTCCAGGGTGGCCCCGCCGGCAAAGACCGCCAGCCGCCGCCACAGCGCCCGCTCCCCGTCGTCCAGCAGGTCCCAGCTCCAGTCCACCACCGCCCGCAGCGTCTGGTGCCGGGGCAGCGCAGTCCGGCTGCCGCCCGTCAACAGTCGGAACCGGTCGTCGAGCCGGGTGTCCACCTGCGCCGCGGTCATCGCGCGCAGCCGGGCGGCGGCCAGTTCGATGGCGAGCGGCATACCGTCCAGCGCGCGGCAGATCCGCACCACCGCACCGACCGTGGTGTCGTCCACCGCGAAGCCCGGGCGGGCCGCGCCGGCCCGGTCGGCGAAGAGCCGCACCGCCGGGTACGCCAGCGCGGTCGCCGCGTCCGCCTCGGCCGGCGGCAGCGCCAGCGACTCCACCGGCCGCAACGCCTCCCCGGTCACGCCCAGCGGTTCCCGGCTGGTGGCCAGCACCCGCAGCCCGGGGCCGGCGGTGAGCAGCCGCTCGGCGAGCTCCGCCGCCGCGTCGAGCAGGTGCTCGCAGTTGTCCAGCAGCAGCAGGGCGGACCGGCCGGCGAGCGCCTCGACCAGCCGGCCGACCGGATCGACCGGCTCGGGGGCACCCCGGCCGGCGCGGGCCAGCAGCGCCTGTTCGCGCAGGCCGAGCGCGGCGAGCACGGCCTGCGGCACCTCGGCCGGGTCGGTGACCGGGGCGAGCTCCACCAGCCAGACCCCGTCCGGGAAGCGGCCGGCCACGGCCCGGCCCGACTCGACGGCCAGCCGGGTCTTGCCCGCCCCGCCGGGACCCGTGAGGGTGGCCAGCCGGTGCCGGTCGAGCAGCGCGGCGACCAGGGCGACGGCCTCCTCCCGGCCGACGAAGCTGGTCAGCGTGGCGGGCAGGTTGCCTCGGGCCAGGGCTGCCTCGCGGTCGGCGCGGCCGTCGGACGCGCCGCGCCCGGCGGTCGCGCCCGGCCCCGGCGAGCCGGCCGGCCCGCCCCGCAGGATCTCCAGGTGCAGGGCCGCCAGCTCGGGTCCCGGGTCGGTGCCCAGGGTGTCGGCGAGGGTGCGGCGCAACCGCTCGTACTCGGCCAGCGCCTCGGCGGACCGGCCGGCGCGGTGCAGGGCCCGGATCAGCAGCCCGGCCAGCCGCTCCCGCGGCGGATGGGCGGCGACCAGCTCGCGGAGCTGCGGCAGCAGGGCGTCCGGCGCCTCCCGGGCCAGCCGGGCCCCGACCAGATCCTCGGTCGCCACCAACCGCAGCTCGGTGAGCCGGGCCACCGGCGCGCGGGCGAAGTCGGCGTCAGCGACGTCGGCCAGGGCCGGCCCCCGCCACAGCGCCAGCGCCTCGGCGAGCCGCCGGCACCCATCGGCCGGGTCCTCGCCGAGGCGGGCCCGACCGGCGAGCACGGCGGTCTCGAACCGGTGCAGGTCGACGTCGTCCCGGGACACCGCCAGCCGGTAGCCGCCCGGCCGCGCCTCCACCGGCAGCCCGGGCGCGCCGCGGCGCAGCCGGGAGATCAGGGCCTGGAGCGCGTTGGCGCCGCCGGCCGGCGGCTCGCCGTCCCAGACACCGTCGACCAGCCGGCCGACGGTGACCGTCCGGCCGGGCTCCAGGGCGAGCAGGATCAGCAGCCGGCGCAGCCGGGCGCCGCCGACCTCGACCGGCGTACCGGAGTCGGCGCGCAGCTCCAGGGGTCCGAGCAGGCTGATCCGCACGGCGTCGATTCTGCCCGGCGGCGCTCGGCCGCGGCGCTCAGACCTCCGGCCGGTCCCGGTCGCCCTCGCGGCGGCGCAGCTCCTCCTCGCGCCGGCGCAGGTCATCCTCCCAGCGCCGGAGCAGCTCCTGGTCGTCCCGGCGCTTCCGCTCGGCCAGCCCGGACAGGAACTCCGGGTCGTCGTCCGGCGCCACCGGCCGGCGCCGGCGGTCCTGCTCGGAGAATCCGTTCCCCATCGGCCAGGCCGTGCGGGGACGCCGGGCGGTCGGCTCCCGCCCGGCAACGAACCAGGCGATCGAGCCGACCAGCGGGAAGAACAGGATGATCAGCACCCAGGCGACCCGGGGCAGCGCCCGGATCTCACCCTCCTCAGCGGAGAGACAGCTGATCAGCGCGCAGATGGCGAGCACGACCTCGGCCAGGAAGAGAAGCCCGTACAGACGAACCATGTCCGACATCATGGACCACCGATGCCGGTCACCGCAGCCCGCGTAGCACGTGCAGCACGCCGAGCAGGGCCAGCCCGACGGCGGCGAGCGCGGTCAGCGGGAACGACCAGCGTTCCGGGCGGCGGGGTCCGACGCCGGTGGCCCGGCGCCAGTTGACCAGGAGCGTGCCCAGCCAGCCGACCACCGCGATACCGGCCAGCACCGCGTCGAACACGTGCCCGCTGAGCGCCAGCCGTACCTCCAGCACGGCGACCGCGGTGAAGGCCAGCAGCGTGCGCCGCCAGGCGAGCCGGGTGCGTTCCGGCTGCAACCCCGGGTCGCGGGTCACCCGACCCCCTGGATCAGCACGGCGGCCACCAGCAGCAGGGCACCGAGCGCGACGACCAGGGCGAGCACGGCCGGGAACCGGGAGGCGGGCAGTTCCTCGCCCAGCCGGATGGCCCGCTCGGTACGCGCCCAGTGGTCCACCGCCCGGACCGCGACCGCGGCGCCGAGCAGCAGCAGCGCGACGGCGATCACCTCGCGCAGGTGGGCCAGGGGGAGCCGGGGCAGGAACTGGGCCGCGGCCAGCCCGCCGGCGATCAACGCCAACCCGGTCCGCAGCCAGGCCAGGAAGGTCCGCTCGTTGGCCAGCGAGAAGCGGTAGTCGGGCGTGGTGCCCACCGACCGCAGCTCGCGCGGATCGAACCAGCGCCTGATCGCCTCCCACACGGCATTCATTATCCGTGCGGTTTCCCCGAACTCTCACCGGTTGTCCGGTGACGGTTGTGGATCCTCGCCGAGTGGGCGAGCGACTCCCCACCGGGTGATGGGGCGGGCCTCCGCGGGCCAACTGATCCTCTCGCCGCCGGGTGTGGGCGGCGGGGGTCACGTCGGGACTGGCCGGCACCGGGCAGGTGCCGTCCGGCTCGACGGTGCGTGACCACCTGCGG
>NZ_JBIAIL010000013.1:0-168519 GCF_042871425.1 Micromonospora sp. NPDC005806 | reverse complement strand
CGCCCAGACCGTGCAGGTGTCGGCCTACCCGGACGCCTACGCCCAGTGGGAACAGCAGGCCGCCGACCTCGTCGCCCAGCACTGGAACAACTGACAAACGCAATCACGCCGCTGGCCGGCACCCCGACACAGGGGTGCCGGCCAGCGGCCTTTTGCGTACCGAAACAACCGTGACGGCCGCGCACGGTCGCCCCCAGCCCACAACAGGATCAGACCCGGAACCCCGCAGCCCGCGCCGCCGCACGCTCCCGACGTCGCTCCTTGCGCCGCCGCAGGAACCAGAACAGGAACGCGACGAAGCCGACCAGGAAGACCAGCACCAGCACCGGCAGCAGGATCGCCACCACCGACATGACCGCGCTGGTGGCATCCTCGGCGGTGCTGGCGACCGGCGCGCCGAAACCGGCGGTGGTCGCGTTGATGACCGGCCGGGCCGCCGACTTGAGCAGGTGCACGCCGAGCGCGATCAGCACGCCGACCACGACCGGGACCCACTGGTGCGAGGAGAAAAAGGTGTCCGGGTCGCTGACCGTGACGGTCTGCGAGCTGGAGCCGGCACCGAAGGCCAGGCCGCCGGCGGTCGGCCGGATCACCGTCTGGATGAGGTCGTTGGCGTGGTCCACCACCGGCACCTTGTCGGCGACCACCTCGACGGCGAGCAGCACGGCGAGGATCACCAGGACCCAGCTGTTGCCCAGCCACTGCCAGCCGCTGGGTAGGTCGACCAGGTCGGTGTAGCGCGCCAGCAGACCCATCAGGAGCAGCGGGATGTAGGCGTTCAGGCCGGCCGAGGCGGCGAGACCGGAACCGGTGAGGACTTCGAGCACGATCTCAATATCGCACCGGTACGCCAGTGGTGCTCGTCGGCGACGGCCCGGTGCTCCGCTACCCTCGTCGGGTGCGGTTGGTGATTGCGAAGTGCTCGGTGGACTACGTCGGACGGCTCTCGGCTCACCTGCCGCCGGCCACCCGGCTGCTCATGGTCAAGGCGGACGGTTCGGTGTCGATTCACGCGGACGACCGGGCGTACAAGCCGTTGAACTGGATGAGCCCGCCGTGCCGGCTGGAGGAGGCACCCGGGGTGTGGCGGGTGGTCAACAAGGCCGGTGAGGAACTGCGGATCACGCTGGAGGAGATCTTCCAGGACACCTCGTACGAGCTGGGCCTCGACCCGGGCCTGCGCAAGGACGGCGTCGAGGCGCACCTGCAGGAGTTGCTCGCCGCCAACCCGGAGACCCTCGGTGTGGGCTTCACGCTGGTCCGGCGCGAGTACATGACCGCCATCGGCCCGGTCGACCTGCTCTGCCGGAACGCCAACCAGGGCGCGGTCGCGGTCGAGGTGAAGCGGCGCGGTGAGATCGACGGCGTCGAGCAGCTCACCCGCTACCTCGAACTGATGAACCGCGACCCGCTGCTCGCCCCGGTGACCGGCGTCTTCGCCGCGCAGGAGATCAAGCCGCAGGCGCGGGTGCTCGCCACCGACCGCGGCATCCGCTGCGTGGTGGTCGACTACGACAAGCTTCGCGGCATCGAGCGCGACGAGCTGACCCTCTTCTGAGCGGGGGCGGGATCTCCCGGCTCAGCGCCGGCCGTACATCAGCTTGGCGGCCTTGACCAGGCGGGCGACGTCGGCCGGGGTGCGCTCGAAGGTCATCGACGGCAGCAGCGAGCGGGCCCGGCGGCGGGTGATCGCCTTGGGCCGGCCGAACTCGCGCAGCCCGTCCTCGCCGTGGATCCGGCCGAAGCCGGAGTCGCCGACCCCGCCGAACGGCAGGGTGGACATCCCGGCGAAGGTGAGCGTCGAGTTGACCGAGGCCATCCCGGAGCGCAGCCGCCGCGCGACCGCCACGGCCCGCTTCCGGCCGAAGACCGAACCGCCGAGACCGTACGAGAGGGCGTTGGCGCGCTCGACGGCCTCGTCCACGTCGCGGACCCGGTTGACGGTCAGCGTCGGGCCGAAGGTCTCCTCGCGTACGGCGGCCGAGTCCTCCGGCACGTCCACCAGCACGGTCGGGTGCACGTACGGCGGCTGGACCGCGTCGGGACCGCCGAGCACCGCCCGACCGCCGCGGGCGACGGCGTCGTCGATGTGCCGGCGGATGACGTCGAGCTGGGACGGCATGGTGATCGGGCCGATGTCGGTGCCCTCCGGGCCCACCGTGAGCCGGCCGGCCTTCGCCACCACCTTGTCGACGAAGGCGTCGAAGACCTGGTCGACCGCGTAGACCCGCTCGATGCCGATGCAGGTCTGGCCCGCGTTGGTCAGCGCGCCCCAGACGCACGCTTCGGCGGCGGCGTCCAGGTCGGCGTCGGTGTCCACGATCATCGCGTCCTTGCCGCCCGCCTCCAGCAGCACCGGGGTGAGCGTCTCGGCGCAGGCGGCCATCACCTTCTTCGCCGTGGCGGTGGAGCCGGTGAAGGCCAGCTTGGACACCCCGGAACGGCACAGCGCCGCGCCCACGTCGCCGAGGCCGTGCACCGCCTGGAAGACCGGCTGCTCCGGCACCACCTCGGCGAAGCGGTCCACCAGCCACTGCCCGACGGCCGGGGTGTACTCGCTCGGCTTGAACACCACCGCGTTGCCGGCGGCCAGGGCGTACGCGGCGGAGCCGATGGGGGTGAAGACGGGGTAGTTCCATGGGCCGATCACGCCGACCACCCCGTACGGCTGGTATTCGAGGTGGCCGGTGAACTCGGCCAGGATCAGCCGGGTGCGGACCCGCCGCGGCCCGAGCACCCGCCGCGCGTTACGAGCGGCCCAGTCGATGTGCTCCAGCGCGGTGAGGATCTCGACGACGGCGTCCCCGACCGGCTTGCCGCCCTCGGTGTGCACCAACTCGGCCAGCTCCTCGATCCGGCGGGCGATGACACCCCGCCAGCGCAGCAGCCGCTCCCGTCGGCCGGTGAAGCCGAGTCCGGCCCACCACTCGGCGGCGGTGCGGGCGCGGGCGACCGCGTCCCGCACGTCCGTCTCGGTCGCCACCGGGAGCCGCCCGGCCTCGGCGCCGGTCGCCGGGCTGGTGGACACCAGCCGACCGTCCTCGATGATCGGGGTCCCCGGGACATGCACAGCCGTCATGGCCGAAGTCTAGACCCGAGCGTTACTCGCCGGTAGGTGTCAGCCGCGCGGGTCGGACCGACGGACGTGTCGGGCGGTTGAACCGCGAGCCCGCCGAACCGTGGAACCGGAGATGACCACCCGGAGTGCCGAGATGACCACGCGGTGGTGGAGACGGCGGCGGTGAGGTGGCACGCTGACGCGGGGCGATCGTAGGGGTGGAGGGCGACAAGTCCATGGAGGAGCACCCGGAGCTGATGCCGCTGCTGACGGTGGCGGGTGGGGCGATGCGGGGACTGTGCTTCCGGGTCCGTCGGGACCCGCAGGTGATCGGCCGCGCGCCGACCGTCGACATCGTGCTCGCCGACGCGCACCTGAGCCGGCGGCACGCCGCGGTCCAGCTCACCGCCGAGGGGGTCGCGCTGACCGACCTCGGCTCGACCAACGGCAGCTGGCTCAACGACGAGCGGATCACCGGCAGTGTGCCGCTCGCCGACGGCGACCTGATCCGGCTCGGCCGTACCGAGCTGCGGTTCTTCGACCCGGGCGTGGCCCGGACCGACCCGGTCGGGCTGCACTTCGGGCTCCCGCACCGGGACCATCGGCCCACCCTGCCGCTACCCGTGCCGGCTCAGCAAGCGGTGGAGCCGACGGAACCGGTGGCGCCGCGCATCGGCACCGTGCCGCTTCCGGCCGACGTGAACCAGTGACCCCGGCCGGGCGGGGCCGGCACGGGGCGCGGCGACATCCGCCCGGGGTCCGGGGTGGGGGCCGGGCACATGGACCGGGCCGGCCCGGTGTGCCAGCATGCGCGGATGGAGAGCGCACGGAACACCGTCCAGGCCAACGGCATCACCCAGGCGGTACGGGTCGCCGGTCCGCCGGACGGCGTACCGGTGCTGCTGGTCCACGGCAACGTCTCGTCGTCCGCGTTCTGGGAGCCGTTGCTGCGCCGGCTGCCGGAGACGCTCCGGGTGGTCGCCCCCGACCTGCGCGGGTACGGGGACACCGACACCGCGCCGGTCGACGCGACCCGGGGTCTCGGCGACTTCGCCGACGACGTGGCCGCGCTGCTCGACGCCCCCGGGCTGTTCGCCCCCGGCGCGCGACCGGTGGTGGTCGGGCACTCGCTCGGCGGCGGGGTGGCGATGCGGCTCCTGACCGACCACCCCGACCGGGTGGCCGGCGTGCTGCTGGAGGCGCCCGTCTCGCCGTACGGCTTCGGCGGCACCCGGGACCTCGACGGCACGCCCACCACGCCCGACTTCGCCGGCACCGGCGGGGGCACGGCGAACCCCGACTTCGTCGCCCGGCTGGCCGCCGGGGATCGGGGAACCGACGGTCCGACCAGCCCGCGCAGCGTGCTGCGGTCCGCGTACGTGGCGGACCCGGCGTCCCTGGGCGCGGACGAGGACCTGCTGCTGGAGAGCATGCTGAGCACCGCCACCGGGGACGACAACTACCCGGGCACGGCGGTCGCCTCCGGGCACTGGCCGGGCACCGCGGCGGGGGAGCGCGGGGTGCTCAACGCGCTCGCGCCCGCGTACTTCCGGGTCGCCGACGACCTGGTATCGGTGCCGGTCAAGCCGCCGGTGACCTGGGTCCGCGGCGACGCCGACGTGATCGTCTCGGACACCTCGCTGTTCGACCTGGCTTACCTGGGGTCGCTGGGCGTGGTGCCCGGCTGGCCGGGGGAGGCGGACTGCCCGGCGCAGCCGATGGTCGGCCAGACCCGGGCGGTGCTGGACCGGTACGCGGCGGACGGCGGGACGTACCGGGAGGTGGTGCTGGCGGGTTGCGGGCACAGCCCGCACCTGGAGCGGCCGGCCGAGTTCGTCGCCGAGCTGCTGGCGTTGGTGGGGGTGCCCGCCGAGGTCTGACGGACCGATGCGTGAAATATCCCACGGCGTCTCGACAACGCAGCGTCACATGGCAGACTCCGGCGCATAACCTTAGCGGCCGTTCATCTCGGCAGCGGCGGAGTCAACCAAGGGGAGGCCGGTCGTGGCGCGCGAGTTCACCAGTGTGGGTGTGGTGGGTCTGGGCACCATGGGTGCCGGCATCGTCGAGGTGTTCGCCCGCAACGGCATCGACGTGGTGGCCGTGGAGATCTCCGCAGCCGCCCTGGAGCGCGGCCGGGCCACCCTCACCGGCTCGACCGACCGGGCGGTGGCCAAGGGCAAGCTCGCCGAGGCCGATCGGGACGCCCTGCTCGCCCGGGTCGACTTCCAGGTCGGCCTGGACGCGCTGCACTCGGTGGACCTGGTCATCGAGGCGGTCCCCGAGCACCTGGACCTGAAGCAGCGGATCTTCGCCGAGCTGGACCGGGTCTGCAAGCCCGAGGCGATCCTGGCCACCAACACCTCGTCGCTGAGCGTCACCGAGATCTCCGTCGCCACCACCCGACCCAACCAGGTCATCGGTATCCACTTCTTCAACCCGGCCCCGGTGATGAAGCTGGTCGAGGTGATCCGCACCGTGGTCACCTCCCCCGGCGTGGTGGCCGACGTGGAGGCGCTCTGCGACCGGCTCGGCAAGGTCGACGTGACCATCAACGACCGGGCCGGCTTCATCGCCAACGCGCTGCTCTTCGGCTACCTGAACCACGCGGTGAGCATCTTCGAGGCGCGGTACGCCACCCGCGAGGACATCGACGCCGCGATGAAGCTCGGCTGCGGCCTGCCGATGGGCCCGCTCGCGCTGATGGACCTGATCGGCCTGGACACCGCGTACGAGATCCTGGACACCATGTACCGGCGCGGCGGCCGGGACCGCCGGCACGCCCCGGTGCCGCTGATCAAGCAGATGGTCACCGCCGGGTTGCTGGGCCGGAAGTCCGGCCGCGGCTTCTACACCTACGAGCGGCCGGGCTCGCCCAAGGTCGTACCGGACGAGCACACGCCGGTGGCGACGGGGGCCGCGCTCGCCGACGGCACCCGGGCGATCGCCAAGGTCGGCGTGGTCGGCTCCGGGACCATGGCCACCGGCATCATCGAGGTCTTCGCCAAGGCCGGGTACGAGGTGATCTCGGTGACCCGGGGCGCGGAGAAGTCCGCCAAGGTCTGCGAGGCGGTCAAGACCTCGCTGAACAAGGGCGTGGTCCGGGGCAAGCTGAGCGAGGAGGACCGGGACGCCGCGCTGGGCCGGGTCACCTGGTCCGCCACCCTGGAGCACGTGGCCGACGTCGACCTGGTGATCGAGGCGGTGGTCGAGGAGTTGAGCGTCAAGAAGGCCCTCTTCGCCAGCCTCGACGAGATCTGCAAGCCGGGCGTGGTGCTGGCCACCACCACCTCGTCGCTGCCGGTGATCGATGTGGCGATGGCCACCCAGCGCCCGGCCGACGTGATCGGCCTGCACTTCTTCAACCCGGCGCCGATCATGCCGCTGGTGGAGATCGTGCAGACCATCCGCACCTCGGCGGAGACCACCGCCACCGCCCGCGCGGTCTGCGCGGCGCTGGGCAAGACCGGCGTGGTCTGCGGCGACCGGTCCGGCTTCATCGTCAACGCGCTGCTCTTCCCGTACCTGAACGACGCGGTGAAGATGCTGGAGGCCAGCTACTCGACCGCCGACGACATCGACTACGCGATGAAGCTCGGCTGCGGCTACCCGATGGGCCCGTTCGAGCTGCTCGACGTGGTCGGGCTGGACGTCTCGCTGGCCATCCAGCGGGAGCTCTACCTGGAGCTGCGCGAGCCCGGCTTCGCCCCCGCGCCGCTGCTGGAGCACCTGGTCACCGCCGGCTACCTCGGCCGCAAGAGCGGGCGCGGCTTCCGCGACCACACCAACCGCTGATCCGGGTCAACACCGAGCGCCGGTGACGGCGTCTTGAAGGTGTGACCTTCGAGGAGTACGTCGGCAGCCGCGGCCCGGCCCTGTTGCGCCTGGCCCGGCTGCTGGCCGGCGACCCGCACCGCGCCGAGGACCTGACGCAGGACGTGCTGGCCCGGGCGTACGTGCACTGGCGGAAGATCGCCCGGGCCGACCGGCCGGACGTGTACGTGCGGCGGATGCTGGTCAACGCCAACAACTCGTGGTGGCGCCGGCGGTCCAGCCGGGAGCTGGCCGTGGACACCTTCGCCGAGCGGGCCCAGCGGGGCGACCTCGGTGGGGAGGCCGCCGACCGGGACGAGATGTGGCGGCTGATCCGGGCCCTGCCCGACCGTCAGCGCGCCGTGCTGGTGCTGCGCTACTACGAGGATTTGGACGACGCCACGATCGCCCAGATCCTCGACTGCTCGCCGGTCACCGTCCGTACCCACGCGATGCGGGCGCTCGCCCACCTGCGGGAGCGCTGCGGCGCCCCGACGACCCACGGGAGCCGGCCGTGATCGACCTCGACCAGCGGATCGCCTCAGTGCTGCGGGAGCACGCCGAGGGAGAGACCGACACCCACCGGCTGCTCCGGGCCGCCCGGGCCCGTGGCCGCCGCCGGCAACTGCGCCGCCGGGCCGCCACCGGCATCGCCGTGGCCCTGGTCGGGGTCCTCGGCTTCGTCGCGGTGACCCGACCGGAGCTGTCCGGGCTGCCGGGACGGCCGCCGTTGACCGCCGCCGCGCCGTCCGCCGCCGCGCCGGCGCCGCCCCTGGCCGACGGCGTGCCGGGTGCCGCCCAGCGGCCCGACCTGGTCGGCGCCGACCCGCAGCTGCTGCACGTGGGCGTCGACCCGGCGAAGGGCCGCTATCTGGGCTGGGAGGTCAACGGACGCCAGATCGAGTCGGTCCGGTTCGACGCCGGTGGTGGGCGGGTGGTAACCGTCGAGGTGGCCCGCTCCGCGGCGGCGTTCGACGGCCTCGGCATCAGCGGGTGGGCGGTGGATGCGCTGCCGGAGCCGACCTTCGACGGCAGCATCCAGCGCGTGGTGGTGACCGACGGCAGCCCCGGGTACGTCACCTGGTGGCGGCCGGCGACCGGGCTCTACGCGCGGGCGAGTACGCGCGGAGCGGACCCGTTCGCCCTCACCCGCGCCATCACCGCGGTCCGGTGGGACGAGGCGCGCCG
Organism: Micromonospora sp. NPDC005806; assembly: GCF_042871425.1. NCBI lineage: Bacteria > Bacillati > Actinomycetota > Actinomycetes > Micromonosporales > Micromonosporaceae > Micromonospora > Micromonospora sp. NPDC005806. Next base: position 160,460 of record NZ_JBIAIL010000013.1, on the reverse strand, counting down.
GTGCGGCGGTCCGGTGCGGCTCACGCAGCTGCCCGACGGGGCCGCGGTGAGCAGGTGCGCAGTCGACGTCGCGGCATTTCCTGGGGCGATGACGGTCTCGTTCACCGTCGCGGGACCCCGGTCGGCGGCCATGTACGTCGAGCTCCAGTACGGGGCGAAGTTGGCGGCCGGCCGCACCGAGGGCAACCGGACGGTCGGCGGCCGGCCCGCCTACCGTTACGGGGACAAGTTGGAGTTGCTCGGCTTCCCGAAGGCGCACCTGATCGCCGACTTCGGCTGGCCCGGCCAGGGCTTCACCGAGGCCGACGCGGCGATCGTGCTGGTCGGGGCGCGGGTGGCCAAGGACCTGACCCGACCGGAGACCTGGGACTGACCGGGGTGCACGGCCGGACCGCCCGTCCCGGGTCGGTCCGGCCGGCGGCCCGTACGCTTGGTGACCGTGAGCCCCCGTCGCAACCGTCCCCGCCGGGACGAGACCACCCAGCTGGACTCCGAGCGGGCCCGCCAGGGCGTGCCGACCGTCCAGGAGTGGCGCGACGGTGACTGGCAGGTGCGCGGGATCACCGGCGGGGCGTCGGTGAAGACGTACCGCTGTCCCGGCTGCGACCAGGAGATCCGCCCGGGGGTGGCGCACGTGGTGGCCTGGCCGGCCGATGACCGGGGCGACCTCACCGACCGCCGGCACTGGCACAGCGGCTGCTGGCGGGCCCGGGACCGGCGCGGGCCGAACCTCCAGCGCGGCCGCAGCGCCCCCCGGTTCGGCTGAGCGATCTGGATCACCCTGTTTCCGCCCCGCTCGGCGGCGCGGGCCGCAGCGCGGGAGACTGGGGCGGTGAGCACACCGATCCGTGCGTCGTCGATCCTGCCCGGCCACCGGGAGGACATCGAACTGCACACCGCCGACGGCCTGACGCTGGTCGGTGAGCTGGCCCGCCCGCTGGACCGGGAGCCGGCCGGCACCCTGGTCTGCCTGCACCCGCTGCCCACCCACGGCGGGATGATGGACAGCCACGTGTTCCGCAAGGCGGCCTGGCGGCTGCCCGCGCTGGCCGACCTGGCCGTGCTCCGGTTCAACACCCGGGGCACCAGCAGCGTCCGCGGCACCAGCCAGGGGACGTTCGACAACGCCGTCGGCGAGCGCTTCGACGTGGCCGCCGCCATCGAGTACGCCGAGTTCCACGAGCTGCCGAACATCTGGCTGGTCGGCTGGTCGTTCGGCACCGACCTGGCGCTGAAGTACGGCTGCGACCCGGCGGTGGCCGGGGCGATCCTGCTCTCCCCGCCGCTGCGCTACTCCGCGCCCGAGGACCTGGCCGTCTGGGCCGGGTCGGGCCGCCCGCTCACCGCCCTGGTGCCGGAGTTCGACGACTACCTGCGCCCGGAGGAGGCCCGGCAGCGCTTCGCGGTCGTGCCGCAGGCCGAGGTGGTCGGGGTGGCCGGCGCCAAGCACCTCTGGGTCGGCGACGCGGAGCGGGTGCTCGACGAGATCGTCAGTCGGGTCAACCCGGCCGTGCCGGCGCCGCTGCCGACCACCTGGGACGGCCCGATGGAGACCGGTGACGTCAGCGCGTACGCCGACCGGACGGTGGCCTCCTTCGCCGACATCCCGGTTCCCGGCCCGCAGCAGCGCCGGGCGGAGTAGCGGCGTCCGGCTGCCCTCAGCGGGACTCCTGTCGGGGAAGGACCACCTCGCGGAGGATCAGCTGGAGGGCGGCCACCATCGGGATGGCGAGCAACGCGCCGACCACGCCCAGCAGCGAGACTCCGAGCAGCGCGCCGAGCAGCGCGGCCACCTCGTTGACCGAGACCGCCCGGCGCATGATCTTCGGGTAGATGAGGTAGTTCTCCACCTGCTGGTAGATCAGGAAGAAGACCAGGGAGGCGATTCCGACCGGCAGGTCCGTGGCGAGACCGACCACGGTCACCACCACCGCGCCCAGGGTCGCCCCGATCTGCGGGATCAGGTCGGTCACCGCGACCACCACGGCCAGCGCGAACGGGTAGGGCAGGCCGACGACCAGCGCGAAGACGAAGGTGCTCGCACCGGCCAGCACAGCGATGGTCAGCGCCCCCACCATGTACGCGCCGACCCGGGTCAGGATCTCGTCACCGATCAGCCGGACCCGCTGGCGCCGCGAGCGGGGCACCAGCGCGTACCCGAGGTCGCGCAGCCGGTCGAAGTACGCCAGAAAGTAGATCGTCAGCACCAGCACGGTCAGCGCCCGGAAGATGGTGCCGAAGATCAGCTGCGCCCCGCCCAGCACGCCGCCGAGGGCCCGGCCGATGGTGTCCGCGTTCGCCGCCGACTGGACGCGCTGCATCACGTCGTACCGCTCGACCAGGTCGTTGACGGTCGGGTTGCGGCGCAACTCCTCGACATAGCCGGGGAGGTGCTGGATGAACTGCCCGGACTGGGTCACCACCGGTGGCACCAGGGCCAGCAGGCCGCCGACGATCAGCAGCACCACGGTGAGGGTCACCACCGCGACCGCCAGCCCCTGCGGCAGACCCCAGCCGCGCAGCTTGACCACCGCCGGGTGCAGCCCGACGGCGAGGAAGAGCGCGATCACCACCAGCACCAGGATGCCGACGGAGTTGCGGACGCCCAGGAAGACCGCGTACGCCAGCAGCACGCCGAGCGCCCCGGTGAAGCCGACCAGGAAGCTGCTGCGCCGCAGCGGCTTCCCCGGTACGCCGAACCGTCCGCTCGGCTCGAACTCCGTCGACTCGGTCAACTCGTCGACGGCAGCCGACCCGCTCGGCGTGGTCGTGCCCTCGCTCGCGGCTCGGGTCGGCGCGGGTTCGGTCGGTTCGGCGGACGGATCGGGCTCGGGGCGTAGCACGTCGAACGGATCGTCGTTGTGCCCCCCGGCGCCGGCGAACCCTTCCTGCGACACCGGACCTCCCGGGATCCCGCTCCGGGGGAGCGCGCCGGAGCGACGTGTGCGGCCGACCGCGAGGACCAGGTGGGTCCTCGACGGCGCGGCTCCCTGCTCGCGAGGTTAGCGTCGCCGCGGCGATCCGGCGAGGGGGTCAGTCACTCCTTCTCGACGGTGACCGCGCTCGGCTTGGCGCTGCGTTCGTCGGTGGTCGGCTTGGTCGGGCGCTTGCCGCTCTCACCGGTGCTGGTGATCTTCGTCGGAGTGGCGCCCCGGCCACCCTCGCCCGGCACGGCGGCCACCGTCGGCTCACCGTCCACCCCGGACGTGGCGGTGTTCCCGTCCACGGTGGTGACCGGCTCGGCGACCGGGCGGGCCGCGCCGTCCGCGGCCGGCTCCGGCTCGGTGGCCTGCTCCGGCTCGGTGGCCGTCGCCGGGCCGCTCCCGTTGGGGGAGACCGTCGCGGCGCCCTGGGCGGTCACCGGCGTGGTGCCGGTTCCGGCGGCCGGCGCGTCCGAGCCCGTCGGCGCGGGGGTGTCCTTTCCACCGGCCGGCGCGCCCGTCGGCGTCGGGCCGGCGTCGCCGCCGGCCGCGGCGGTCAGCTCGTCGGGGTCGACCGGGGTGGCGGCCAGGCCGGCCGCGCTCGCCGACAGTCGCAGCTCGGCGAGGGCGCGCTGGAGGTCGTCGGACTCCTGCCGCGACTTCCAGGTCTCCGTGCGCAGGTCGGCCAGCTCCTGCTGGGCTTGGGCGATCTCCAGCATCACCTGGGCGAGCTGCTGCCGGCCGGTGGCCACCTCCTGCTGGGTGGCGGCGAGGTGCTGCTGGGTGGTGGCCAGGTGCTGCTGGGTGGTGGCCGCGTACTCCTCGAACTGGCGACGGGAGGCGGCGACGTGCTCGTCGGCCTTGCGGCGCTTCTCGGCGGCGTCCGCCTCGGCCTGCCGTGACAGCTCGGCGGCCTTCTCCTCGGCCCGCCGGCGCGTTGTCTGCGCGTCCTGCTCGGCGGCCTGCCGGATTCCGGCGGCGGCCTGCTCGACCTCCACGCGCCGGGCGGCGTCCGCCTTCGCCAGCTCGTCCTGCCGCTTCTTGTGCTGCTTGTCGAGCTCGTCGCGGCGCTTGGCGTACTCCTTCTCGGCGGCGGCGCGGCGCTGGGCGAACTCCTTGTCGGCCGTGTCCCGCCGGGCGTTGACTTCCTTCTCCACGCCGGCCCGCCAGGCGCCCAGCTCCTGCTGCGTCTGGGCCCGGGCCTGCTGCACGTACGCCTCGGTTTCGGTGCGCATCCGCTGCACGTACGCCTCGACCTCGGCGCGGTTGCGCTTGCCGGCCTCGGCGGCCTCGGTGCTGAGCCGGTTGGCCTCGCTCCGCGCCCGGCTCCGGGTGGCCTTCGCGGCCTGCTCCGCGTCGTCGACGATCTTCTTGGCGTCGGCGTGCGCCTTGGCGTGGGTGGCCCGGCCGGCCTCGGCCGCGGACTCGGTGAGCCGCTTGACCTCCTGCTGGGCCTTGGCGTGCATCTCCTTGGCAGCCTCGCGGAGCTGGGTGGCCTCCTGCTGCGCCTTGGCCAGCGCCTCCTTGGCCGTCTCGCGCAGCCGGGTGGACTCCTGCTGGGCCCGGGTGTGGATCTCCTTGGCGGTGTCCCGGAGCTGGGTGGCTTCCTGCTGCGCCTTGGCCAGCGCCTCCTGGGTGGTCTTGCGCAGGTGGGTGGCCTCGTCGTTGGCGTCCTTGCGGAGCTTGCCGGCCTCGTGCTTGGCGGCCTTGAGGGTGGCCTCCGCCTCGGCCTTGCGGGCGGCGGTGTGCCGCTCCTCCTCGGCCCGTCGGGCGGCGAGGGCGATCTCGAAGTCCTTGAGCGCCTGGGCGGCCTGCTCCCGAGCCTCCTCGATGATGTGCTCGGCGGCCGCGCGACGGGCCTCGATCTCCTCGTTGGCGGCGGCGAGGATGTCGTCCGCCTGCTCCTCGGCCATCAGGAGGATCTGTTCGACCCGGGGGCCGAGGTGCCGGAACGAGGCCCGGTCCACCACACCCACCTGCTTGCGCACCTGGGCGAGGTCGCGTTGCAGCACCTCCACCTGGCCGGCCAGCTTGTGGATCTGGGTGTACGCCTGCTCCCGCTCGGCCGTCAGCGCCGAGATCTCGTGCTCCGCACGAGCGACGTAGCGGTCGACCTGTCGTTTTTCGTATCCCCGCAGCGCGGACTCGAAGCTGGGCTCCGTGGTCACGTCCCCGCCGAGAGCGAACAGTTCCTCGCCGTGCGACATGCCCCCATCCTCACACGCATCCGGCTCTGCTGGGGCGATACGGACGCCCCACTTGGGACCTACTTCACCGAGGGTGGCGAAAGGGGCGGAAAACATGACGGCGCGGGGTGTCACCGGTTACCCGGTGTCACCCCGCGCCGCGGCTCATGCCCCGCTGCGGGTGGTGCTCAGCTGGCCGACTCGGCCGTGGCCTTCTTCTCGGCGCCCTCGGCCTTGGCCGCCTCCTGCTTCGCGGCACCCGCCGGCACGCCCGGCACGATGCCGGCCAGGCCGGAGAGCATCTGCCCGAGCTGGGAGGTGACGGCGTCCTTCTGCCGGGTGAGGTCCTCGACCTCGCGGCGGGCCGCCTGGGTGGTCAGCTCGGCCTCGGTGCGGGCCTCGCTGAGCTGGCGCTGCGCCTCGGCCTTCGCCTCGGTCAGCGTCTTGTCGGCGAGCGCCCTGGCCTTCTCCACCGTCTCGGTGGCGGTGCGCTCGGACTCGACCCGTCGGGCCTCGGCCCGCTGCTCGATCTCCTTGGCCCGTTCCTGGGCGGCCCGGGCCCGCTGCTCGGCCTCGCTGACCATCTTCTGGGTCTGCGAGACCTGGGCGGCGTGCCGCGCCGACTCCTCGCGCTCGGCCTTCTCCCGCCGCTCGGCGAGCTGGAGTTCCAGGGCCTGGAGGTCCTTGTCGCGCTTGTCCCGGGCGTCGGTGAGCAGCTTGGTCGCCTCGGCCCGCTTCTCCTCGGCCTCCCGCGCGGCCTTCGCCCGCTGCTGGGTGATCTCCCGCTCGGCGGTGGCCCGCAGGGTGGCGACCTCACGCTCGACGGTGGACTTCAGCTCGGCCACCTCGTGCGCGGTGACCGTACGCAGCTGCTTGGTCTCCCGGTCGGCGTCGGCGCGCAGGGTGTCGGCCTCGCGACGGGCCTGCACCCGGACCTCGGCGGCCTCCCGCTCGGCGGCGGTGCGGACGCCGCCGGCCTCCCGCTCGGCGGTGGCCTTCATGGCGGCCGCCTCGGCGCGCGCCTTGTCGGTGATCTCCCGCGCCTCCAGGCGGGCGGCGGAGAGGATGCCCTCCGACTCCCGCTTGGCCTCGTTGCGGTGGTCGTTGGCCTGCTCCTCGGCCAGCCGGAGGATCTGCTCGACGCGAGTGCCCAGGCCGGAGAGGGTCGGCCGGCTGTTCTCCTCGAGCTGCTTGTTGGTGTCGGCGAGCTTCTGCTCGAGCGCGCCCTGGCGCTGCTCGGCCTGGCGGAGCCGGCGCTGGGCGTCGTTCATCCGCTGCTCGGCCTCGGCACGGGCCTGCTCGGACTGGGTCAGCGCGGCGGTCAGTCGGCCGATGAAGTCGTCGACCTGGCCGGTGTTGTATCCGCGCAGGCCAACGGTGAAATCGGGCTGCGAGTTCGCGTTATCGAAGAACGCAAGAGGGGAGGACTGCTGCTGGGGCATTGGGACATACTGGCAGACGCCCCAGGGTGCTTCGCAAGAGCGGCCCGCACCTTTCGTGTCCTCATTACATGGTCAACTTCAGAGCCCGGCCGGGACCCGGACCAAACGGCGATCTTGGCAGGTCCCGGGCGGCTCGGGCGGGGCCCGAAGGGAGCGCGGAAAGGGGCCGCGGGGTGGTGCCCCGCGGCCCTTTGTCACACGACAATCGAATGGCGTGCCGGGCGATGGAAAGACAATGCCTCCCCGCCGCTTTGGTGGTGTCGGGATGACCGAACGGTTAGTGCCCCCGGAACCGGTTGATCGCCGTTTCGTGCCGGGACCGCTGCTCGGCGTCCCGGACCCCGAGGCCGTCGGCCGGCGCGAGGCAGCGCACCCCGACCTTGCCCTGGTGCGCGTTGCGATGCACCTCGTACGCGGCCTGGCCGGTCTGCTCCAGCGGGTAGGTCCGCGACACGGTCGGGTGCACCTTGCCCAGCGCGACCAGCCGGTTGGCCTGCCACGCCTCGTGGTAGTTGGCGAAGTGGCTGCCGACGATCCGCTTGAGGTGCATCCAGAGGTAGCGGTTGTCGTACTGGTGCTGGTAGCCGCTGGTGGAGGCACAGGTGACGATGGTGCCGCCGCGCTTGGCGACGTAGACGCTGGCACCGAAGGTCTCCCGGCCGGGGTGCTCGAAGACGATGTCCGGGTCCTCGCCGCCGGTCAGCTCGCGGATCCGCTCGCCGAACCGGCGCCACTCGTCCTGGTCCTGGGTCTCTTCGTCCTGCCAGAACTGGAAGCCCTCGGCGGCCCGGTCGATGACCAGCTCGGCACCCATCTTGCGGCACAGCTCGGCCTTCTCCGGGGAGGAGACCACGCAGACCGGGATGGCGCCACCGTTGAGCGCCATCTGGGTGGCGTAGCTGCCCAGGCCACCGGAGGCGCCCCAGATCAGCACCACGTCGCCCTGCTTCATGTTCGCCCCGTGATGCGAGACGAGCTGGCGGTACGCGGTGGAGTTGACCAGCCCCGGGCTGGCCGCCTCCTCCCAGCTCAGGTGGCGCGGCTTGGGCATGAGCTGGTTGGCCTTGACCACGGCCAGCTCGGCCAGGCCGCCGAAGTTGGTCTCGAAGCCCCAGATCCGCTGCTGCGGGTCGAGCATCGTGTCGTCGTGGCCGGCGGCGTCCTCCAGCTCCACCGACAGGCAGTGCGCGACCACCTCGTCGCCGGCCTTCCACCGGGTCACCCCGGGCCCGGTCCGCAGCACCACGCCGGCCGCGTCCGACCCCACCACGTGGTACGGCAGGTCGTGCCGGCGGGTCAGCTCGGAGAGCCGGCCGTAGCGCTGCAAAAACTTGAACGTGGGCAGCGGCTCGAAGATGCTGGTCCAGACGGTGTTGTAGTTGATGGCGCTGGCCATCACGGCGACCAGCGCCTCGCCCGGGCCGAGCTCCGGGGTGGGCACCTCCTGGAGGTGCAGCGCCTTGCGCGGGTCCTTGTCCCGGGTGGCCATGCCGTCGAACATCCGGGTGTCCTCGGCGCGGACCACCACGCCCCGGTAGCTCTCCGGTACCGGCAGGCCGGCGAGGCCGGCGAGCTCCCGCTCCGGCTGCGCGGAGCCCTCCGCCGCCATGATCGCTTCGAGGATGTCCTGCACGGTGACCTCCCGTTCGTCTGCACCCACACCGGGGGCAGGGGTGCTGCCATCGTCGGGGCCGGTGCGACGGGGCCGCCATGTCGGCAATCGACACATCCGGCACCGGTCGCGCTCCTGTGGGGCGGACGTTACTGAACGGTAGCTAGGGTCGGAAGTCCGGTGTGAAAAACTGCATCCACCGATGCGTGGAGGTGTCCGTGGGAACGTTGAACCGCGCATCGCCGCGCTTCTTCCCGTCTGGCGGGACGCCGTCCCGCCCGCCCGCGCCGCCGAGCGGGACGGCGCAGCTCAGTGGCCGGTCGCGGCCGGCTCGACCAGCTCGACCAGCACTCCGCCGGCGTCCTTCGGGTGCACGAAGTTGATCCGCGAGTCGGCGGTGCCCCGCTTCGGGGTCTCGTAGAGCAGCCGGACCCCGCGCTCGCGCAGCGCCGCGCAGGCCACGTCGATGTCCACCACCGTGTACGCGACCTGCTGCACCCCCGGCCCGTTGCGGTCCAGGAACTTCGCGATCGTCGACTCGGGCGACAGCGGCGCGAGCAGCTGCACGCAGCCGCCCTCGGCGGTCGGGCCGACCGCCAGCATCGCCTCGCGTACGCCCTGCTCCTCGTTGGTCTCGGTGTGCACGCAGCGCATTCCGAAGGTGCGCTGGTAGAAGTCGATCGCGGCGTCGAGGTCGGGCACGGCGACCCCGACGTGGTCGATGCGGCGCAGTCCGATGTCTGTGACGTAGTCGGCAGCGGGCTCGACGGGGGAGTTCTCAACCATGACGCTAGTCTGACCGAACAATCGTTAAGGCGTACAGGTCGGCACCACCCCTCGGAGGCAGGCATGGCTTCGGTGATCGTCAGCGGCGCGCGGACCCCGATGGGGCGCCTGCTGGGCAACCTCAAGGACCTCCCCGCGACCAGGCTCGGTGGCATCGCGATCAAGGCGGCGCTGGAACGCGCCGGCGTCGCCCCCGACCAGGTCCAGTACGTGATCATGGGTCAGGTGCTCCAGGCCGGCGCCGGCCAGATCCCGGCCCGCCAGGCGGCCGTCGAGGCGGGCATCCCGATGTCCACCCCGGCGCTGACCATCAACAAGGTGTGCCTCTCCGGCCTGGACGCGATCGCCCTGGCCGACCAGCTCATCCGGGCCGGCGAGTTCGACATCGTGGTGGCCGGCGGCATGGAGTCGATGACCAACGCGCCGCACCTGCTGCTCGGCCAGCGTTCCGGCTACAAGTACGGCGACGTGACGATCAAGGACCACATGGCCCTGGACGGTCTCACCGACGCCTGGGACTGCTGCTCGATGGGTGAGTCGACCGAGCGGCACGGGGCGAAGCACGGCATCACCCGCGAGGAGCAGGACGCCTTCGCCGCCGCCAGCCACCAGCGGGCCGCCGCCGCCCAGAAGAACGGGCACTTCGCCGACGAGATCACCCCGGTGGTCATCCCGCAGCGCAAGGGCGACCCGCTGGTGATCAGCGAGGACGAGGGCATCCGCCCGGACACCACCGCCGAGTCGCTGGGCAAGCTCCGCCCAGCCTTCACCAAGGACGGCACCATCACCGCCGGCAGCTCCTCGCCGATCTCCGACGGCGCCGCCGCCGTGGTCGTGATGAGCAAGGCCAAGGCCAAGGAGCTGGGGCTGACCTGGCTGGCCGAGATCGGCGCGCACGGCAACGTGGCCGGCCCGGACAACTCCCTGCACTCGCAGCCGTCCAACGCCATCAACCACGCCCTGAAGAAGGCCGGCCTGGGCGTCGCCGACCTCGACCTCATCGAGATCAACGAGGCGTTCGCCGCGGTCGGCATCCAGTCCAGCCGGGACCTGGGCGTCAGCCCGGACAAGGTCAACGTCAACGGCGGCGCGATCGCGCTCGGCCACCCGATCGGCATGTCCGGCGCCCGGCTGGTGCTCTCCCTGGCGCTGGAGCTCAAGCGCCGGGGCGGTGGCACCGGCGCGGCGGCGCTCTGCGGTGGCGGCGGCCAGGGCGACGCCCTGATCATCAACGTGCCGAGCGGCGGCGAGAGCTGACCGTGGGAGAGGCCGTCGAGAACGTCCCGGCCGCGGGCACCGGCTCGGTGCGCCGCAGCCGGGACGTACCGATGCTGGTGGAGCGGGCGCGCGAGGGCGACCCCCGCGCGGTGGCCCGGCTGATCACCCTGGTCGAGTCCGGCGACGAGGTGCTGCCGCAGGTCGCGGCGGCCCTCGCGCCCTACGCCGGGCATGCCCAGGTGGTCGGCCTGACCGGCTCGCCGGGCGTGGGCAAGTCGACCACCACCAACGAGCTGGTCCGGGCGCTGCGGGCGCGCGGCCACCGGGTGGGCGTGCTGGCCATCGACCCGTCCAGCCCGTTCACCGGCGGGGCCATCCTCGGCGACCGGGTCCGGATGCAGGACCACGCCACCGACCCCGGCGTCTACATCCGCTCGATGTCCAGCCGCGGCCACCTCGGCGGGCTCTCCGCGGCGACCCCGCAGGCGGTCCGGGTGCTGGAGGGCGCCGGCTGCGACGTGGTGCTGGTGGAGACCGTCGGCGTCGGGCAGGCCGAGGTCGAGGTGGCCTCGCTGGCCGACACCACGCTGGTGCTGCTCGCCCCGGGCATGGGCGATGCGATCCAGGCGGTCAAGGCCGGCATCCTGGAGATCGCCGACGTCTTCGTGGTCAACAAGGCCGACCGGGACGGCGCCGACGCCACCGTCCGCGACATCCAGGGCATGATCGCGCTGGGCGAGCGCGGGCCCGGGGAGTGGCGACCGCAGGTCGTCCGGGCCATCGCCGCGCGCGGCGAGGGGATCGACGACATCGCCGCCGCGATCGACAAGCACCGCGACTGGCTGGAGCGGCACGGCGAGCTGCGCCGCCGCCGGGAGGCGCGGGCCGCCGCCGAGGTCGAGGCGATCGCGCTGGGCACCCTCCGGGACCGGATCGGCTCGCTGCGCGACGGTACGCAGCTGCCGACGCTCGCGGCCAAGGTGGCCGAGGGCGCGATCGACCCGTACGCGGCCGCCGCCGAACTGTTGGACCAGCTCGGCGCCTGAGGGGCCACGGCGTACCTCCGCCCGACGGTTCTCCGCCAGCAGGGCCGCCCCGTCGGGGCTGCGCCGGCCGTCGGGCACGGCGGGTGCGCGTGCGGGGCAGCGCCGGTTGTGCCCAGCGTCCATGCTGGACGTCGTTCGACGACGGGAGCGGCGATGTCACGGATCACCTCGGACGTCCGACTGGAAGCTCTGCTGGCCGAATACGCGGCGGTGAACACCGTCGTGGAACGCAAGACCACGCTGATCACCACGTTGATCACGTTCCAGGCCACCGCCATCGCCACCGTCGTGGGCTTCATCGTCTCCGAGAAAGCGGACGTACGGCTGCTGCTGGTGATCCCGATCATCTCGGCGATCGTCGGGTTGTTGATCTCGTCGCAGGACTTCGACATCCGGACGGCGGAGGATCACGTCCGTGCGGTGCTCCAGCCGATCCTGATGGAGTACTGCGGCGATGACCGGCTCTGGCGCTGGCACGACCAGTTGCTGACAAGGCGACGGGCCGTCTTCGTCGGGCTGACCCGGTTGGCCCCGCTCGGGCTGCTCTTCCCCGGTGCCGCCGTCGGCTCGCTGATCTTCACGGCGGCCCGGCTCCGCAACGGCCTGGACTGGTTGGCCTGGGTTCTGGGTCTGATGCTGACGGCGCTCCTGTTGACGGGTTGGAGCCATGCTCTCGTCGCGCTGACCGGCGGCCAGTCGCAGCGCTTTCGCCGCCCACGTCCGGCCGGAGGTGGCGGGGCGGGCTCGGGCGAGGTTGGTTGAGGACCGTCCACGACTGGGATGGGCGGGCGGTCGCGAGCCGTTCCCGGCGGACTGCCCAGCGCCGTCCCGCCTAGTACGCTCGCACCGCCTCACGGACCCGTGGGGCGGTGCGCGCGGGTATGGGGAGAGCATGGCTGACGAGGCGACCCAGGAGCTGTCGGTACTGCCGGACGCGGTGGCGGGCGGTGCGACGCACGTCTCCGACGAGGTGGTGGAGAAGATCGCGGTGGCCGCCGCGAAGTCCGTGCCTGGGGTGGCCGAGCTGGGCGGCGACGTGGCGCGCTTCTTCAACGCCGTGCTGGACAAGGTCGGGCTGGACCAGGTCGGCGATGCCCGGCGCGGCTGCTCGGCGCACGTCACCAACGGTGCGGCGGTGGTCAACCTGGTCATCGTGATCGACGGCGGCCGGCCGGTCCCGGAGGTGACCGACGCGGTCCGCTCGGCGGTGACCTCGGCGGTCGAGGCGTACGGGCTGCGGGTCGACGAGATCAACATCCGGGTCGACGACGTGGCCCTGGGCGGGCCGGCGGTGCCCTCGGCCTAAGCCAGGTTACCGGCCGGTACGCACATCCTTAGCGATCGTTCAGGCGTCCGTTCTACACTCGGTCTTCAGTCGAGGACTCGAGGAGGAGCTCCGCGCATGGACGCCGACGAGATCGCCGCCGGTCGGGCCCGCTGGCAGGCCCGCTACGACGCCGCCCGCAAGCGGGACGCGGACTTCACCACGCTCTCCGGCATGACCGTCGACCCGGTCTACGGCCCGCCGGAGGGCGTGGCGTACCCGGACTTCGAGCGGATCGGCTGGCCGGGCGAGTTCCCGTACACCCGGGGGCTCTACCCGACCGGCTACCGCGGGCGGACCTGGACCATCCGGCAGTTCGCCGGGTTCGGCAACGCCCAGCAGACCAACGAGCGCTACAAGATGATCCTCGGGGCCGGCGGCGGCGGGCTATCCGTCGCCTTCGACATGCCGACCCTGATGGGGCGCGACTCGGACGACCCGCAGTCGCTCGGCGAGGTCGGCCACTGCGGCGTGGCCATCGACTCGGCCGCCGACATGGAGGTGCTCTTCGACGGCATCGACCTGGCCGGCGTGACCACCTCGATGACCATCTCCGGCCCGGCCGTGCCGGTCTTCTGCATGTACCTGGTCGCCGCCGAGCGGCAGGGCGCCGACCTGTCCACGCTCGACGGCACGCTCCAGACGGACATCTTCAAGGAGTACATCGCGCAGAAGGAGTGGCTCTTCGACCCGGAGCCGCACCTGCGCCTGATCGGCGACCTGATGGAGTACTGCGCCGGGGAGAACCCGAAGTACAAGCCGCTCTCGGTGTCCGGTTACCACATCCGCGAGGCGGGCGCGACCGCCGCCCAGGAGTTGGCGTACACCCTCGCCGACGGCTTCGGCTACGTCGAGCTGGGCCTCTCCCGCGGGCTGGACGTCAACGTCTTCGCCCCCGGCCTGAGCTTCTTCTTCGACTCACACGTGGACTTCTTCGAGGAGATCGCCAAGTTCCGGGCCGCCCGCCGCATCTGGGCCCGCTGGCTGCGCGACGTCTACGGCGCCACCAGTGAGAAGGCGCTCTGGCTGAAGTTCCACACGCAGACCGCCGGAGTGTCGCTGACCGCCCAGCAGCCGGTCAACAACGTGGTGCGGACCGCCGTGGAAGCCCTCGCGGCGGTCCTCGGCGGCACCAACTCGCTGCACACCAACGCCCTCGACGAGACCCTGGCCCTGCCCACGGACGAGTCGGCCGAGATCGCCCTGCGTACCCAGCAGGTGCTGATGGAGGAGACCGGGGTGACCAACGTGGCTGACCCGCTCGGCGGCGCCTGGTACGTCGAGGCGCTCACCGACCGGATCGAGGCCGAGGCGGAGGAGATCTTCGCCCGGATCAAGCAGCTCGGCGGTGACGGGCCGCACAAGATCGGCCCGATGACCTCGGGCATCCTGCGCGGCATCGAGGACGGCTGGTTCACCGGCCACATCGCCGAGTCGGCCTTCGTCTACCAGCAGGCGCTGGAGAAGGGCGAGAAGAAGATCGTCGGCGTCAACTGCCACACCGGCACGGTCGCCAAGGACCTGGAGATCCTGCGCATCTCGCACGAGGTGGAGCTGGAGCAGCGCCGGGTGCTCGCCGAGCGCAAGGCCGGCCGCGACGACGCGGCGGTCAAGGCCGCCGTGCAGCGCATGGTCGAGGTCAGCCGGACCGGCGAGAACATGATCCCGGCCATGCTGGACGCGGTCCGTGCCGAGGCCACCCTGGGTGAGATCTGCGACGCGCTGCGCGGCGAGTGGGGCGTCTACCGCGAGCCCGCCCGCTTCTAGCCGCAAGGAGGGGCCCCTTCTTGTCGCCAGACGTCAAGGAGGGGCCCCTTTTTGCACTTCGGCCAGGCGTGAGAGTCACAACTGTCGCCGTCGCGGTTGATCTGAGTTCAGCGCGACACGTGCGAGACTAGGTAACCATGAGCGACCCACGGATCACCTCGTCGATCTTCACCCGCGGCGCGGTCGACCTCAGCGCACTGCGCACCCCCGCCCCCACCCCCGCTCCGGCCAAGTCCGGTCCGCCGGCCGGCGCGCCCGGTGGCGCGGTCGGCGGGGTCACCGTCATCGACGTGTCCGAGGCGACCTTCCAGTCCGAGGTCCTCGAACGCTCGCTGAACACGCCGGTGATCGTGGACTTCTGGGCCGAGTGGTGTGAGCCCTGCAAGCAGCTCTCCCCGGTGCTGGAGCGGCTGGCGGTGGAGGGTGGCGGCGCCTGGGTGCTCGCCAAGGTCGACGTGGACGCCAACCCCCGGATCGCCCAGATGTTCCGGGTGCAGGGCATCCCCATGGTCTACGCGATCGTCGGCGGGCAGCCGGTCGACGCCTTCTCCGGGGTGGTGCCGGAGGCGCAGCTGCGGCAGTGGATCCAGGCCATCCTCAAGGCCGGCGGCGTCACCGTGGCCGAGCCGGAGGACCCGCGCCTCGACGAGGCCGACGACGCGCTGATGAGCGGCGACCTCGACGCGGCCGAGCGGGCGTACCGGAAGATCCTGGCCGAGTCCCCGGCGGACGCGGCGGCGGAGGCGGGCCTGGCCCAGGTGGGGCTGGCGCGCCGGGTGGCCGGCGCGGACCCGCAGGCGGCGCTGACCGCCGCGGCGGCCAACGCCGACGACGTGGACGCCCAGCTGCTGGCCGCGGACATCGAGGTGCTCAGCGGCATGGCCGAGCAGGCCTACAAGCGCCTGGTCGACCTGGTCCGCCGGACCTCCGCCGACGACCGGGAGAAGGTACGCCAGCACCTGATCGGCCTGTTCACCATCGCCGGCCCGGACGACCCCGCCGTGGCGTCGGCCCGCCGGGCCCTGGCCAGCGCCCTGTTCTAGTTCGTAGCACGCAGCGCGGGCCGGCGTACCGGCCGGCCCGCCCGACCATCGAGGACGGGAGCCCATGACGCGCCGGATCGCCGTCCTCGACGCGCCGACCAACCTCGGCCTGCGCCCACCCACGTCCACCTCGGTCCCCGGCTGTGCCAAGGCGCCCGGGGCGTTGCGCGACCACGACCTGCTCGCCCGGCTGCGGGCGCGCGACGTGGGCTGCCTCACCCCGCCCCGGTACGACCCCGGTGACTGGCGTCCCGGTGACGGCGTCTGCCACGCCCGCGAGATCTCGGGCTACTCGGTCGCGCTGGCCGACCGGATCGGCGCGATCATCGACCGGGGAGAGTTCCCGCTGGTGCTCGGCGGGGACTGCTCGGTGCTGCTCGGCTCGGCGCTGGCCATGCACCGGCTCGGCGAGGCCGTCGGCGGACGGATCGGGCTGGTCTTCGTCGATGGCCACTCCGACTTCCGGCACCCCGGCAACGCCTCGTACGTGGGCGCGGCGGCGGGGGAGGACCTCGCCCTGGTCACCGGTCGGGGGCAGGCCGACCTGGCCGCCATCGAGGGGCGGCGCCCCTACTTCCGGGACATCGACGTGGTGGTGCTCGGCATCCGGGCGCAGGACGAGTACCGGCTCGACCTCCAGGCCGCCGGCATCACCACCCGCCCGGTGCCGGCGCTGCGCGCCGAGGGAGCGGCCCGGACCGCCCAGTGGGCGCACGAGCAGCTCGCGGACTGCGCCGGCTACTGGGTGCACATCGACGTGGACGTGCTCGACCCGGCGGTGATGCCGGCCGTGGACGCGCCGGACCCGGGTGGGATCGCCTTCGCCGAGCTGGAGATCCTGCTCTCCGGGCTGGTCGACACCCCGCACTGCCTCGGTGTCGAGCTGACCGTCTTCGACCCCGACTACGACCCCGACGGGTCGTACGCCGCCGAGATCGTCAACACCGTGGTGGCCGGCCTCGCCCCGGTCTCCGCGCCGAGCGCGGTGCCGCCGCGGCTGCTGCCCCCGGCCCCGGTCGCGCCGTCGCCCCGGCAGGCCAACGGCCGCCCGGCGGAGCGGGGCATCCTGGCCGCCCCGGCGCCTGCGGTCGCCGTGGAGCCCATCGGCCCGACGCCGACGCCGGCCGCGTCCGCCGATGACGAATCCGCCGGCCCCGTGGCGGCGGACCTGGAGGGCGACGGGACGGCACCCGCCGGCCCGGGCCGGTTGCGACGGACCGCGAAGGCGGACGAGGATGCCGGGCCGGAGTCGGCCGCTGTCGGTCCGGGCCTGCTGCGGCGGGTCTCGCCGCAGGACGAGGTCGGGGCGTCCGAGCCGGTCGGGCCGCCCGCGTTGCTGGGTCCGGGTCTGCTGCGCCGGGTGCCGGTCGCCGAGGAGGATTCGGCCGCGTCGGCCGTCGACGCCGGCCCGTCCCGCCCCGGCATCGACATCGCCTGACCCCACGCGGCGCCCGCGATCCGGCACACAGGGATGACCGTGGGCGATCCGGGGTCAGCGGGTGGCGAGAGCGCGGAGGAAACGCTCGCTGACCGGGACGGCGCTGGCGGCGCTCGAGCCACCCTGTTCGACGAAGACCGCGAACGCCACGTCGCCCTGCCAGCCGACGAACCAGGCGTGGGTGTGCGCCGGGTTGTTGTCGTACTCGGCCGTGCCGGTCTTGCCGTACACCGGCTTGCCCGGGACGTCCTTCAAGGCGCTGGCGGTGCCGCTGGTGACCACCGCGCGCATCATCGTCTTCAGCGCCGCGACGGATTCGGCCCTCAGCGGCGGGCCGGCCGGGGCGGGCTGCTGCGGGGCCGGGTCGAGGACCAGCTTCGGCTGCTCCCAGTGGCCGCGGGCCACGGCGGCGGTGGCGCCGGCCATGGCGAGCGGGCTGACCACGGTGGTGCCCTGGCCGATCGCGGCGGCGGCCTGCTCGGTGGCCGAGCCGTTGGCCGAGACCTTGCCGGTGAAGACGTCCACGCCCAGGTCCCACGCCGCCTCCAGGCCGAGGGTACGGCCGGTGGTGGCGAGCCCGTCCGGCCCGAGCTTCGGCGCCAGCGAGGCGAAGGCGGTGTTGCACGACTTCGCGAAGTCGGTGCTGAACGGGACCGACCCCAGCTCGAAGTTGTCGGAGTTCTTGAACGGCCGGCCGTCCACCACGAACGTCTTCGGGCAGGCCACCGTCGCGCCCGGGGCCACCGCGCCCCGGTCGAGCAGGGCGAGCGCGCTGACCACCTTGAACGTCGAGCCGGGCGGCACCTGGGCGCCGAAGGCGAGATTCTCGCCGGCCGGGCCGGGGCCGTTGGCGGCGGCCAGCACCGCGCCGTCGCTGATCCGTACGGCCACGAGGGCGGAGCGGCGGGCCTCCCCGCGCAGCGCCGCGTCGGCGGCGTTCTGGGTGGCCTGGTCGAGGGTGGTCTTCAGTGGCTGACCGTTCTTCGGCGCGCTGCGGAACACCTCCACACCGGTGGGGGCGGTGGTGCCGTCCGGCGCGGGGCGTTCGGTGACCACGGTCAGCCCCGGGGTGCCGCGCAGCCGGTCGTCGTACCGGCCCTGGAGGCCACCGTGGCCGACCAGGTCACCGGCGACGTACTTGTCGGGGTGGGCCTTGAGGTCGTCGGCCTGGGCCTGGTCGACCGAGCCGAGCAGGGCCCGGGCGAACTCCCGGGTCGGCGCCAGGTCGAGCTTGTCGGTGCTGAACTTCGTGCCGGGCAGGTCGTAGATCCGGGGCTTGATCTGCCGGTACGCCTCGTCGCGCAGCGTCACCACCTCGACGAACGCACCCGGTTCGGCCGCGGCGATGCGCTTGGGCAGGTCGGAGAGGTCGACCGGCGGGGTGAGCGCCGGCCGGATCGCCTTGAAGCCGGCCTCGAGCTGCCGCACCAGCGCCTTCACGTCGGTCACCTCGCTGGGCTGCACGCCCACCCGGACCACCGGCCGGGGCGCGACGATCGGGGTGCCGGCCGCGTCGAGAATGCCGGCCCGGGTCGGCCGGTCACGGCGCAGCGCGAGGCGGTCACCCTTTTCCAGCTTCTCCTGGACCACCGTCGGCTCCCAGATCACCTGCCACTGGTCGTCGCCGCCGCGCTTGAGGCGTACCGGGCTCTGGTAGGCCCAGCGGGTCTGGCCCGGCAGCGTCCAGGTCACCTGGACCCGCGCGGTCGCCGTGTCGGCGGTGATCGTGGCGTCGCCGGCCCGCTTGAGCTCCGGCGGGGTGTCGGCCAGCTCGCCGGCGAGCGCCTTGATCTCCTTCGCCACCTCGGCCGCCGGGATCTTGGCGCCGGTCGGGTCGATGAAGCCCACCGACTGGAGGTCGCCGGAGCGCCAGCCCCTCAGGAAGGCGTCGACGCTGCGGTCCGGCCCGTCCTCGCCCGAACAGCCGGTCAACGCGCCCGCCGCCAGCACGGTGGCGGCCAGCGCCGCGAGAACCGGCCGGCGAGGGGAGAGCCGACGGCGGACGGGGTACGTCACGGGCATGAAGCATTCCCTCCGGTGCGAAGCTGCCCTGCACGCTAGTACGGCAGACCGTTCCCCACCGCCCCGGCAGGGCCTCGGCAGGGGGAAAGACCCGGCTGGCACAGTGTGATGAACATCGCCAGTCCGGGTACTCCGCGACCGGCCGACCACGGAACCCGCAACAGGTGAAAGGACAAAGTCCCGATCCGGACGTCCGGCCAGTGGTCCGCCGACGAACGGGCACAACGGCAGGGCCTAGGCTGGGCGGCAGAGTGACCCACAACGCGGTGGGTCGAGGGGAGTGGCACCGATGGACCGGCGTCCGGCGATCAAACCGGGACCCGACCTCCGGCAGGCTGACACCAGCCGGGACGATGACAGCTTCGATTCGGCGACCGACGGGGACGGTTTCGGCCGTCTCGATACAGGAGCGACCGGGATGACCGGTTCCAGCGTCGACACCCTCTACGACCTGGGCCTGCCGTCGCAGGCCCTGGCCGACGAGACGGAGGACGCCGACCTGGACGAGCCGGTACCCAACGCGGAGCGCCTGGTCGCCCAGGCGGTCGCGCTGGCCGGTGACGACCACGACGCGGCGACCCTGGTCGGCCGCTTCTGGCGGTTCGCGCCGGACGAGGAGCTGATCGGCTTCACCGCCGAGGAGATGCTCGCCGCCGCCCGGGCGCACCGGGACCTGGCCCAGCAGCGCGTACCCGGCGAGCTGAAGCTGCGCATCCACGAGCCGGACGCCGACCAGCACCACACGGTCATCGAGATCGTCGCCGACGACATGCCGTTCCTGGTGGACTCGGTGACCGCCCTGCTGAACACCCACCACCTCGACGTGCACCTGCTGGTCCACCCGCTGGTGGTGGTCCGCCGCGAGCCGCTGGGCCGGTTGACCGAGGTCTCCGCCGACGTGGAGCCGGACGACGCCATCGCCGGCGACCTGGTCGAGAGCTGGATGCGGATCGAGATCGACCCGGTCCGCGACGCGGGCGAGCGGGAGCGGCTCCGCAAGGAACTCCAGCGGGTGCTCACCGACGTGCGGGAGGCCGTCGAGGACTGGCCCAAGATGCGGCAGCGCGCCCTGGCGCTCGCCGACGAGTTGGCCGCCGCGCGGACCTCGGACAACCGGCCGCCGGTGCCGGAGAAGGACATCACCGACTCGGTGGAGCTGCTGCGCTGGCTGGCGCACGACCACTTCACCTTCCTCGGCTACCGCGAGTACCGGCTGGTCGACACCGACGGCGCGGACGGCGGCCAGGCGCTGGAGGCCGTCCTCGGCACCGGGCTGGGCATCCTGCGCTCCGACTCGCCCGAGGCCCGGGCGCTGTCCTCGATGACCCCCGAGGCGCACGAGAAGGTGCTGGAGAAGCGCCTCCTGATCATCACGAAGGCCAACTCGCGGGCCACCGTGCACCGCTCGGCCTACCTCGACTACATCGGTTTCAAGATCTTCAACGACGCCGGCGAGGTGGTCGGGGAGCGGCGCTTCCTGGGCCTGTTCTCCACCGCGGCGTACCGGACCAGCGTGCAGGAGCTGCCGGTGGTCCGCCGCAAGGTCGCCGAGGTGCTGGACCGCTCGGGCCTGAGCCTGCGCAGCCACTCCGGCAAGGACCTGCTCCAGATCCTGGAGACCTACCCCCGCGACGAGCTGTTCCAGATCAAGACCGACGATCTCTACCATGCGGTGATCGGCGTGCTCCGCATGGCCGGTCGCCGTCAGCTGCGGGTCTTCCTGCGCCGGGACGCGTACGGACGGTTCATCTCCTGCCTGATCTACCTGCCGCGGGACCGGTTCACCACCCACAACCGGCTGCGCATGCAGGACATCCTGCTGCGTGAGTTGAACGGCGTCGGGGTCGACTACACCACCCGGGTCACCGAGTCGATGCTCGCCCGGGTGCACTTCATCGTCCGGACCGACCCGAGCAACCCGCCGGGGGAGATCGACGCCGACCTGCTCGCCGAGGAGCTGGCCGACGCCACCCGGTTGTGGGACGACGACTACCGGCTGGTGCTGGAGCGCAAGCTCGGCGACGAGCAGGCCAAGAACCTGTTCGCCCGGTACGCCGACGCGTTCCCGGAGGGCTACAAGGACGGTCACACGCCCTACGAGGCGATGAAGGACCTGGCCAAGCTGGAGCTGCTGGAGGAGCCCGGCCAGCTCGAGATGCACCTGTTCCGCAAGCAGCTCGCGGGGCGCACCAACGGCGCCGGTCAGGGTGCCGAGATCGACGAGACCATGGACGTCCGGTTCAAGGTCTACCGGTACGGCGAGCCGATGATGCTCTCCGCCGTGCTGCCGGTGCTGCACTCGCTCGGCGTGAAGGTGGTCGACGAGCACCCGTACGAGGTGGAACGGGTCGACGGCCGGATCTGGCTCTACGATTTCGGCCTGCAACTCCCCGAGGCGCACCAGGACCTGGCCGAGGTGCGCCCGCACGTGGAGAACGCCTTCGCCGCCGCCTGGCGGGGCGAGGCCGAAGTGGACGGCTTCAACGAGCTGGTGCTCCGGGCGGGGCTCACCTGGCGGCAGGTGGTGGTCCTCCGGGCGTACGCGAAGTACCTGCGGCAGGCGGGCACCGTCTTCTCCCAGGAATACATGGAGCAGACGTTCATCGCGTACCCGCGGATCACCTCGCTGCTGGTGGAGCTCTTCGAGACCCGGTTCGCGCCCGGCGCGACCACGATGGACGAGCGTCGGCAGCGCAGCGGCGAGCTGGTCACCGCGATCGGCGAGGCGTTGGACGAGGTGGTCAGCCTGGACCAGGACCGGATCCTGCGGTCCTACCTCACGTTGGTCCAGGCCACCCTCCGGACCAGCTTCTACCAGAGGCCGGTCGGCGGGCGGCCCAAGCCGTACGTCGCGTTCAAGCTGGACCCGCAGGCGATCCCGGAGCTGCCGGCGCCGCGGCCCAAGTTCGAGATCTTCGTCTACTCGCCCCGCTTCGAGGCGGTGCACCTGCGGTTCGGGCCGGTGGCCCGGGGCGGCCTGCGCTGGTCCGACCGGCGGGAGGACTTCCGTACCGAGGTGCTCGGCCTGGTCAAGGCGCAGATGGTGAAGAACGCCGTGATCGTGCCGGTGGGCGCCAAGGGCGGCTTCGTGCTCAAGCAGAAGCCGGGTGACCGGGACGAGGCGGTGGTCTGCTACAAGGAGTTCGTCGGCGCGATGCTGGACGTCACGGACAACATCGCCAGCGGCGAGATCGTGCCGCCGGAGGACGTGGTCCGGCACGACGGCGACGACCCGTACCTGGTGGTGGCGGCGGACAAGGGCACCGCGACGTTCTCCGACATCGCCAACGAGATCTCCGCCGTGCACAACTTCTGGCTGGGCGACGCGTTCGCGTCCGGCGGTTCGGCCGGCTACGACCACAAGAAGATGGGCATCACGGCCCGGGGCGCCTGGGAGTCGGTGAAGCGGCACTTCCGGGAGCTGGGGCACGACACCCAGACCCAGGACTTCACCGTGGTCGGCGTCGGCGACATGTCCGGTGACGTGTTCGGTAACGGGATGCTGCTGTCGAAGCACATCCGGCTGGTGGCCGCCTTCGACCACCGGCACATCTTCCTGGACCCGGATCCGGACGCGGCCACCTCGTGGGACGAGCGGAAGCGGCTGTTCGACCTGTCCCGGTCGTCCTGGGCGGACTACAACCAGGAGCTGATCTCGGCCGGCGGCGGGGTGCACCCGCGTACCGCCAAGTCGGTGCCGATCTCGCCGCAGGTGCGCGCGGTGCTCGGCCTCGACGAGGGCGTGACGCAGCTCAGCCCGCAGGAGCTGATGAAGGCCATCCTGACCGCTCCGATGGACCTGTTCTGGAACGGCGGCATCGGCACCTACGTGAAGGCGTCGACGCAGACCAACGCCGAGGTCGGAGACAAGTCCAACGACGCCATCCGGGTGGACGGCAAGGGCCTGCGCTGCCGGGTGGTCGGCGAGGGCGGCAACCTGGGCTTCACCCAGCACGGCCGGATCGAGTACGCGTCGGCCGGCGGCCGGATCTACACCGACTTCATCGACAACGCGGCCGGGGTGGACTGCTCCGACCACGAGGTGAACATCAAGATCCTGCTCAACACGGCGGTCGCCGACGGCGCGCTGACCGTGCCCGAGCGGGACGAGCTGCTGGCCCAGATGACCGACGAGGTCGCCGAGCTGGTGCTGCGGGACAACTACGACCAGGCCCGGGCGCTCAACAACGCCCAGGCGCAGGCCGCCTCGCTGCTGCCGGTGCACCGCCGCATGATCAGCGAGATGGAGCGGTCGGGCGCCCTGGACCGCGCTCTGGAGGCGCTGCCGCCGGACGAGGAACTGGCGGTCCGCACCGAGAACGGCCTGACCGCGCCGGAGTTCGCGGTACTGCTGGCGTACGTGAAGATCGTGCTGGAGCGCGAGATCGTCGGTGAGGGGCTGGCGGACGAGGAGTGGACGACCGACGTCCTGGTCAACTACTTCCCGACTCCGCTGCGGGAGCGGTTCGCCGACCGGATGGGCCGGCACCGGCTGCGCCGGGACATCGTCACCACCGTGCTGGTCAACGAGGCGATCAACCGGGGTGGCATCTCGTTCGTCTTCCGGGTCGTCGAGGAGACGGCCGCGTCGGCGGCGGACGTGCTGCGGGCGTACGTGGTGGTCAGCGAGGTGTTCGGGCTGCGTGAGCTCTGGGACGCGGTCGAGGCGCTGGACAACAAGATCTCGCCGGAGTTGCAGACCAGCGTGTACCTGGACTCCCGCCGGCTGCTCGACCGTGCGGTGCGCTGGCTGGTCACCAACCGGCGCTCGCCGATCGACGTGCCGGGCGAGATCGCCAGGCTGCGGGGCGGCGTGGCCCGGCTCCTGCCGGACCTGGAGAACCTCTTCTACGGCACCGAGCGGGAGGCGATCGCCGCCCACATCGACTCGCTGACCGAGAAGGGGCTGCCCCGCGAGCTGGCCCAGCTGGCGACCCGGCTGATGTACAGCTTCGGCCTGCTGGACGTCGTGGAGACCGCCCAGTCGAGCGGCCGGGACGTGGGCGAGGTGGCCTCGGTCTACTTCGTTCTCTCCGACCGGTTCCGGGTGGACGCCCTGCTGTCGAAGATCTCCCTGCTGCCGCGGGAGGACCGCTGGCAGACCCTCGCCCGGATGGCGCTGCGCTACGACCTGTACGCCGCGCTGGCCGCGCTCACCGCGGAGGTCCTCGGCTCCACCCCGGACAACCTGCCGCCGGTCGACCGGGTGCAGGAGTGGGAGCAGGCGAACGCCACCTCGATCCACCGGGCGCACCGGGCGATGGGGGAGTTCGACGAGTCCCGGGCCGACCTGTCCGCTCTGTCGGTGCTGCTGCGGCAGATCCGTACCCTGGTGCGGACGTCCGCCGCGGCCTGAGCCGTACGAACGCCGGCGCGGGCCCGGGGGGGGGGGGCCCCCCCCCCCGGCCCCCCCCGCCGGGCCCCCCCCCCGGGGGGGGGGGGGGGCCGGGCCGCCCGGGGGGGGGGGGGGGGCCGCCGGGGGGGGGGGAGGCCCCGGCGCCGGGGGCGGGGGGGGGGGGGGGGCCCCCCCGGCCGGGGGGGGGGGGGGCCCCCGGGGCCCCCCCCCCGCCCCCGGGGCGGGGGGGGGGGGGGGGGGGCCCCCCCCCCCGCCCCCGCGCCCGTCTTCACCCCGTCACGGGGTCATGGTGGCGAAGGCGATGACGTTGTTGAGGTAGCTGCCGGCGTTCTGGTCGAACTGCCCGCCGCAGGTGACCACCCGCAGGCTGGGCTTGTCGCTGGGGCCGTAGACCAGCTCCGCGGGGAAGGCGGTCTTCGGGTACGACTTCACCTCGTCGACGGTGAACGTGACGGTCGAGCCGTCCGCCCGGGCGACGCCGATGGTGTCGCCCGGCTTGAGTGAGCCGAGGTTGAAGAAGACCGCCGGCCCGAGCTTGGCCGAGTCGACGTGACCGACGATGACCGCGTTGCCGACCTCGCCGGGACTGGGCCCGGGGGAGTACCAGCCCGCCTTCATGGCCTGCTCCAGTGGGGGTACCTGGACCGTGCCGTCCGCGTTCATACCGAGGGTCATGATCTCGGCGTTCACCCCGATTCGGGGAATCGAGATGGTCGTCGGGGCCGATCGGGGCAGTCCGGCGGGGGCGATGTCCGGGCTCGGCGCGTCCGTGGACGCGTCATCGACGGACGCCTGGTCGGCGGTCTCCGTGCCGGTGCCGTCGGCGGAGCCCGGGGTGGTGATGGAGGACGGGGACAGGTCGGCGGGCCCGGCCTGGGCGAGCGGTTGGGGCGGGCGGGGTGGCGGCACGGTGCGGAAGGACGCGCCGATCATGCCGGAGCCCGCCATCGCGAGCAGGACGACGACGGCCGCGCCGGCGGCACGCCACGGTCTCCCGTGACGGCCGCCGGCCCGTGTCGTCGTCCGGTCAGACGAGGTCATCGGCCCGACGCCGACGCAGCAGGACCATGCCGCCCAGGGCGGCGGCACCGATCACGCCCACCCCGCTGGCGGCCATGTTGCGGTCCAGGCTGGTGGTGGTCATGCCACCGTCACCCCCGTCGACGTGGCCACGCGGCATGCAGTGGTCACCGTCCTTCCGGTCCTCGTCCTTGCGGTCGTGGTCCTTCCGGTCCTCGTCCTTGCGGTCCCGGTCCTTGGCGTCGTGCTCCTTGTTGTCCCGGTCGTTGCGCTCTTCGTCCTTGCGGTCTTCGTCCTTGCGGTCCCGGTCCTTGGCGTCGTGCTCCTTGTTGTCCCGGTCGTTGCGCTCTTCGTCCTTGCGGTCCTGGTCCTTGCGATCCTGGTCCTTGCGGTCCTGGTCCTTGTGGTCCCGGTCCTTGTCCGACTGGTCGTCGGCCATGCCACCGCCCTGACCGGGGGCCCCCGGCTGCCAGCCGTCGTTGCCCTGCCAGTCCTTGTGGTCCTCCTGCTTCCCGCCCCAGTCCTTGTTGTTCTCGTCCTTGCGGTTCTCGTCCTTGCGGTCGCGGTCCTTGTTGTCGTGGTCCTTGCGGTTCTCGTCCTTGCGGTCGCGGTCCTTGTTGTCGTGGTCCTTGCGGTCCTCGTCCTTGCGGTCGCGGTCCTTGTTGTCGTGGTCCTTGCGGTCCTCGTCCTTGCGGTCGCGGTCCTTGCGGTCCTCGTCCTTGCGGTCCTCGTCCTTGCGGTCCTCGTCCTTGCGGTCGTGGTCCTTGAAGTCGAAGTCGTTGCGGTCCTCGTCCTTGCGGTCGAAGTCCTTGCGGTCGAAGTTCTTGTGGTCCCAGTCCCCGTGGTCCCCAGGACAGGTCTCAAGAAGACTGACCTGCGGCTTGGCGACGACGTTGCCTACGTATGCGTGTCCGGCCGCGTTCGCCGCCCCGGGCGAGAACAGCAGCAGGGACGCGCCGCCGAGAGCGGCACCCGCAACGACCTTCCCGAGCATCTTCTTTCCCATGACCTGCGTCACTCCATCCCTGTTCGTCCTGAGCCCGACGACGGTCGAGCTAAGGCCGACGTTAGACCTTTTCGCGAGCTATCCGAGGAAAGATTCGTGTTTAGGAGTTTTCTGGTTCTTGGCGGCATCACGGTGCTACAGGGCTTATGCGGCATTCGCACGTCTTCGATGGCCCTCCGGGGTGGTGCGACCTGCTGCGGCGTACCTGCGTCCCGACGTCCCGCAGCAGCGCTGACCTGCCGTGCTTCACCTGGCTGGGGCCGTCTGTGGGCAACCGGCCGCACCCGTGCCGCCCCGGGCTGTTCGCCCCGTATGCCGACCCGGAGCCGTATCGAGGCGATACTATGGAAGCGCTCCCAAAGGTAGACGTGCGGGCCGGCCGTTCACACCACCGCCACGCCCATCCTTGGTCGGGCATTCCGGGTGACACCCGTGGCACCGACAACCGTCCGTGGCGGACGTCCCGAGGGCGCTCTCGCCGGTCCGTACGCGGATCCGGTCTCGCTCCAGGAACGGCGAACTACTCCGCGTTGGGGGAGCCGTACCTGAAGATCACCGACCCGGTGCACGGTGTCAGCGTGCGGCAGTCCAAGCGGATCGACTGGAACTGGTACGCCGACGAGCTCTCGTTCACCCAGCACGTCTCGGTGAGCGGCCGCGGGCCGAACCCGACGCGGGTGTCGACGCGTACGTCCGGGTGAAGCCCCGGAGGAGTCGCACGGCGAGCCCCTGGTCGACATCGGTCGGCCAGGGGCCCTCGGCTGTCCGTCAGGGGACGGTCTTCTCGATCGCCGCCCGGCCCAGTTCGGCCAGGTCGCGGCGGGCCCGGTCGAGGTTCTCCGCGGTGAGGTCCTGGCCCCGGGCCATCACCAGGTCCTCCGGCTCCCATGGCTGCTCAGCGCCGGTGCGGATGTTGTCCCCGCCGGCCCCGGTGCCGGTGCCGGTCGCTCCGGTCCCGGCCGCATACGGGTCGCCGAGGAGGTCCGGGGACCCAGTGTCGGGCACGGCGCCGTCCGGCTCGGTGAAGACGGGGTTGTCCGGGTCGGTGCCGCCGGTGCGCAGCTGCGGCACCGTGCTGTCGTCGTCCACCGCGGCGGCCACCTCGGGGGTCTCCTCCAGCGGCCGCTCACCGCCACGGTCACGATCCGTCATTCTGCTGCCCTCCTGTCCCGTTCGGTGATCCCACTGACGTACCCGGTGTGGGCCGGGCCATGCCGCCGCCGGTCAGCGTTCCTCGAGGCCGGTCACCCCAGGGCGGCAGGGAGCGCGCCCGGAGAGGAAGAAGTCGACACTGGCAGCAATGCGCGAGCCCCGGCCGGACGGCCGGGGCTCGCTCGGTGACCGTTCAGCGGCCGAGGACGCGATCCAGGAAGTCCCGGTAGCCGCGGACGGCCACCCGGAGCTGCTCGGTGTCGGCCGAGCCGGACTCCCGCCAGCCGCCCAGCTTGCTCTTCTGCTCGCGCAGCGCGGTGGAGAGCGCCTCGATCGCCTCCTCGACCAGGGACTGGGCCTCGCCGACCGCGACCTGCGGGTCGTCGACGAAGCGGAGCTGCACGTCCCGCCAGCGGTCCCGGAAGCCCTGCGCGGTCTCCGGAGCGAAGAGCGTGGCGGCGTCCGCCGGCACCGCGCCCGGGGTGGGGCGGGCCGCTCCGGCCAGCGCCGGACCTGCTCCGGCCACGCCCGCGCCGGCCGCGGCGGTGCTGCTGTCCGGGTCGACCATCGCCGGCTCGGCGCTGCCGTACCCGGCGCCGCCGGCGGCCGGAGCATCGTCGCGCGCGGAGCGCCCGGCCGCCCAACGGTCGGGGTCGTGCAGCCGGTCGCCGGCCGTCGGGTCGGCCCGCGCATCGTCGAACGCGTCGGTCCGTCCCGGGGCGCCGTCACCGGGCACGGCGGTGTCCTCGCCGCGCGGGTCCCGCTCGTCCTCGGGCCGCCCGCTGGCCATCGCGGAGGCGGCCACCGCGTCGGCCACCGTGGCCGCCCCGAACGTCGTCGGCAGCGGGGCAGGGTCGTGGTACTCCAGCCGGCCGTCGGGTTCGGCGGCCTCCGCGTCCCGGACCTCCCGCGCGTCGTACGCGCGGGTCTCGTCCGGTGCCGCGTCCCGGCGGTCCGGGCCGTCGGTGCGCTCGCCGGCCACCGCCGGGTCGTCGAAGGTGCCCCGGTCGTCCATCGCGTCCTCGGGTACGTCGGCCCGGGCGCCCCGGTCGTGCCCGTCGCCGTCGCCGTCGCCCGGCGGGCGGACCGGCACCGGCGCGGACCGGACGGCCTCGGGCTGTTCCTGCGTGACCTGCTGCTCTTCCTGGCGCATGGCGGCAGCCTCCTCAGCGGCTCGTGACGTCGTGCTCGTGGTCGGGGTGGCGCTGCTCTGGCAGTTGGTGGCCGACCGGGTCCTCGCCGAGCAGGTCGGCGAAGAGGGCCCGGTAGTGCACGAGCGCCTGCCGGAGTTCCTCGGTGCTGGCCTCGCCGCGCTCGTTGCGCAGCCGGATCTCGTGGGCGTCCCGGTAGTGGGTCAGGGTGCGGGCGTGCTCGACGGAGAGGTGGGCGATCTGCTCGGAGAATTCGCCGGTGGGGTACCCACGCTCGGCGATCAGCCGGCTCACCAGCTCGTCGGCCTCGCCGACGGCCTCGGCGGGGGAGTCGACGAAGCGGACCTGGAGCTCCTCCCAGGCCGCGGTGTACTTCGCCCGGGATTCCGGGCTGAGCGGGGTGAGTTCCAGCTCGGCGTGGCGGCGCTCCCGTTCGCGCAGCTCCCGCTCGGCGGCGCCTCGGCTGTCCTGCTCGGCGACGACCCGGTCGTATTCCGGACCGAAGCGCTGCTTGAGGTCGCGCCGGCGGCTGGCGACCACGGCGATCGCGGCCAGCGCCGCGAGCACCAGAACGACGATGACGATGACGACTACCTGCGTGGGCGACATGGCTCCTCCTTTGCCCGCTGGTATTCCCTCCACGCGGTGATCGCCAATCCCGATCGGGGGCACTTTTCTCGGACGGTTTCCGCGGTTCAAACGCCTCCCGTACGGGACGATCGGTGACGAACCCGCTTCGACGCGCACCCGGGCGAAGCTCTGCCGGACCAGGGGTGGGAGCACCCAACCAGGACGGTGGCCAGATGGCGTACCACGTGGACAACCGCGCCCGCCGGGCCGTTCCGGCGGGCGCTCGCGTCGAAAGGTGTCCACAGCGGAACATCCCGGACGGTAGTGACGGGCGAGACGGCCGGTAGTGCATCCGGCGGTGATTACGTATCCTGCCCAAGGCGCCCGAGCCGGGGCCCGGCGTCGCGTCGTCGCCGGACCGCCTTCCGGTCAGGGCCGCGCCACTCCTGCGACACCTTCCGGGCGAGGTCTGATGAACACCCGTGACTGGCCGATCCGCGCCAAGCTGACCGCGCTCGTCATCGGTCCGGTGACCGCGCTGCTGGCGCTCTGGATCTTCGCCACCACGCTGACCTTCGGGCCCGCCCTCAACCTGCTCGCCGCGCGGACCTACCTCTACGACCTGGGCCGCCCCGGCGAGACGGTGGTCGCCGAGCTGCAACGGGAACGCCGGCTCTCGGTCGTCCAGCTCGCCGGCGAGACCACCCTGCCGGCTCTGGCCGAGCAGCGCAGCCGCACCGACCAGGCGGTCGCCGCGCTGCGGCGCCGGGTCGACGGCGAGGACCTGCGCGGCGCCGCCGACGACCTGCTCGACGCCCGCCTCGACCAGTTGGTCTCCGCGCTCGACGCGCTGCCCGCGGGTCGGGGCTTCATCGACACCCGCAAGGTGGACCGGGCCGGGGCGATCGGCCTCTACAGCGGGGTGATCAGTTCCGCCTTCCAGGCCTTCTCCGCGATGGCCACCCTGCCCGACGCCCAGCTCAACCGGGAGGCGCTGGCGCTCACCGCGCTGGGCCGGTCCCGGGAGCTGCTCGGCCAGTCCGACGCCCTGCTCGCCGGCGCGATCACCGCCGGAGGGTACGCCGAGGGGGAGCACGAGCAGCTCGTCCGCATCATCGACAACGAGCGGTTTCTGGCCGAGACCGCGGTGGCCGACCTGCCCCCGGGCGAGCGGGCGGAATACCAACGACTCACCGAGGGGGCGGACTTCGTCCGGCTGCGCGCCCTGCAGGACACCCTGATCCGCAGCCGTGATCTGCCCGCCCGGCTCGACGTACGGGCCTGGGACACCAGCCAGGCCGAGGTCTGGCAGAGCACGCGCGACTTCGAGCTGCGGGGCGCCGACGGGGTGGCCGAGCGGTCGGTGCCGATGGCGGTGTGGATCCTGGTCCGGCTCGCCGCCGTCGGGCTGCTCGGGCTGTTCGCCATCGTGATCTGCGCACTTATCGCGCTGCGGGTCGGCCGGTCGCTGGCCCGCCGGCTCACCGGTGTCCGCACCGCCGCACTGGAGATGGCCGAGCACCGGCTGCCCGACGTGGTCGCCCGGCTGCGGCGCGGCGACGAGGTGGACATCGCCCGGGAGGCCCCCGAGCTGGACCACGGCGGCGACGAGATCGGCGAGGTCGGACGGGCCTTCAACGAGATGCGCCGGACCGCCCTCCGGTCCGCCGTCGACGAGGTCACCCTGCGCCGGGGGCTCAACGAGGTCTTTCTCAACATCGCCCGGCGCAGCCAGGGCCTGGTGCACCGGCAGTTGGCGCTGCTGGACCGGCTGGAGCGGCAGACCGAGGATCCGGACGAGCTGGCCGGTCTCTTCCAGGTCGACCATCTGGCCACCCGGCTCCGGCGGCACGCCGAGGACCTGGTCATCCTCGCCGGCGCGGCACCCGGCCGGGGCTGGCGGAACCCGGTCGCCGCCGTCGACGTGGTCCGCGGCGCGATCTCCGAGGTGGAGTCGTACGACCGGGTGGACATCGGTGAGGTGCAGCCGGCCGGTGTGCTTGGCCGGGCCGTCGGCGACGTCATCCACCTGCTCGCCGAGCTGATCGAGAACGCCACCACCTTCTCCCCGCCCGGCAGCCGGGTCGACGTCACGGGGCGGCCCGGGCCCGACGGGTACGCCGTCGAGATCACCGACCACGGGCTGGGCATGTCGCCCCAGTCCCTGGCGGACGCCAACCGCAGGCTGTCCCGTTCACCGGAGTTCGATCCGGCCGACAGCGCCCGGCTGGGTCACTTCGTGGTGGCCCGGCTCGCCGCCCGGCACGGCATCCGGGTCGAGCTGCGGCCCGCCGCCCCCGCCGGGGTCACCGCGGTGGTGCACCTCCCGGCCGACCTGATCACCGACGAGCCGTCGCTGGCGCCGTCGGGCCGGGTCGGCGGTACGGCGCCCGACGACCGGCGGATGGCGAAGGTGACCCGCCTGGCCACGGTGCCCCGGACGCGCGCCACCCGGCCCGGCCGGGAGCGCCCCGAGTCCGCGGTGGTGCCGCTGTCGGTGACCCGTACCTCCGCTGTGGAGGCCCCCGCGGACGGCGACGGCCTGCCGCGCCGGGTCCGCCGGCGCGGACCGGTGAACCGTCCCCGGCCGGTCGTCGCGGACACCCCCGCCCCCCGCTCGCCGGAGGAGGTGCGCCGGGCCATGTCCGCCCTCCAGGCGGGTACCGCCCGGGGTCGCCGGGACGGCGCCCGCGCCGCCACCGGCCCGACCGCCCCGGCCCCGCTCCCGGAGGTGGCGCCGACGGTCGCGCCCACAAGGCCGGCGGAGGCCAACTCGGGGGCGCCTGCCGACAGCACCGCCATCGCCACCCGGTCCCGGGCCGCCGCGCCATCCCCGCCGGAGCCAGCGCCGGCTCCGGAACCCCCGACCGCGACTGAGAGGGACGCCTAGTGGTGCACACGACGCGGCAGAACGCCGATCTCGACTGGTTGCTCGACGACCTGGTGGAGCGGGTGCCGGCCGCTCGCCAGGCGGTGGTGCTGTCGGCGGACGGCCTCCTGCTCGGCGCCTCCGCCGAGCTGAGCCGCACCGACGCGGAGCACCTCTGCGCCCTGGCCTCCGGCTTCTCCGGTCTCGCCAAGGGGGCCACCCGCCACCTGGACGGCGGCGCGGTCCGCCAGACGGTGGTGGAGATGGAGTCCGCGTACCTCTTCGTCACGGCGGCCGGGCAGGGTGCCTGCCTGGCGGTGGTGAGCGACGCCGACGCCGACATCGGCCTGGTGGCGTACGAGATGGCGATGCTGGTGATCCGGGTCGGCGAGAACCTCAGTGCCCCGGTCCGGGCGGGGGCGGGGGCCGCGGATGCGGACTGAGTCGCCGGGGCCGCAGCACGAGTGGCTGGACGCCGCCGCCGGTCCCGTCGTCCGTCCGTACACCCTCACCGGCGGCCGGGTGCGGCCGCCGGTCGACGGCTTCGACCTGGTGGCGTTCGTGCTGGCCGCCCCGGCGGGCGCCCCGGCCGGCGTGCCCGGTCTCCAGCCGGAGCACCGGCGCCTGGTCGAGCTGGCCCGGCGGCCGATCGCGGTGGCGGACCTCGCCGCCGACCTGGACCTCGCCGTCGGCGTGGTCCGCGTGCTGCTCGGCGACCTGCTCGCCCGTGGGCTCGTCGCGGTGCACCAGCCGCCGACCGCCGCGTATCTGCCCGACGACAACATCCTCAAGGCGGTGGTCAGTGGACTCCGTGCGCTCTGACCGGGAGGCGGCCATGCCGCGGGTTCCGCTGGCCCTGAAGATCCTCATCGCCGGTGGCTTCGGGGCCGGCAAGACGACGCTGGTGAGCGCGTTGAGCGAGGTCCGGCCGTTGCAGACCGAGGAGGTGCTGACCGGGGCCGGCATCGGCACCGACGACGTCTCCGGGGTGGAGGGGAAGTCCACCACGACGGTGGCGATGGACTTCGGCCGGATCACCATCAACGACGACCTTCAGGTCTACCTCTTCGGCACCCCGGGGCAGGACCGGTTCTGGTTCCTCTGGGACGAGCTCGCCTTCGGCGCCCTCGGCGCGGTGGTGCTGGCGGACACCCGCCGGCTGGCCGACTGCTTCCCCTCGATCGACTACTTCGAGCAGCGGGGCATCCCGTTCGTGGTGGGGGTGAACTGCTTCGACGGCGCCCGGCGGTTCAGCCTGGAGGCGGTCCGCGACGCGCTGGACCTGGATCCGGACGTGCCGCTGGTGCTCTGCGACGCCCGGGACCGGCAGTCCGGGAAGCTGGTGCTGATCTCGCTGGTCGAGCACGTCGCCCGGCAGCGCGGTGAGCCGGTGCCGGTGGGCTGACCGGTCCCGGCCGACCCCGTCCGGGGACCGGCACCCGCCCGAACTCGTCCCGGAAAAGACGGCTAACCGGCCGGCATCCCGGGAAGCCTCTGGTTGGATCGACGGAGGAACGGCGGAGGGTGGTACCGGTGACCGGGCAGAACGCGATCGTCCACATCGGCGGCTACACGGCGGAGATGGGCGGACGGGCCGAGGGCATCGTCGCCGCCCGCCGGGACCCGGTGTCGGGGGAGCTGACCCCGCTCGGCACGGTGGCGGTCACGCCGTCGCCGTCGTTCCTGGTCCGGCACCCGACCCTGCCCGTCCTCTACGCGGTCAACGAGCTGAGCGAGGGCCGGGTCAGCGCGTTCCGGGCTGCCCCGGACGGCGACCTCGACCCGCTCGGCGTCCGCCCGACCGGCGGGGCCGAGCCGTGCCACCTGGCGGTCACCCCCGACGGCCGGCACCTCGTGGTGGCGAACTACGGCGGGGGCAGCGTGGCCGTCTTCCCGCTCGACGGTGACGGCGTGCCGGGGGAGCGCAGCGACCTGGTCCGGCACGAGGGGCACGGCGCCGACCCGCAACGGCAGGAGAAGGCGCACTGCCACATGGTCTCGCCCGACCCGGACGGCGGCCCGCTGCTCGCCGTCGACCTGGGCACCGACTCGGTCTACCGGTACGACCTGGAGGCCGCCTCCGGCCGGCTGGTACCCCGGGCGCCGCGGGTCCGGACGCCGGCCGGCACCGGGCCGCGGCATCTGGCCCGGCACCCGGACGGGCGGCGCTGCTGGCTGGTCGGCGAGCTGGACGCGACGGTCACCGGGTACGAGCTGACCGCCGACGGTGCGCTGCACCAGCGCGCCCGGGTGGACGCGAGCGGCCGGGCCGGGCCCGTGCAGCCCTCCGAGGTGGCCGTCGGACCGGACGGGCGCTTTCTCTATGTGGGCAACCGCGGGGTGGGCACGGTGGCCGTCTTCGCGGTGGCGGGGGAGGTGCCCGAGCTGGTGGCCGAGGTGGACACCGGCGGGGAGTGGCCCCGGCACTTCGCCTTCGAGGGTGGGTACCTGTACGTGGCGGACGAGCGGGCCGACATGATCAGGATCTTCCGGGTCGACCCCGCCACCGGGGTGCCGGAGGTGGTGGGCGAGCCGGTCCCCATGGCCAGCCCGACGTGCGTCCGGCCGTGACGGCTGGTTGCCGAGCGCCGTCTGCTGTGGACGGCAACCACGTCCGATGACTGACCGATCACTCAACGTAGCAATCGGGCGATCAACAGTATCTCCTGGGTAACTTTCGTCCGAACGGTTGTGGCAGTAACCCCACGAGATACGCAAGATGGTCACCGTGTCTTCTGGCCGCCATCGCATGCGTTCAAAACTCCGGGGGGTAGGTGCCGCCGCGGCGGCCACTGCGCTCGTCGTCGTCGTAGCCGGCTCCTGGTTCGGCTACCAGCAGCTGGCGGGCCCGTCCTGCTCGGGTCGGATCCAGCT
Organism: Micromonospora sp. NPDC005806; assembly: GCF_042871425.1. Lineage (NCBI taxonomy): Bacteria > Bacillati > Actinomycetota > Actinomycetes > Micromonosporales > Micromonosporaceae > Micromonospora > Micromonospora sp. NPDC005806. The sequence goes on along the minus strand of NZ_JBIAIL010000013.1, from coordinate 125,657 downwards.
GTCCCTCGCGGCCGCCCCGGAGATCGCTCCGGCGGTCAAGGCGGCAGCCGACCGGTGGGTCACGGACGGGGCGGCGGTCGGTGGGACCTGCATCGCGGTGAACGTCGCCTCCGCCGAGTCGGTCGACGTGGCCGCCGCGGTCGCGAGCAAGCACGGCGCCACCCTCGCCGGCGTCGGGCAGGCCAGCGGCACCGCGGTTACCCCCGACGTCTGGGTGCCGGACTCCTCCACCTGGCTGCTGCGCCTCAAGAGCGGCGGTGCCACCGCCTTCGCCCCGGCCAACGGGGCCTCGATCGCCCGCAGCCCGGTGGTGGTCGCCATGCCCGAGCCGCTGGCCTCCCGGATCGGCTGGCCGGACAAGAAGCTCAGCTGGACCGACCTGCTGGGGCAGCTCACCGCCGGCAAGCAGCCGCTGCGGGCCGGCATCGTCGAGCCGACCCAGGACGCGGCCGGCCTGTCCGGACTGCTCTCGCTGACCGCCGCGGCCAGCGCCACCGGCGCCGCCGGGTCACCCCAGGCGCAGGAGGCGAGGATCGGCGCGCTGCGGGCCCTGGCGATAAACCGTTCCTCGCTCCGGCAGGACCTCCTCGCGCGTTTCCCGCGCTCGTCCGACCCCACGGCGATCGCCAACGGGCTGGGCGCGGCGGCGCTCTCCGAGGAGGACGTCATGGCCTACAACAACACCAAGCCGCCGATCCCGCTGGCCGCGCTCTACCCGGAGCCGGCGCCGATGCCGCTGGACTACCCGTTCGCGGTGCTGCCCGGCATCGAGCCGGCCAAGGCGTCCGCCGCGAAGGTGCTCTTCGAGGTGCTGACCACCCCCGGCTTCAAGAACCGGCTGGCCGCGCAGTCGCTGCGCGCGCCGGACGGCAACTGGGGCGAGGGGTTCAAGGCGCCGCAGGGCGCGCCGAGCCCGGCGAACGGCGGCGCGAGCGCCGTCCCGCCGACCGGCCAGGGCGGCGCGGCCGACCTGGACCCCGCCGCCATCCAGGCCGCCACCACCACCTGGTCGGTGGCCACCCAGTCCGGCCGCATGCTCTGCGTCATCGACGTCTCCGGCTCCATGAAGGAACCGGTGAAGACCGCCAACGGCGCCAGCCGGGAGCAGGTCACGGTGGCGGCCGCCAGCCAGGGGTTGCATCTGTTCGACGACTCCTGGGCGATCGGTCTCTGGACCTTCTCCACCAACCTGAGCGGGTCCCGGGACTGGACCGAGGTGGTGCCGATCCGGCCGCTGTCGAGCAACCGGGGCGCGATCCAGCGCGGGCTGGGAGCGATCACGCCGTCGCGCGGCGACACCGGTCTCTACGACACCATGCTGGCGGCCTACCAGAAGGTCCAGGAGGACTGGGAGCCGGGCAAGGTCAACTCGGTGGTGCTGTTCACCGACGGCAAGAACGACGACAAAAACGGCATCAGCCAGAAGCAGTTGCTCGACAAGCTCAAGCAGCTCCGCGACCCGGAGCAGCCGGTGCAGGTCATCATCATCGGTATCGGTACCGGGGTCAGCCGGACCGAGCTCAAGTCGATCACCGACGTGACCGGCGGCGGTGCCTTCGTCGCCGCCGACGCGACCAAGATCGGCGAAATCTTCCTCCAGGCGATCGCGCTGCGCCCGCCGGCGCCGCGCTGAGCCGCTAGTCAGCGCAACCGTTCCGCCGTACCGGGATGCCGGTGCGGCGGAACGGTTTCCGGCTCGCACGGGCCGGTCGAAAAGGCACGGCAATACGTCCGACGCAATCGGCGTACATGATTATCGAGGCACGATGTCCGGGTGCTCCCGATGGCCGGCTCTCGATCGAGGCCGGGCGATGCGGGGCCGTCCTGCACGACGCGGGGAGGGGCGGTGACGTCGACGACGCTGTTGACCCCCGCGAGGGCGCCGTGGCGGCCCCGAGGTGACCGGCCCGGTCCGGCCACGGAGCGGGCGTACGTCCGGATCCTCGCCGTGTCGGACACCGCCGTCCTGGCGGTGGCGATCCTCATCGGCTACGTCGGCCGCTTCGGCGACGACAAGCCGAGCGGCACGGAGATCCCGTACGCCGTGGTCGCGCCCGGCCTGCTGCTGGTCTGGCTGATCTCGCTGCGGGCGATGCGCTGCTACGACGACCGGGTGCTCGGCTACGGCGCGGACGAGTACCGGCGGGTCAGCTCGGCGAGCCTGCGGCTGGCCGGCGGTATCGCGATCGCCGGTTACCTCACCGACGTCGGGGTTTCCCGGGGCTTCCTGGCCATCTCCTTCGTGGCCGGCACGATCGGCTTGGAGGTGGCCCGGTTCGGTGCCCGCAAGCGGCTGCACCGGGCCCGGGACCGGGGCGCCGGCTGGTCCCGCAAGGTGCTGGTGGTCGGCGACACCGCGCACGTGCTGGAGCTGGTGCACACCCTGCACCGCGAGCCGTACGCCGGCTACCGGGTGGTCGGTGCCTGCATCCCGGACGCGCTGCTCGCGCCGGTGCCGCAGCGGCTCGGCGACGTGCCGGTGGTCGGCTCGTTCCGCGGCATCCCCGAGGCGGCCGCCGCCGTCGGCGCGGACACCGTGGCGGTCACCGCCTCCGGTGAGCTGACCGCGACCCGGCTGCGCCGGCTCGGCTGGCAGCTGGAGGGCACCGGGGTCGACCTGGTCGTGGCGCCCGCGCTGACCGACGTCGCCGGCCCGCGCATCCACACCCGCCCGGTCGCCGGGCTGCCGCTGATCCACGTCGAGGCGCCCGAGTTCCGGGGCGTGCGAAAGCTGGTCAAGGGACTGGTCGACCGCTCGGTGTCGCTGGTCGCGCTGCTCCTGCTGCTGCCCGCGCTGGTGGTGATCGCCCTGGCCGTGAAGCTGGACAGCCGGGGGCCGGTGTTGTTCCGCCAGGTCCGGGTCGGCCAGGGCGGCCGGGAGTTCGGCGTCTTCAAGTTCCGCACCATGGTGGTCAACGCCGACGCCCTGCTGGCGGAGCTGGCCGCGCGCAACGAGACCGACGGCCTGATGTTCAAGATGCGCGGCGACCCCCGGGTGACCCGGGTCGGCCGGCTGCTGCGCAGGTGGTCCCTGGACGAGCTGCCCCAGCTGGCCAACGTGCTGCTCGGGCAGATGAGCCTGGTCGGCCCCCGCCCGCCGCTCCCCTCCGAGGTGGCCAGGTACGACGGCGACGTCGCCCGCCGGCTCCTGGTCAAGCCGGGCATAACCGGCCTCTGGCAGGTCAGTGGCCGGTCCGACCTGAGCTGGGAGGACGGCATCCGGCTCGACCTCTACTACGTGGAGAACTGGTCACTCGCCGCCGACCTGACCATCCTGTGGAAGACGCTCGGCGCGGTCATCCACAGCCGCGGCGCGTACTGAGCCGGGACGGTCCGGTCAGGGCTGCGGGCCGAGCCAGTCCAGGCAGACCGCCACCGCGTCGTCGACCAGGTCCGCGGCGACGAACGCCCGCAGGTCGCCGATCAGCGACCGGACCGCGTCCAGCGGCTCCATCGGTCCGGTACGTCGCAGGAAGCGGTCCAGCGCGGTCTCGCCGTACCGGATCTGGTGGGCGGTGGCGTCGATGACCCCGTCGCTGACCACGAAGAGCCGGTCCTCGCGTCGGAGCTGGAACTGCTGCTCCCGGTAGTCCGTGTCCTCGAACATGCCGAGCGGGAACTGCTTCTCCAGGACCTGCTCGGTCACCTCACCCTCGCGCAGCAGCATCAGGCGCGGCGAGCCCGCGTCGACCACGGTCATCGTCCCGGACGCCAGGTCCAGCTCCAGCAGGAGCGCGGACAGGTGCTGCGCGCCCCGGTGCATCGCGTAGATCGCCTGGTCGGTCAGGGCGGCCTGGTCGGCCAGGGTCAACTCGGCCCGGCGGGCGTTGCGCAGCGCGTGGATGGCCAGCGAGGTGAGCATGGAGGCGTGCACCCCCTCGCCGAACCCGTTGATCACGGCGAGCCGGAGCTGGCGACCGTCGTCGGACCAGTCGAAGCTGTCGCCCCGCACCGCGTATGCCGGCTCCAGTTGCCCGGCGAGACGGAACGACGGGCGGAGCCGGCTGCGGCCGGGCAGCAGCTCCCACTGAATCTCGGCGGCCAGGGTCAGCCGTCGGTCGCGCCGGGCGGTGACGTAGACGTCGGTCGTGGGGGTCACGGCAGTCAGCTCGTGGCCGAGCACGGTCGCGATCGCGTCCAGCTCCCCGAGGGCGGCCGGGTCCCCCGGCAGCGGCGAGACCCGGAGCACGCCGCGCCGCTCCCCGCGCATGCCCACCGGGAACCAGCCGGCGCCCTCCGCGACGACCGGCTCCTGGTGGTCGAAGCAGCGCCAGGCGGGGTGACCGGGACCGGCGATCGGCTCGCCGTCGCCCAGCGGCAGCAGCACGGCCAGCCGGTAGTCGACCTGATAGAGCTCGGTGCGGGTGATCCCGAACGAGCGCTCGAGCTCGGCGGCGAGCCGGTCGAGAAGCAGGTCCGCCGGCGCCGCGGTGAGGGTCCGGCGCGCCCGATACTCCGGTCCGCTCATCTTTGCTCCTTTGCACAGGTCGTCGCCTTGGCGCGAGGGGTAGTCTCGGGCCCACCATGGCCGAAGAACGCGGTCCTCAGGGACCTGAAGCGAGTATGGCCGCCGACCTGGACGAGGCGGCGGGCACCCTGCTGGCTGTCTGGGAGGCGGCCCGGGAGCGGACCACGAGCCGGCTCTCCGGTGCCCAGTTGCGCGCGGTCATGGTCGTCGAACAGTACGACGGGATCAACCTCCGCCGCCTCGCCACGCTGACGGACATGCTGCTTTCCTCGGCCAGCCGGCTCTGCGACCGGTTGGTGGCGGCCGGGATGCTGGAGCGGGAGCCGGGCCGGTACGACCGCCGGGAGATCTCCCTGCACCTCACCCCGACGGCGACCCGCCTCCTCGCCGAGTTGCGGGCCGACCGGCGGCACCGGCTGGACCGGATCCTGGCCGGAATGAGCGCGGAGGGGCGCGCGGCGCTGCTGCGCGGCATGCGCGAGTTCGACGAGGCCGCGCGCCAGGGCGAGGCCGTCGTCGCGGACGGCTGGCCGGTGCTCCAGCCCTCCGGCGAGCGAATCGGCGAGCCGGGGGAGGCCGCGCCGGGGGAGACCCCGCCGGGCGGCGAACCGCCGGTGGCCCGCACCGCCTGAACCGGGCGCGGTCCGCCCGCCGGGCCAGGCGAGCCGACGGCGTGGGGCCGCGTGCACCCGGGCGACGCTCCGGGCCCCGCTGAGCCGGCACCGGCCGATCTCCCGCTGGGCGACCGCGATCCCCGGGCGCGGTGTCACCCCGGCGCCGGCGCCACGGCGAGCATGGCGATGTCGTCGTGCACCTGCCCGTCGAGCCACTCGTCAACCATTTGGAGCAGCCGGGCGACCAGCTCGGACGGCGACAGGCCGGTCCCGGAGGCCAGCGCCTGGTGCAGCCGGGCCTCGCCGAACATCTCCAGCTCGGTGGGGCCGCCCCGGGCCTCGGTCACCCCGTCGGTGTACGCGACCAGCAGGTCGCCCGGGTTGAGCCGTGTCTCGGCCTCGCCGAAGCGGGCGGCGGCCAGCGCGCCGACCGGCATGCCGCCCACCTTGACCTGCTCGACCGTGCCGTCGGCGCGGACGACCAGCGGGGCGGGGTGACCGCCGCCGGCCACCCGGACCAGCAGCCCGCCGTCCGGCTCGCGGGTGAGGGTGCCCAGCAGGACGGTGGTGAACTGGGCCCGCCGGGCCGCGCCCGGCGCGTCCAGGAGCGCCCGGTTGAGCAGCCCGATCAGCTCCAGCGGGCGCTGCTCGACCAGGCGCAGCGTCTGCAGGGACTGGCGTACCCGGCCGGTCAGCACCGCCGCCCCGACCCCCTTGCCGCAGACGTCGCCGAGGGCGAAGAGCCCGCCCTGCTCGGTGGGGAAGAGATCGTAGAAGTCGCCGCCGATGCGCAGGCTGTCCCCGGCCGCCCGGTAGCCGCCGGCCACTGTCACGCCGCCGACCGTTGGGAGGTCCGGTGGGAGGAGGCTGTTCTGCAGGACGCGGGCCAGGTGGGCCTGCTCGCCGTAGAGCTCGGCGGCGGCCAGCGCCGCGCCCGCGCGGGCGGCGAACTCCCGAGCCAGCTCGACCTCGCGCTGGTCGAAGCCGGACCGCTCGGCGCGGCGGACCAGGATCAGCGCCCCGGCCGGCCCGCCGGCGCTGAGGATCGGGCTGATCAGCACCATGCCAGGCCGCCCGAAGCCCTCGGGGAGCACGTCGGCCAGCTCGGCGCCGAGCCCGGCGCTGGGCTCGGGGGCGGCGCCCTCGAGCGCCTCGATCAGCCCGGGCACGGATTCGGCCATTCCCCGGCCGCCGAACCCGCTGGTCGGCCCGGGGTCGCCCTCGGCGTACCGGATCCAGTGCGGCTGGTCCTCGGCCGGGGGCGGCGGGCGGTGCACGACCACCGCGGCGTCGGCCAGGTAGGGGACCGGCAGGGTGGCGGCGGCCCGCAGCGCCTGGTCCCGGTGCAGGGAGAGCCCGAGCCGGCTGCCGGCCCGGGCCAGGAACGCGGTGCGGGAGCGCTCGGCCAGCAGCGCGTCGGTGCCTGCCTGCTCCTCGGTGACGTCCCGCACGTACCAGGCGCAGCGCCCGCCGGCCAGGCCACGCCGGATGCCGCGCAACCGCCGGCCGTGGTGCGCGGCGTCGAAGGTGTCGGTGCCCTCGCGGGCGGCCCGGGCCAGCGCGGGCACCGCGCAGCGGGCCAGGTCCACGCCGGGGGAGAGTTCGGGGAGGAGTTCCCCGGCCATCGCGTTGACCAGGGTCACCACGCCGGCGTGGTCGGTCGTCACGACCGCCTCGGCGAGCCCGTCGAGCAGCTCACGGGCGAGGTGGGAGTCGGCCGCCAGCGCGTTGTCGGCGGTCCGGCGGACCCGGGGGGCCTGACCGCCGCCGCTGACCGGCCCGGCGAGACCGCCCCGTCGGACTGTCGTCACCGCCGGTCGCCGGGTGCCCCGGTCAGTCGACCTGTGCGCATGCTGTCGCTGCACTCCTCGGTTGCCGGGTCGATTGCTGCTGGCCAGCGTACCGAGCGGGACAGGCGATCGCTCATGGAGGAGCGCGGCGGTCAGCCGGATCGAGCCAGCCAGCCGATCGGGCGTGCCACGATTCGGCGGACCACCGAGGCGGCTCCACCGACGGCCGCGGACTGCGCGCCGAGCGCCGCCGGACGGACCGTGACCGGCGACCAGGCGGCGGTGAGCACCCGCCGGGAGACCTCTGCGAGCACCGGTGGGGACAGCCACGGGGCGAGCGGGGCGTATCCGCCGCCGAGCACCACGGTGTCCAGATCCAGCAGGTTCACCACGCCCGCCACGGCCACGCCGAGGGCGGTGCCGGCGTCCGCCAGGGCGGCCAGGGTGGCCGGGTCGCCGGCCCCGGCGAGCTCGGCCAGCCGGGTCGCGGCGGTGTCGGCGGGCAGTTCCGCGCCGGCCAGCCCGGCGGCGGCCAGGATGGCCTCCTGGCCCGCGTACCGCTCCAGACAGCCCTGGCCGCCGCAGCGGCAGGGGCGGCCGCGCGGGTCCACCGGCAGGTGACCGATCTCGCCGCTCCAGCCGCGCGCGCCTCGGTACAGCGCTCCGTCGAGCACGATCCCGGCGCCGATCCCGATCTCCCCGGAGACGTGCAGGAAGCTGGCCGACCCGGGCGGGCCGGCGTGCAGCTCACCGAGGGCGGCCAGGTTGGCCTCGTTGTCGACGACCAGCGGCGGGATCCCGTCCACCGGCTCGGCGAGCGGGTGCCCGGCGAGCAGCCCGGGGACGTCCACGTCCCGCCAGCCGAGGTTGGGCGCGAGGCGCACCACGCCGCCGTCGCCGACCAGGCCGGGCACGGCGAGCGTTGCGCCGGCCAGGGTCAGCCCGGCGCGGACGGCGGCGGCCCGGGCCTCGGTGGCGAGCGCGGCGAGCCGGGCCAGCGCGTCGGCGGGGGAGACCGGGCGCAGGTCGGCTCGCCGCACCACGTGGTGACGTACCGCGCCGGTCAGGTCGACCACGCAGGCGGCCAGGTAGTCGACGTTGACCTCCAGCCCGAGCCCGGCCGGGCCGTCGCCGGCCAGGACCAGGCCTCGGGCCGGCCGCCCGGCCCCGGTACGCGGCGCGGGTTCCGCCTCGGCGACCAGCCGGCCGGCGATCAGGTCGTCGACGACGGCGGAGACGGTGGCCCGGGTCAGGCCGGTCCCGGCGGCGATCTCGGCGCGGGAGGGAGGTCGCTCGGCGGCGGCGATCCGCCGGAGCACCACCGCGAGGTTGAGCTCGCGGAGGCTGCCCTGCCGGACCGCCCCGGTGGTGCTGGCGCTGGTCACTGCTTGACACTGCCACACCGTCGCCATTTAATTCAACCATTGAACAAATTTGGCGACGACACCACCGGAGGTCTGCCATGGCGCCCCGTCCCACCCCCGCCGACAAGTTCTCCTTCGGTCTCTGGACGGTGGGCTGGCAGGCCCGCGATCCGTTCGGCGACGCCACCCGGCCCGCGCTGGACGCGGTCGAGGCGGTCCACCGGCTCGCCGAGCTCGGCGCGTACGGGATCACCTTCCACGACGACGACCTGATCCCGTTCGGCGCGGACGCCGCCACCCGCGACGCCCACCTGACCCGGTTCCGCAAGGCCCTCGACGAGACCGGCCTGGTCGTCCCGATGGTCACCACCAACCTCTTCACCCACCCGGTCTTCAAGGACGGCGGCTTCACCAGCAACGACCGCGACGTTCGCCGGTACGCCCTGCGCAAGGTGCTGCGCAACGTCGACCTCGCCGCCGAGTTGGGTGCCCGCACCTTCGTCATGTGGGGTGGCCGGGAGGGCGCCGAGTACGACCTGGCCAAGGACGTCCGCGCCGCGCTGGACCGCTATCGGGAGGCCGTCGACCTGCTCTGCCAGTACGTCGTCGACCAGGGCTACGACCTGCGCTTCGCCATCGAGCCCAAGCCGAACGAGCCGCGCGGCGACATCCTGCTCCCCACCGTCGGCCACGCGCTGGCGTTCGTCTCCACCCTGGCCCGCCCGGAGCTGGTCGGGCTCAACCCGGAGGTCGGCCACGAGCAGATGGCCGGGCTGAACTTCGCGCACGGCATCGCCCAGGCGCTCTGGCAGGGCAAGCTCTTCCACATCGACCTCAACGGCCAGCGCGGCATCAAGTACGACCAGGACCTGGTCTTCGGCCACGGCGACCTGCTCAACGCGTTCGCCCTGGTCGACCTGCTGGAGCACGGCGGCGCCAACGGCGGTCCCGCGTACGACGGTCCGCGGCACTTCGACTACAAGCCCTCCCGCACCGAGGACATGACCGGCGTGTGGGCGTCGGCCGAGGCGAACATGCGGACCTACCTGCTGCTCAAGGAGCGGGCCGCGGCCTTCCGGGCCGACCCGGAGGTGGCCGAGGCCCTCGCCACCAGCAAGGTCACCGACCTGGCCACCCCGACCCTGAACCCGGGCGAGGGCTACGCCGAGCTGCTCGCCGACACCGCCGCGTTCGAGGAGTTCGACCCGGCGGCGGCCGGGGCGAAGGGCTTCGGCTTCGTCCGGCTCAACCAGCTCGCCGTCGAGCACCTGCTCGGCGCGCGCTGAGGCGGGCCGCCATGCCGCTCGTCGCCGGCATCGATTCGTCCACCCAGTCCTGCAAGGTGGTGGTCCGGGACGCGGAGACCGGCGCGCTGGTCCGGCAGGGTCGCGCGTCGCACCCCGAGGGCACCGAGGTCGACCCGCACGCCTGGTGGGACGCGCTGCTCGCGGCCGCCACCGAGGCCGGTGGGCTGGCCGACGTGGCCGCGGTCGCGGTCGCCGGCCAGCAGCACGGCATGGTCTGCCTGGACGAGGCGGGGCGGGTGGTCCGCCCGGCGCTGCTCTGGAACGACACCCGCTCCGCCGATGCCGCCCGGGAGCTGATCGAGGAGGCCGGCGGCGGGGAGGCCGGGCGCCGGTTCTGGGCGGAGGCGACCGGGGCGGTGCCGGTGGCCAGCTTCACCGCCACCAAGCTGCGCTGGCTGGCCCGGCGCGAGCCGGCGAACGCCGACCGGGTGGTCGCCGTCTGCCTGCCGCACGACTGGCTGACCTGGCGGCTCGCCGGCGCCCCCGGCCTGGCTGCGCTGCGCACCGACCGGGGCGATGCCAGCGGCACCGGCTACTGGTCGCCCCGGACCGGTGAGTACCGCCTCGACCTGCTGGAACGCGCCTTCGGGCGGCCGGTCCGGGTGCCGGTCGTGCTCGGCCCGAGCGAGGCGGCGGGACAGCTCGACCCGTTAGCGGTACCGGGGTCCGGCACCGGGGCCGGTCGCGTCCTGCTCGGCCCCGGCACCGGCGACAACGCCGCCGCGGCGCTCGGGGTCGGGGCCGGACCGGGGGACGTGGTCGTCTCGATCGGCACCTCGGGCACGGTCTTCGCGGTGGCCGACGCGCCCGCCGCCGACCCGACCGGGGCGGTGGCCGGCTTCGCCGACGCCACCGGTCGGTTCCTGCCGCTGGTCTGCACGCTCAACGCGGCCCGGGTGCTCGACGCCGCCGCGACGCTGCTCGGCGTCGACCTGGCCACGCTGAGCGAGCTGGCCCTGGCCGCCCCGCCGGGCGCGGACGGTCTGGTCATGGTGCCGTACCTGGAGGGGGAGCGGACCCCGGACCGGCCCACCGCCACCGGCGCGCTGCACGGGCTCACCCTGGGCACGTCGAGCCCGGCGCACCTGGCCCGGGCGGCCGTCGAGGGGATGCTCTGCGCGCTCGCCGACGGCCTCGACGCGCTCACCGCGCAGGGCGCCACCGCCCGCCGGATCATCCTGGTCGGCGGCGGGGCCCGCTCGGCGGCCGTGCGGCGGATCGCCCCGCAGGTCTTCGGCCGCCCCGTCGTGGCCCCGCCGCCCGGGGAGTACGTCGCCGACGGCGCCGCCCGCCAGGCCGCCTGGGTCGCCCTGGGCGGCGCGGAGCCACCGTCGTGGACCCTCGGCGACACCGAGGAGTACGGGGCCGACGACGGCTTCGGGTCGCGGCGTGGCGTCAGTCGCGCCGAGCTGGAATCGTCGGAAGTCCCCGCCATCCGCGCGCGCTACGCCCGGGCGCGTGACCTGATCACCGAGCGGGAAGCGGGCTGAGCCAGCCGCACTCGTCTGCGTTACCTCGTCGTTATCGAACTCACCGGGACTGGACACCCATCGACAACTACCGTTTGCGGCGTCGCTCCTGACTGACGAGGCGGCGCGGCCTGCGTAGCCGCCACCGAGCGAGCGGACGGGGCAGGTGCGTGATGTGGATGGTGCGGGATGACCGGGTCCAGCGAGTCCGCGTGTGGCGCGGGGCCGGCTCGTGGTGACGAGCCCCGGCCGGACGGGACATGAGCCGTTCCGCCCCGGCGACGAAGCCGCCGACCCGCCGGTCGCGTTCAACGTTCTCGGTCCCCTCGAGGTGCGGGGGCGGTCAGGCCGGGTCCCCCTGCCGGGGGCCCGCCAGCGGATCGTTCTGGCGGCGCTGCTGCTGCGGCGCAACCGGGTGGTCTCGGTCGACGAACTCATCGACGGGCTCTGGCCGGAGCGTCCGCCGGCGACGGCCCGGGAGCAGGTGCTGACCGTGGTGTCGGCGCTACGCCGCCAGCTCGGCGACAACGGCCGCCCGGGAGAGGGCCGGTTGCTGGTCACCCGGAGCCCCGGTTATCTGTTGCGGATTGGTGATGGCCAACTCGACGTGGCACGGGTCGAGCGGCTGGTACGCGAGGCGGAGCGGGAGGATCTGGCCCCGCAGCCCAGGGCCGCGGCGCTGCGCGCCGCCCTGGCGCTCTGGCGAGGGCCGGCGCTCGCCGATGTGCCGGCGCCGTTCGCCACCGTGGAGGCCCACCGGCTGGCCGAACTGCGGCTCGCGATCCTGGTCCGGGTGATCGATCTGGAACTCACCCTCGACCGGCACGCGGTGTTGGTGCCGGAGCTGACGCGGCTGGTCGAGGAACACCCGCTTCGCGAACGCCTGCGGGGGCAGCTGATGATCGCGTTGGACGCCGTGGGGCGTACCGCCGAGGCCCTGGAGGTCTACCGCGACGGCCGCCGGCGGATGGCCGACGAGCTCGGCATCGAGCCCGGCGCGGAGCTGCGGCAGCTGGAACGGGCGATTCTCGCGGGGACGCGTCGTCGGAGCGACGCCGGTCAGTCGGCGCCGCTGTCCCTGCCCGAGGCAGGCCCGGAGCCGGCACTCGCTCCGGAACAAGATCCCGGGTCGCCGCCCCCGCCGATTGCGCGTCCGGCCCAGTTGCCCGCCGACATCGCCGACTTCACCGGGCGTGGAACCGAGGTCGACGAGCTGCGCCACCGGCTGACCTCGGCGGCGGCCACCGCTACCGCGGTCCCGGTCGTCGTCGTCAGCGGCAAGCCGGGGGTCGGTAAGAGCGCGCTGGCCGTCCACGTCGCCCACCTGCTGCGGAGCGACTTTCCCGACGGCCAGCTCTACGTCGACCTGCACGGGACGCACGACCGGCCGGAGCAGCCGGCGGACGTGCTGGGCCGGGCACTCGTCGCGTTGGGCGCGCACCGCGCCGCGATCCCCGACGATCTCGAGGAACGGATCCTGCTCTACCGCTCCGTCACCGCGGAGCGCCGGGTGCTGGTCGTGCTCGACGAGGCGGCAAGCGCGACACAGGTACGGCCGCTGGTGCCCGGTGGATCGGGTTGCGCGGTGCTCGTCACCAGCCGCTCCGATCTGGCGGATGTGGCGGGCGGCTATCACCTGGACCTCGACGTGCTACCCGACGAGGACGCGTTGGCGCTGCTGGGGGCGACGGTGGGCGCGGCGCGCGTGGCGGCCGAGCCGGAGGTCGCCGCACGCCTCGCCGAGCTGTGCGGGTGGTTGCCGCTGGCGGTCCGCATCGTCGGGGCACGGTTGGCCAGTCGACCGCACTGGTCCCTACGCAGAATGGCTGACCGGTTGGCCGACCAGCACCGCCTGGACGAGCTGCACCACGGCGACCTCGAGGTACGGGCCAGCCTGGAGCTCAGCTTCCGGGGTCTGGATCCGCACGCCGACGCCGCCGCGCAGCTGCTGGCGTTGCTGGCCGCACCGAGCTTTCCCACCTGGGCCGCCGGGGCGGTGCTGCAATGTCCCGTTGCGCTCGCCGAGGCGTTGATCGACCAGCTCGTGCAACACCGCATCGTCGAGTACGCCGGTCAGGACTCCCTCGGCCAGGACCGGTACCGGTTCCACGACCTGGTCGGGTTGCTGCTGCGCGAACGGGCCGAAGCCCGGATCGACGAGCCGAGGCGGCGTGCGGCCGTGATGGCGGGACTCAACGCCTGGCTCGGTTACGCGCTGTCGGCCATGCGGGGGCTGCCCGACAAGCAGTTCCCCGGGCTGGAGCCCGCGATCACCGGTACCGCTCTCCTCGACCCGGCCGTGGGGTCCGCCACGGCGACCGACCCGGTCGGTTGGTACGAGGCGGAGAGCGAATCGCTGTTGGCCGCCGTACGCCAGGCGTACGACCTGGGTCTGGACGAGCTGTGCGGAGCACTGACGCACGTGCTCGGTCCGTTCCTCGAGATGCGTGGGGCGGTCGACGCCTGGCGGTCGATCAACGCCCTCGCCGAGGCGGCGGCCGACCGGGCCGGTGACCGGCGCATGAAGGCGCTGGCGATGTTGTACCGCAGCCGAGCCGACGAGTATCGCGCGGTCCCCGACGCCGCCCGCTGTGCGGAGACCGCGGCGGCACTGTTCGAGGCGCTCGACGACGACCGCGGCCAGGCACATGCCCTCAACCGGTTGACCTACCTGCAGGGTTACCTGGGGCACCTGCCGCAGGCGCGCCACGCGGCGGAGCGAGCCCTGGTGCTGGCCGAGCGGGTCGGCAGCCTGTGGTGCACGGCTCGCGCCCGACAGCACCTCGGCGCGATCGAACGCGAGCATGGTCGGCTGCGGGAAGCGGAGCAGCAGTTGCGGCGCGCTCTTGACCTGTACACGGTCTGTGACAGCCGGAGTAGCCAGGCCGACGTCATGAACGGACTCGCCCGCGTCTACCACGATGCCGGCCGGATCGAGGACGCGATCGAGTTGCTCACCGCCACGCTGTCGATCTTCCGGGAGTTGCGCGATCCCTACGGTGAGGTGATCACGCTGTACCGGTTCGCCGGGATCTACCTGTCCGCCGGGCGCGATCCGGAGGCCGTGGTGGCGGCCGAGCAGGCACTGGCCATCGCCGAGGCGATGAGGTACTCGACGGGCACCGTGGAAGCGCTGACCGTACTGGCCAGCGTGCGTCGCCGCGCGGGGCGGCTGGCGGCGGCGGCGGACCTGCTCACCTCGGCGATCAGCGTCGGACGCAACGAGGGTGAGCGGTGGTTGGGCAAGACGCTGCTGACGCTCGGTGACGTCCGGGAGGAACAGGGTGACCACGACGGCGCGCTGGCCGCCTGGGGAGAGGCCGCCGACCTGCTGCACGGAGTCGCCCACCCCAGCGCCCGGGACGCCGACTCACGGTTGGCCGCCTGGTTCCCGCTGTCGCCGTCAGCTCGGCGCGCGACGTCGCCGGAGGAACAACACGGCCAGATGGCGTAGCGTGGATCGCCGTTGGGCGGGTGGCGGTCGGCGGCTGATCCTGGTTGGGTGCCACCCATGACGATGGGCATCGGGCGCACGACCCGTGGCGGGGGAGCGGCCCACCGGTTCTACAGCGTCGTGGTGTTCGTGGTGCTCGCCTCGCTGGACAACGTGGCGATCGGGCTGGTTCCGCCGCTCTACGGGCCGATCTCCGGCGCGCTGGGCGTGCCGCAGCGGCTGCTCGGGCTGGTCACCGCGGTGAGCTTCCTGGTCAGCGCGGTCGCCGCCGTCGCCTGGGCGTACGTGGGCGACCGGACCGACCGCAAGCCGCTGCTCATGGTCGGCACCCTGATCTGGGCGGCCGGCACCGGGGGCAGCGCGTTCGCGCAGAGCTACCCGACGTTCCTGGGCGCCCAGCTGGTCGCCGCGGTCGGGCTGGGGGCGGTCGGCTCGGTCGGCTACTCGGTGGTCACCGACCTGATCTCGCCGCGGCGCCGGGGCCTGGTGATGAGCTTCTGGGGGCTGTCGCAGGGCGTGGGCACCCTGGCCGGGACGCTCACCGGCGGCATCCTCGGCGCCACCGACTGGCGGCGGCCGTTCCTGGTGCTCACCGTGGTCGGCCTGGCCGCCACCGTGGCCTACCTGTTCACGTACGACATCCGGCGCGGGCAGAGCGAACCGGAGCTGGCCGCGGCGCTCGACGCCGGCGGCGAGTACGACTACCGGATCAGCCGGGCCGATCTGCCCCGGATCCTGGCTCGGCGGACCAACCGCTGGCTGATCCTTCAGGGGTTGACCGCGCAGGCGGCGTTCGGCTCGCTGGTCTGGCTGCCGGTGCTGTTCGCCCAGCGGGCCGAGGCGCAGGGCTACTCGTCGGCCACCGCGGTGGTGGTGGGCAGCGTCTTCGCCACCCTGTTCCAGCTCGGCGGGGTCTTCTCCATCGTGGGTGGCCTGGCCGGCGACGCGCTGCAACGGCGTACGCCGAGCGGTCGGGCGCTGGTCGCGGCGGTGGGCATCCTCGCGGCCGTGCCGTTCTACCTGGTCCTGTTCCTGGTGCCGATCCGGATCGACGTGCCGGACGGCGGCAGCTCCGGCGCGGTGATCGGCGCGGTGCTGGCCAGCGTGTTCACCGAGCCCACGGTCGGGCTGAGCCTGCTCACCGCCCTGCTGGCCCTCGCGCTCACCTCGGCGAACTCGCCCAACTGGTTCGCGCTGATCGCCGACGTCAACCCGCCCGAGCACCGGGGCACCGTCTACAGCCTGGGCAACCTGGTCAACGGGGTTGGCCGGGCGGCCGGCAACGGCCTGGTCGGGGTGGCCTTCCAGGGGCTGCGGGCGGCTTTCCCGCCGCCGTTGAACTACGCCGTCGGGCTGGCCGTGTTCCAGCTCTTCTTCATCCCGACCGGGCTGATGTACTGGCTCGCCGCCCGCGCCTCACCCGGCGACATCGAGTCGGTCCACGACCTCCTGCACACCCGTGCCGACCGCCTGTGAGGAGGGGCCCCGGTCAACGCCTCGCGTTGGACAAGGGCCCCTCCGGACACGTCAGACGCTGTACCAGACGGTGACGTCCGTCGGGACGGCGTTGTCGTCGTCGAGCGGGGCGCTGGCCGCCAGCACCTTCGCGCCGACCGGCAGCGGCACCGGCTCGGCACCGAAGTTGGTCAGCACGATGAGCCCGCGGTTGCTGAAGATGAGCACCTCGTCGCCGGACGAGTGCCAGCGCAGCGGGCCGCGGCCCAGGCCGTGCTCGCGGCGCAGCCGCAGCGCCGTCCGGTACAGCTCGTACGTCGAGCCCGGCACGTCGCGCTGCCGGTCGAGCGCGTACTCCGCCCAGCTCGGGGGCTGGGGGAGCCAGCTCGCGTCGGTCGGCCCGAAGCCGTACGACGGGGCGTCGGCCTCCCACGGGATCGGCACCCGGCAGCCGTCCCGGCCACGCTGGGTGTGCCCGCTGCGCTCCCAGGTCGGGTCCTGCCGCGCCTCGTCGGGGAGCGTGGTGTGCTCCGGGAGCCCCAGCTCCTCGCCCTGGTAGAGGTAGGCCGAGCCGGGCAGGGCCAGCATCAGCAGGCTGGCCGCCCGGGCCCGCCGCAGGCCGAGCGCGGCGTCCGGCTGCGGGTCGCCGATACCGATGCCGTTCGGGCGGCCGCCGCCGATCGGCAGGCCGAGCCGGGAGGCGTGCCGGACCACGTCGTGGTTGGAGAGCACCCAGGTGGTGGGGGCGCCGACTGAGTCGGTGGCCTCCAGGGAGCGGGTGATCACCGCGTACTGCGCCGGGGCAGTCCAGGAGGCGAGCAGGTACTCGAAGTTGAACGCCTGGTGCATCTCGTCCGGCCGGACGTAGCGGGCCAGCCGCTCGGCCGGCTCGACCCACGCCTCCGCGACGAGGATCCGCTCTCCGTCGTACGAGTCGAGCTGCCGCCGCCACTCCCGGTAGATCTCGTGCACGCCGTCCTGGTCCCACATCGGCGGGCGCGGCTTGTCGACCTCCGCGCCGGAGAGGATCTCGGGTTGCTCCTGCCAGTCGGCCAGGTCGGCCTGCTTGATCAGGCCGTGCGCCACGTCCACCCGGAAGCCGTCGACGCCCCGATCCAGCCAGAACCGGAGGATGTCCAGGAACTCGGCGCGGACCTCGGGGTTGTCCCAGTTCAGGTCGGGCTGGCCGGGGTCGAAGAGGTGCAGGTACCACTGCCCGTCCGGCACCCGGGTCCAGGCGGGGCCGCCGAAGACGCTCTGCCAGTCGTTGGGCGGCTCGGCGCCCTGCGGTCCCTTGCCGTCCCGGAAGACGTAGCGCTGCCGCTCCGGGCTGCCCGGCGCGGCCGGGAGCGCGGCCTGGAACCAGCGGTGCTGCGACGAGGTGTGGTTGGGCACCAGGTCGACGATCACCCGCAGCCCGCGCGCCTTCGCCTCCGCGATCATCTTGTCGGCGTCGGCGAGGGTGCCGAAGAGCGGGTCGACGTCCCGGTAGTCGGCGACGTCGTACCCGGCGTCGGCCTGGGGGGACGGGTAGAACGGCGACAGCCAGACCGCGTCGATGCCGAGCTCGGCGAGGTGATCGAGGCGGGCGGTGATGCCGGGAAGGTCGCCGATGCCGTCGCCGTTCGAGTCGGCGAACGAGCGCGGGTAGATCTGGTAGATGACGGCCTCGGTCCACCAGCCGGTGGCCGGGGCAGCGGCCGGTTCCTGCTGTGTCGCGTCGGTGTTCAGAGCCTTCTCCCCTGTGTCGTGCGGTGGCCTTGCGGCCGTTCTCCGGTCGTCACGGGGACGGCCGGATCCGTTCAGTTTGCCCGGGGCGGCGCGGTCGATTCCCGCACCACCAGCCGAGTGGGCAGGATCACCGGCTGCGTCGGCGTGTCGCCGCCGGGTTCCGCGCCGCGCGGCGCGGGCACCAGCCCGGCGTACGGGTCGGCGGCGCGCACGCCGAGCGGGTCGAGCAGGATCCGGGCCGCGAGCAACCCCTGCTCCGCCGCCGGCTGGGCGATGGTGGTCAGGCCGAGCGCCCCGGCGAGGTCGTGGTCGTCGACGCCGATCACGCTGACGTCCTGCGGCACCCGCAGCCCGGCGTCGCGCAGCGCGGTCATCGCGCCCATCGCCATCTCGTCGCAGGCGGCGAAGATCGCGGTCGGCGGCTCGCCCCGGGCCAGCAGCTCGGCGGTGGCCCGGGTGCCGCCGTCGATGGTGAACTGCGACTCGATGTCCAGGGTCGGGTCGGGCCGGATCCCGGCCGCCCGCAGAGCCTCCTGGTAGCCGCGGCGGCGGTCCAGGTGGGTGGTGAAGGCGAGCTCGTCGTCCGGGTCGCCGGAGATGTGCGCGATCCGGGTGTGGCCGAGGTCGAGCAGGTGCCGGGTGGCGGTCCGCGCCGCAGCCACGTCGTCGATGCGTACGCAGGGCCACCCGGGCACCCCGCTGCCGGAGCTGATCGTCACGCCCGGCAGCTCCAGCTTGGTCAGCGCGGTCACGTCGGCCGGGCGCAGCGGGGTGGCGACCAGGATGATCGCGTCCACCCGCTTGTGCAGGCTGGCCGTCCGCAGCACCCGCCGGCGGGTCTGCTCCCGACCGCCGAGGTTGTAGAGCAGCAGGTCGTAGCCGTTCTCCTGGAGGTGGTCCTCGACCGCCTCGACCACCGTGGCGAAGAACCAGCGGGTGATCCGGGGGACCACCACCGCCACCGTGCCGGTCTTCCCGCCAGCCAGCCGGGAGGCGCTCGGCGAGACGGCGTACTGGAGCTGCTCTGCGGCGGCAAGCACCCGGTGCCGGGTCGCGGCCGAGACCGTCGGGAGGCCGCGCAGCGCGCGGGAGACGGTGGCCGTGGAGACCCCGGCCAGGCGGGCGACATCGTCAATCTTGGTCATCGTTGTTCCCCGCTCCGGCCCGCGCCCCGCCGCCGCCGGGGGCCGGCGGCGGCGGAGCAGCGGGTCAGCCCTTGACGCTGCCGGCGAGCAGGCCCCGCACGAAATAGCGCTGGAGGGACAGGAACACGATCAGCGGTACGACGATCGACACGAACGCACCGGAGGTCAGCCGCTGCCACTCGTTGCCCCGGGTGCCGGCCATCTCGGCGAGCCGGACGGTCAGCGGGGCGGTCTCGTTGCCCCCGCCCGCGAAGATGAGCGCGACCAGCAGGTCGTTCCAGACCCAGAGGAACTGGAAGATGCCGAACGCGGCCAGGGCGGGCGTGATCAGCGGCAGCACGATGGTGCGGAAGATCTTCGGGTGCGTGGCCCCATCGACCCGGGCCGCCTCCATCAGGTCCGACGGCAGTTGCGAGATGAAGTTGTGCAGCAGGAACACGGCGAACGGGAGCGCGAAACAGGTATGCGCGAACCACACCTGCGCGAACTTCTGCTCGTCGACGAGATCCCAGGCCGGGAGCACCTGGACGCCGGCGATGGTGACGCCGGTGGAGAAGAACTTCAGCAGCGGCACCAGGGCCATCTGCAGCGGGACGATCTGCAACGCGAAGATCGCGATGTAGAGCCAGTCCCGCCCCTTGAAGTTGATCCAGGCCAGCGCGTACGCGGCCAGCGCCGCGAACGCCGTCGGGAAGAGCACCGACGGGATGGTGATCGCCAGGGAGTTGATGAAGTAGCTGGCGAGCTGGCCCGACGAGGAGGACGTGCTGAAGAGCACCTGCTGGTAGTTCTCCAGGGTGAACTGCGGGTCGGTGAAGAACGTCCACCAGCCGGTGGTCTTGATCTGGTCCTCGGGCCGGAACGAGGAGATGAACAGGCCGAAGGTCGGGACCGTCCAGAGCAGCGCGATGACGATCGAGACCAGCGTGGCGGTCCGGCTGTTCAGGCGCTTGCGGACCCGGCCGACCCGGGTGGTCTTCCCGGTCGCCTGGACGCCGGCTCCGACGGTGGGCGTGGCGGTGGTCATCTCAGCCCTCCCGCTGCTGACGCAGGTTGCGGATCTGGTAGATCACGATCGGGATGACCAGGACGAAGAGGAAGACCGCGAGGGCGGAACCCTGCCCGTTCTGGCCGTACCGGAACGCCTGGTTGTACATCTCGTTCGCGATCACGCTGGTGTCGTAGTTGCCGTTGGTGGCGGTCCGGACGATGTCGAAGACCTTCAGCGTGGCGATGGAGAGCGTGACCACCACCACGATCAGCGCCGGCCGGATGCTCGGCAGGGTGATCTGCCAGAACATCTGCCACGGGCTCACCCCGTCCAGCCGGGCCGCCTCGACGATGTCCGCCGGGATGGCCTTGATGGCGGCCGAGAGCACCACCATCGCGAAGCCGGCCTGGATCCAGACCATGATCACGATGAGCAGGAAGGTGTTCAGGGGCGATTCGAGCAGCCACTGCTTCGGCTCGCCGCCGAGGCTGACCACCATCTGATTGAGCAGACCGATCTGCTTCTCACCGTCGCCGCGGTAGGCGTAGACGAACTTCCAGATGATGCTGGCGCCGACGAACGAGATCGCCATCGGCAGGAAGATCAGGGACTTGGCGAGCGCCTCGAGCCGGGCCCGGTCCACCATCACGGCGTAGATCAGGCCGAACGTGGTGGCGACCAGCGGCACCAGGAGCACCCAGATCAGGGTGTTGGTCAGCACCTGGACGATCGCGCCGTCGGAGAACATCCAGCCGTAGTTGCGCAGTCCGACCCAGTTGTTGCTGCCGGAATCCATGAAGGAGAGCAGCGTGGTGCGGATCGCGGGCACCACCAGCCCGACGAGGAGGAACAGCAGCGTCGGCAGCAGGAAGAAGAGCGCGAACAGCCCCTCACGCGGCTTGCGCCGGCGGGGCAGGGGGGCGCCGCTCGTCGCGGCGGCGACCAGCTTCGCCTCCCGACGACGGGCGAACCAGGCCGGCACCGCGTCGAGGAGCAGGAGCAGGCCGCCCACCACCGCGACGAAAGCGATCAGCCCGTACATCAGCATGAGGAACTTCGGCTGTTCCTCCGCGAAGTCGAACTCCATCGACCCTCCCAGGGGTTGGATCGAGCGATGGTCCGGCCCGCGGGCGCGGACCGGACCACCGGCTCAGATCACTTCGGCCAGCTGCTCTCGATGCCGTTCAGGACCGTGGCGGTGTCCTTGCCGTTGATCCAGTCGACCATGCCCTTCCAGAAGGTTCCCGCGCCGACCGCGGCCGGCATCAGGTCCGAGCCGTCGAAGCGGAAGACGGTCTTCGGGTCCTGCAGGATCTGGACGGAGAGCTTGTCCACCGGGTTGGGCACGTTGTTGATGTCGAGCTTCTTGTTCGCCGACAGCCAGTCGCCGATCTTGGCGCGGCTGTTGACGTACTCGCCGGAGGCCAGGTAGGTCTGCACGGCCTGGACCTCGGGGCGGTCGGCGAAGGCCGCGACGAACTCGCCGGCACCCAGCACCGGCTTGCCCTTGGCCGGGTCGATGGCCGGGAAGTAGAACGCGAAGACGTCGCCGTCCTCGGCCACCTTGGTGCCCTGCGGCCACTGGTTGGCGTAGAAGGACGCCTGGCGGTGCATGGCGCACTTGCCAGCGGTGATCGGCGTGCCGGCCTCCTGGAAGGAGGTGGTGGCGATGCTCTTCACGCCGCCGAAGCCGCCGTTGACGTACTTCTCGTTCTTGAGGATGGTGCCGGCCTTGTCGACGGCCGCGACGACCTGCGGGTCGTTGAACTTGATGCCGTGGGTGGTCCACTGGTCGTAGACCTCGGGGCCCGCCGTCCGCAGCATCACGTCCTCGATCCAGTCGGTGGCCGGCCAGCCGGTGGCGTCACCGGACTCGATGCCGGCGCACCACGGCTTCGTGCCGCTCGCCGCGATCTTGTCGCTCAGCTGGATCATCTCGTCCCAGGTGGTGGGGACGGTCCAGCCCTTCTCCTTGAAGGTCTTCGGCGAGTACCACACGTACGACTTGACGTTGGAGCCGAGCGGAACGCCGTAGAGCGTGCCGTTGACGGTGCTGTACTTCAGCCAGTCGGGGGTGAAGTTCTGCTCCGCCAGCGCCTTGGTGTCGGCGCCGACCGGCTTGAGCTTGCCCGCGTCGGCGAACCGCTTGAGCAGGCCCGGCTGCGGGATGAAGGCCAGGTCGGGGGCGTTGCCGCCGTCCACCCGGACACCGATCTGGGCCTCGAACTCGCCCGAGCCCTCGTGGTCGATCGTGATGCCGGTGCAGTCCTCGAACTGCTTCCAGGACTGCGCCAGGCGGTCGGCCTCGATGTCCCGGATGGACGAGTAGATCGTGACCTTCTTGCCGTCGTGGCCCTGGTACTTCTGGTATGGGGCGCACTCCGGAGAGCTCGCCTTGCCGCTCTTCTTGTCGTTGCCCGTGCCGCAGGCGGTGACGCCGAGCGCCAGGCTCAGCACGCCGGCGATCGCGAGAGCCTGGCGCGATCTGGCAAACGCCATGCCGATCTCCTTCCTTGCCGGCGCGTGGGGGAAATCGAACCCGCGCCGGTCCGATGGTCGTCCCCACATGTAAGCGCTTGCATCCTCGCTGGTCCACCCCCTGCCGGACACGGCCCGGTAACAATCCCGCAACCCGCTCACCGGCCGTGGGCGCGCTCCCACGCTCCGCTCTTTCTGCCCCGGGAAGGCCCTTCCTGTCGATGGAACTTTCTGTCACCCTGGGCGTACGGAATCGAAAGCTTTCAACATGGGAGGCAGTGGATGCGCAAACGGTGGTTCAGCCTCGCGGCGGTGGGTGCCGTCCTCGCGGCCACGCTGGTGCCGGCGACCCCGGCCATGGCGGCGCCGACCTTCAAGGTCCCGTTCCCCTGCAACCAGTCCTGGTCCGGGCAGACCCGGTCCGACCACAGCCCCGCGTACGCCATCGACTTCAACCGCACCGACGACCTCGGCGACCCGGTGGTGGCCAGCGCGCCCGGCACGGTCGACCGGGTGACCGACCTCGGCGGCACGAGCTACGGCAAATACGTCCGGATCGACCACGGCAACGGCTACACCACCTACTACGCCCACCTGAGCGGGTTCAACGTCTCCGTCGGGCAGACCGTCGGCTACGGCAGGGTGATCGGGTACGTCGGCAGCACCGGCGGGTCCACCGGGCCGCACCTGCACTACGAGCAGCGGCTCAACGGCAACGACGTCCAGGTCCGGTTCAACGGGGCGCTCGCCCTCTACTGGGGCACCAAGACCTACACCAGCGACAACGGCTGCTCCGGTGCGAACACCGGCGAGGGCACGGTGAACACCACCTCCGGCGTGAGCCTGACCGTCCGCTCCGGCCCCGGTACCGGCTACAGCGCGGTCGGCTCGGTGGCCGACGGCGCGAAGGTCACCATCTACTGCCAGACGAGCGGCACCACGGTCACCGGCACGTACGGCACCAGCTCGATCTGGGACCGGATCGGCAGCGGGCGGTACATCTCCGACGCGTACGTCTACACCGGCTACGACGGTTACATCCCGGGCGTGCCACGCTGCTGAGCGCAGACCGCGCCGCAGACGTGAAACGCCGGGGTCGTCGGGTCCGGATGCTCATGTCTGGGAGGACGGAGCTCCGGGCCCGACGACCCCGGCGGGTCAGGGGGTTGAGGGTTTCGCGGGTCAGGTGAAGATGCTGACGCCGCCCGGGCCGACCAGCAGGCCGACAATGATGAGGACGATGCCCCACAGGATCTGCCGCCGGAAGAGCGCGAGGATGCCGGCGACCACCAGTACGACTGCGAGAATCCAAAGAAGCAAGCTCAACATGCGGTTATCAATACCCGTTGTGCTCTGATTCAAACCTCATGATCGGTCGAGGTGATCGCCGACGTGGAAGATGCTGTATGCCTGTTTGATCACCGGGTGGGCGACGTTGCGGACCCGGACCCCGCCCGGGGTGGTGCCCCGCTCGGTCCCGTGGTGGGCGTGCCCGTGCAGGGCCAGCGCGGTGGGCGCCGAATCGATCGCCTGGCCGAGCTGGTAGCAGCCGAGGAACGGGTAGATCTCCAGCGGCTCGCCGGCCAGCGTGTCCGGCACGGGGGAGTAGTGGGTCAGCGCGACCAGCAGGTCGCACTCCAGCCCGCGCAGCGCCGCACCAAGGGCGTCGGCGCTCTCGGTGGTGGTGTGGACGAACGCCTTCATCTCCGGCTCGCCGAAGTCGCTGGCGCACCGCCCGGCGAAACCGCCGCCGAAGCCCTTCACCCCGGCCACGCCGAGCCGCCCGCCGGTGCACTCCAGCACGATGCCGTTCCCCTCCAGGACGCTGATCCCCACGTCCTCCAGCACCTTGACCACCTGCGGCACCTGGTCGCACTGGTGGTCGTGGTTGCCCAGCACGGTGATCACCGGGACCCCGAGGTTGCCGAACTCCTGTGCCACACACCGCGCCTCGGACTCGGTGCCGTGCCGGGTCAGGTCGCCGGCGAGCAGCAGCACGTCGGCGCAGTCCGGCAGCTCCTCCAGCGCCGGTCGGAACCGGCCGACCACGTCCTCGTCCAGGTGCACATCGCCGACGGCGGCGATCCGGATCACGATCGAACCTCCCTCACGGCAGCTCCTCGACCTGGCTAGGCGCCTGCGTGCGGGTCACCCCGATGTCGCTGGTGATGGGTAAGTCCGGGAAGCGCTCGGCCACCCGGCGCAGGATCTCCTCCCGCCGGTGCGGGCTCTCCACCTCGCCGTAGAGCACCAGGCCGCGCTCGCGGCGGACCACGGTGATGCCCTGTTCGGCGACGGACGGGTCCTCGGCCAGCATGCTCTGGATCTCCGCCTCGACGTACTCGTCGGGCGGAGCGTCGCCGGGCTGTCCGGTCACGGGATCTCCCTTCCTCCGGGCGCGCCGCCGGGCAGCACGTCCAGCCGATCGAGCAGCACCAGGAACGCCTCGGCGTACGGCGAGTGCTGCGTCTCCTTCCGTACCCGTTCCCAGTCGATCTGTTCCCGCAGGGAGCGGGCGAGCGGCAGGGCGCGGGCGAAGTCGCAGTAGTGCTGCGAGAAGCTGAGCAGCTTGTGCACCATCAGCTGGGTGGCCGAGAGCACCGGCATGTGGATCGCGTCGACGGGCCGCACGATGGTGTCGGCGAAGGTCTCCTCGGTCACCGGGGTCTCGATCGGCCGGTGGATCAGGTCCACCATCCGCCCCTCGTCGTAGACCTTGACCAGCCAGTCCTCCGGCGGGCGCTCGGCGGTGAAGCCGGCCTCGACCAGGGCCTCCAGCGCCCGGTCCACGTCCTGCTGCCGGATCAGGAAGTCCACGTCGTGCTCGCTGGAGTGGCCGCCGTGGGCGTACACGGCAAAGCTCCCGCCGAGCGCGAAGGGGATCTCGGACTGCTTGAGCACGGCGGCGACCTTCTTCAGGGTGTGCACCAGGGTCTCGTCCCCGCGCTCGGCCATCTGGGTCTCCCGTCGTCGTGGGTGGCGGTGGGAATGAAGTTGCGTACCCGGCGTGCCGGTCGGTCACACCTGTTCCGGACACGGCGGGGCGAGAGGGGGACGGGAACGGACAAACCGCCAAAGTTGAGCGTCGGTCGGATAACCTCTGGCAGGTGGCCAGGTCACTGTGGGTGCGGCGCGGCAGGGCCCGACTGCGCGCCGTCGCCCTGATCGGCATTGACGGATCGGGCAAGACCACCCAGGCTCACCGGCTCGCCGAGGCGCTCACCGCCGCGGGCCAACCCGCCACCTACCACCGCAACGCCGGCGGCCGCCGCTGGCTCGGCCGCCTCGCCCACCGGCTCGGCCGGCCGGACGCCCAGCGTCTCGTCGGGCGGGACGGCCTGCTCGCCGTCGAGTCCGTGCTCCGCTGGCTCGCCATCGCCCTCGCGTTGCTGACCTGCCTGGTGACCGGCCGCACGGCGGTGATGGACCGCTACGCCGCCTGTCAGTACGCCAGCATCCGGGCGCACGGCGGGCAGCGCTGGGAACGGCTGGCCCGGGTTGGTTATCGGGTCTTCCCGGCGCCCCAGGTCACCTTCCTGCTCACCGTCGACCCGGCGGAGGCGTACCGGCGGATCGAGCGGCGTGGCACCGACCACGAGAGCATGCGCTGGCTCACCGCCGCCGCCACCGCCTACCGGGCCCTGCCCGAGTACGGCAGTTTCATCGTGGTCGACGCCAACGGCACGCCCGAGGAGGTCTCCCGCCGGATCCGGGCCCACCTCACCGGGTGGCTCCCCGGCGACCCGCCGGTGCCGCCGGGCGGTGCCCGTCCGCCCTCGGGCGGCGCGGGCCGGGACGGCCCGGTCCCGGCTCAGGCCCGCCCGTAGACCGGGATGCTCGCGCCGCTGGTCGGCGCGGACTCGTCTGAGGCCAGGAAACGGATCACTCCGGCGATCTCGGCCGGCGCGACCCAGCGCCGGTGGTCGGCCTCCGGCTGGGCGGCCCGGTTGGCCGGCGTGTCGATGACGCTGGGCAGCACCGTGTTGCACCGCACCCCGCGCTGCCGGTACTCGACCGCGACCGCGTTGGCCAGGGCGAGCACCGCCGCCTTGGCGGTGGCGTAGCCGGCCGCGCCCGGGAAGGGCGCCACCGCGGCCCGCGCCGACACGCAGACCACCGCACCGCCGCCGGCCGCCACCAGGTGCGGCAACGCCGCCTGGGTGACCAGGTACGTCGGGCGCAGGTTGATCCGCAGCATCCGGTCGAACTCCTCGACCGGGGTCTCGTGCACCAGCCCGCCGCTGGCGTACCCCCCGACGAGGTTGACCACGGCGCGCAGCGGCGCGGCCGGCTCCCCGGCGGCCGCCTCGACCGCCCGGGCGGCCCCGGCGGGTTCCAGCAGGTCCGCGGCGACGGCTTCAGGTCGCCGCGCGGCGTCAGACGCGCCGAGCTGGAGTTGTCGCCGGACCCGGACCAGTCCGGACGCCGCCGGCGCCGTCCCCCCGCCCTCCCGTTCCGGTACGACCACCCGCCACCCGGCCTTCAGGAAGGCGGCGGTGACCGCACCGCCCAGCCCGCCCATGCCCCCGGTCACCAGCACCGTGCGCTCCGCCATGAGCACACGCTAGCGGCCGGTACGGCCGGGGCGCGGTGCGGCCCGGTCGATGCCGGCCGGGCCCTCGTCCGGCCGGTCGGCCCGGCCGTCCGGCGACGCGTCCCGGCCGACCGGCCGGGGCGACGTGGACGACGGCCGATCCGCTGGTGGGCCGAGGGGGCCGACTCGACCGGAGCGGAGGAGGCGGCCGGGCTGCGGGAATGGGACCCTTGCCGCGACGAACCCGCGCGGAAGGCGGTACTTTTCCCGATACGCGCGGTCATGGTTGACGGTCACGCCTCATGAAAGTAAGTTTCATCCGTGGCGAAGAGTCCGAAGATTTCTGCGAGTCACGAGCCTGGTGGACTGATCGTCCACATCAGTGGCCTGCTCCCGTCGCTGTCCCCGGCCGAGCAGCGGGTCGCCCGGCTGGTCGTCGCCGATCCGGCGGACGCCGCCCGGCGCACCATCACCGACCTCGCCACCGCCGCCGAGACCTCCGAGGCCACCGTCATCCGGTTCTGCCGGTCGGTCGGCATGGACGGCTACCCCCAGCTGCGGATCCGGCTCGCCGCCGAGGCCGCCCGCCGGGTCGAGCCGCCGGACGCCCGGGTGGTCGGTGGCGACATCCCGCCCGGCGCCGACCTGGCGCAGATCATCGCGACCATCGCCTTCAACGACGCCCGGGCCGTCGAGGAGACGGCCGAGCAGCTCGACCCGGCGGTCTGCGAGCAGGTGGTCGAGGCGATCGGCGCGGCCGGCCGGATCGACGTCTACGGCGCCGGCGCCAGCGGCTTCGTCGCCTCCGACTTCCAGCAGAAGCTGCACCGCATCGGCCGGACCGCCTTCTACTTCCCCGACGTGCACACCGCGCTGACCTCGGCGGCCCTGCTCGGCCGGGGCGACGTCGCCGTCGGCATCTCGCACACCGGCACCACCTCGGACGTCATCGAGGTGCTGGAGCAGGCCCGGGCCCGGGGCGCCACCACGGTCGCGCTGACCAACTTCCCGCGCTCGCCGATCACCGAGGTCGCCGACTTCGTGCTCACCACCGCCGCCCGGGAGACCACGTACCGCTCCGGCGCGATGGCCAGCCGGCTGGCCCAGCTGACCGTGGTCGACTGCCTCTTCGTCGGGGTGGCCGCGCGCAACCGGGCCAAGGCCCGGAAGGCCCTGGAGGCGACGGCCGAGGCCGTCCAGTCGCGCCGGGTGGGCTCCGGGCGGAGGCGGGCATGACCACGGGCCGCGTGGAGCGGGACGAGGTGGCCGTGGTGCGGCCCACGGTGCGGGTCGGCGCGCCCACCGAGCGGCGCAACCCGCACAGCGTGGACCTCGACCTGATGTCGACGCGGGACGTGCTCACCGTCATCAACGAGGCGGACCGGCGGGTGCCGGCCGCGGTGGCCGCCGTACTCGACGAGATCGCCGAGACCGTCGACCTCGCGGTGGCCGCGCTGCGCGGCGGGCACCGGGTGCACTACTTCGGCGCCGGCACCTCCGGTCGACTCGGCGTGCTGGACGCCGCCGAGCTGGCCCCGACGTTCAACTCGCCGCGGGACTGGTTCTGCGCGCACCTGGCGGGTGGCCCGGAGGCGATGTGGCGGGCCGTGGAGGACGCCGAGGACGACGACCGCGCGGGTTCCGCGGAGGCGGCCGAGTGCGTACGCCCCGGTGACCTGGTGGTCGGGCTGGCCGCCAGCGGTCGCACCCCGTACGTCCTCGGGGCGCTCGACGCGTCCGGGGCCCAGGGCGCCTCGACCGTGCTGCTCTGCGCCAACCCGGAGGCCGAGGCCGCCTCGGCGGTGGACGTCTTCATCGGGGTGGACACCGGACCCGAGGTGGTCACCGGGTCGACCCGGATGAAGGCGGGCACCGCGCAGAAGTTGGTGCTCAACACGTTCTCCACGGCCGTCATGGTGCGCCTCGGTCGGGTCTACTCGAACCTGATGATCGACATGGTGGCCACCAACGCCAAGCTGCGGGGCCGGATGATCTCGATCCTGATCGAGGCCACCGGCTGCCCCGAGGAGGTCTGCCAGGCCGCGCTGCACGAGGCCGACGGCGATCTCAAGACCGCCCTGGTCTCGCTGGTCTCCGGCGCGGAGGTGCCCGCCGCCCGGGCCGCCCTGGCCCGCTCCGCCGACCAGGTACGCGGCGCGCTGGCCCTGCTCGCCTCCTGACCGGCGCCGCCCGCCCCACCGCCCCCGCCGCGAGATGCGACGCGCATCACGCTGCGCCGGGGACGTCTCTCCCGCTGCGGATTGTTCAAGGAGGGGTGGGGTAATCCTCACCCGTGGCTGAACCGACCGGTCCACGGACGCGTATCTCGCAGTGACCAGGATCGCAATGACGCGGTGACGCGGGTCGCTGTGTTCATGGATTTCGCAATGGTGCGATTCCATGGGCGGACGATGATTCCGCAGCTCCGACGCCCTGCCGCCAGGGCGTACGCGAGCCACCCGAGCAGGGGTCCTGACAGCAAACATGGACCGGGCTCACAGCTACTACTCAGGCATTCGTGACAGTTTCGACTCACGACATGGAATCCCCGACGCGTCTCATCTGTTGTGTAGGTGTCAGCACCTACGGGCACAGCGGAGGTTACGGGGAGGGCTGATGAACGTGGGGATGGCAAGGAACCGGGCAACCGGCGCGAGCGAGGGGACCGTGGCAATCGTGGACAAGAACATCGGCATGCGTACCGACGAGGTCGCCGAGGAGCGGGACCTGGTCGGCGTCTACCTGCACGAGATCTCCCGGACGCCGCTGCTGGACGCCGCCAAGGAGGTCGACCTCTCCAAGGCGATCGAGGCCGGCCTCTATGCCGAGCACCTGCTCGGTGAGGACCGCGTACCCGCCGGCGTCGACCGGGAGGACCTGGAGCGGCTGGTCGTCGAGGGTGAGCGCGCGAAGGACCTGTTCATCCGCGCCAACCTGCGACTGGTCGTGTCGATCGCCCGCCGCTACGTGCGCTCGGGCATGCCCATGCTGGACCTGATCCAGGAGGGCAACACCGGCCTGGTCCGGGCGGTCGAGAAGTTCGACTACGAGCGTGGCTACAAGTTCTCCACCTACGCCACCTGGTGGATCCGCCAGGCCATCAGCCGGGCGATCGCCCAGCAGGAGCGGACCGTGCGGCTGCCCGTGCACCTGGTGGAGGACGTCAACCGGATGCGGAACGTCGCCCGCCAGCTCACCCGTGAGCTGGGCAGCGACCCGGAGCCGGAGCAGATCGCGGCGGCGCTCGGCGTCACCGTCGAGCGGGTGAACGAGCTGGTCCGCTGGTCGCAGGACACCGTCTCGCTGGACACCCCGGTGGGCGACGACGGCGACACCAACCTCGGCGACCTGGTCGCCGACAGCGACGCCCCGTCGCCCGAGGACATCGTCCTCACCGGCCTGGAGCGGCAGCGGATCGAGGGCCTGCTCAACCACCTCGACGACCGCTCGGCCGGCATCATGCGGGCCCGGTACGGCCTGGAGGACGGCCGCGAGCACTCGCTGACCGAGGTCGCCTCGCGGTTCTCGCTCTCCCGCGAGCGGATCCGCCAGCTGGAGATCCAGGCCCTCGGCCGGCTCCGGGAGCTGGCCCGGGCCGAGGGGCTGCAGGCGGCCTGAGCTGGTAACAATTGACACGACGAACGGCCGGCGTCCGATAGGGGGACGCCGGCCGTTCGTTGTGTATCCGAGGGGTCAGCGCACCCGGCCGTAGCCGGCGATGGACATGATGTTCATGCCCCGCTTGCTGACGTTGCGGCCCGCGCTGGGCGCGTCGATGATCTGGCCGCTGCCCACGTAGATCGCCACGTGCCCCAGGCCGGAGTAGAAGACCAGGTCGCCGGGTTTCAGTTCGCTGCGGCTGATGCGCGAGGTGGCGTCCCACTGCATCGCTGCGTTGTGCGGCAACGACTTCCCGGCCGCCCGCCAGGAGGCGAGGGTGAGGCCGGAGCAGTCGTAGCTGCCGGGGCCGTCGGCTCCGTAGGCGTAAGGCTTGCCGACCGCCCCGTACGCGTACCGCACCGCCACCCCGGCCGAGCCGGAGATGGCCGGGGCGCTGCCGGCGGAGCCGGATCCCGTCGGCGCCTCGGTGGCCCGCCCGTACGCCTGGCGGCGCAGGTCGTAGAGGCGGGAGAGATCCGCCTCGATCTTCTTCTTGCCCGCGGCCAACTGCTTGGCCTGTGCGGCCTGCCGGGCCAGCGTGGTGTCCAGCCGGGTCTTCTGGTCGATCAGCTTGCGCTGGTTGACGGTGAAGCCGTCGATGGTCTGCTGACGCTGCCGGCTCAACTGGTCCAGGGCGCCCAGCCGCTCCGGCAGTGACGTCGAACCGCCCGGCTCCAGCAGGGCCTGGGCGGTCCGCATCCCACCGGTCTTGTACGCGGTGACCGCGAGGATCCCGACGTCGGCGCGGCTCTGCTCGGCCTGCGCCTGCAACGGGCCGATCTTGGCCTGCAACGTGGCCGCGGTGGCCTTGTTGGCCTTGATCTCCTCGTTGAGCTTGTTGTAGGACTCGACGATTCGCTCCAGCTCAGTCGAGGACTTCTCGATCTGCTTCGTCAGCTCGGCCGGGGTGGGCTGGGCCCGAGCCACCGATGCCGGGGCGATGAGCACGGCCGAGAGGCCGGCGACCGCCAGGCTGCGCAGCAGAATCCGTAAGGACGACAAGAGCGGAAAGCTCCTCTCCAACCGTCGCCGGGCGGGCGATGCGCACCCCGCGACACCGGCCCGGGGCCTTCCGGGTGGATGGCGGTCGACCGGACCGGCCCGCCCAACCTAACCCGTGACGGGAGTGGCGGGGAGTTGAAGCAGGGGCAAATGTTGGCAAAGTGTCAGAAAGTGAAGCTGATGACGGTGACGCTTCGTGACCGGTTTGCCGGCCGGCCGTGGCGGCCGACGGGGCGGATGGGCGGATAGTGCGGCTGGCCCGATTCGTCGTTCTCGGCGGATGTCGGCAGGCAGCGCGGCACCGAATGCGGATAAAGACGGAAATGGCCGCTGTTTCCCGGTGGAAGGGGCGCCGCGTCCGAGGGCCTGAGCAGGGAAAACGCCGGGCCGGGGGTGGCGCGACCGAAACACAATGAACGCGCGGATCCGGGAATCCCGCCGCACGGCATCGACGCGGCTGGTCGGTGGCGCGGAAGCCCGGCGCGCGATCCCTGGGAGGACGCCGTGCAGAGCGATGGCTCCACCACCCGCCCACCCCGCCCGACCCGGGCGGCGGCCGCCCCGACCCTGCTCTACGCCCGGCCGGGCATCGTCGTCACCGCCGAGCGCTTCACCGTCGGCCGCGCCAGCTGGCCGGTCGCCGAGCTCACCCAGGTCTGGACCACCCGCGGCCCGCATGACCGCCTCGCCCTCCGGGCGGTCGGGGTCACCGCCGCTCTGATCGGTGGAGTCGGAGTGCTGCTCGGTTTCACCGGCGGACTGCAACGGCTCACCGCGGCCGCCTACCTGGCGCTCGGCACGGTCGGCCTGCTGCCGGTGCTGCTGGTGGTGCTCGGCGACCGCTGGCGCCCCCCGGCGTACGAGCTGTGGGGGCGGTACCGGGGTGCCCAGGTGCTGCTGTTCACCACCGACGACGAGCGGCAGTTCGGGCAGGTCACCCGGGCCCTCCAGCGGGCCCGGGAGGGCGTACGCCTCGGTGGCTGGGCAGACCCGCTGGCGTCCACCGTGTGGCGGCCGAACGGCTGACTCAGCCGGCGACCGGCTCCGGGGTCCGGGGCCGGTCGGCGTCGGCCAGCCAGTGGCTCACCCGGCGCTCGGCGTAGAACGACACGAACGGCACCGTGCCGGCGAGCATCACCAGCAGCATCCGCTTCAGCGGCCAGTCGACCCGCCGCGACAGGTCGAAGGTGAGCGCCAGGTAGATCATGTACAGCCAGCCGTGCGCGGTACCGACCACGGCCACCACCGTCGGGTAGTCGAAGAAGTACTTCAGCGGCATGCCGATCAGGACCAGCACCACCAACGCCACGCCCACGATCCAGGCGATCACGCGGTACCGGGTAAGGGCTCCGCCCACCGTCGTCCGTCCTTCCGAAGCCGGCCTCAGCCGGGATAGTCACCGGGCCTCGCGCCCGGGTTGGCGTTCAACCATGACAGGTAGCGGTTGTACTCGGCGAGGTCGCCGTCCTCCGCCCCGTCGACCGGGGCGGCCGGCACGCGGCTGACCCGCACGGGTCGGCGTACCGCCGGGGCGGCGGCGGGCTCGGGCCCGGCGGCCGCCGGCGGCGCCGGGACGGCCACCTCGGGCGTGCCCCGCCGCGTGTGCCGCACCTCACGCCACCAGACGAAGACCACGAAGCCGGCGAAGACCGGCCACTCGATCGCGTACCCGAAGCTCAGCGTGTTGCCGCCGGCGGCCCGGGTGACCTGCCACCAACCGAGCCCGAGGAAGCCCACGACCAGCACGACCATGGCCACGTGGCGGGCGATCCACGCCGGTGTCCAGAGCCGCTTCATGCCATCGAGGGTACCGGGGCCCGCGCCCGTCTCCGACGCGGTGTCGTAGGTGGCGGGGTTTGGTGGCACCTCGGGTGGGCATCCGTCTAGACGCCAGCCCGAACGAGACGAGGGGGCGACGATGACCGAATCAGTACGCCGGGGCGACGCCAGCCCGGAGCAGCGGATGCCCGAGTGGGACGGCGACCACGCCCGGACCGAGACCGTGACCGCTGACGTCGACCGCGACCTGCTCGGGGTGGACCCCGCCGAGCTGGGGGACGAGGACCTGATCCGGGAGATGCACAGCCTGCACCGGACCCGGCTGGACACCCTGCGGCACGCCACCGACTCGGCGCTCGCCAACCACCTGCGCCGCACCGCGGAGCTGGAGACCGAGTACCTGGCCCGGCACCCGGGACGCGAGGTGGACCCGAGCCGGCTGCGGGGGGCCTGATGGCCAGCCACGCCGAGCGCGGCATGTCCGCGCCGCCCGAGGTGGTGTTCAACACCGCCACCGACCCGGACCGGTCGGCGGCCTGGCTGCCGGAGGAGCTGCGGCGCTCCGGGACGCACCGGGTGGAGATCGTCGACACCGAGGACATGCGGGCGCGCTGGAGCTCCGAGTCCGCCGGCTGGTCGGCGGACATCGACGTCGAGCCGGCCGACGCGGGGGGCGCCCGGGTCCGGCTGGAGCTGGC
Source organism: Micromonospora sp. NPDC005806 (assembly GCF_042871425.1). Classification (NCBI taxonomy): domain Bacteria; kingdom Bacillati; phylum Actinomycetota; class Actinomycetes; order Micromonosporales; family Micromonosporaceae; genus Micromonospora; species Micromonospora sp. NPDC005806. Next base: position 91,718 of record NZ_JBIAIL010000013.1, on the reverse strand, counting down.
CGGCACCGACCACGGAATGGCCGACGAGATCCTGGCGAGCCTCGCCCGCGAGGTGGCCGACAACCTGACCGCCGGCTGATCCGGCGCCGCCACGAGAACCGAGGAGGCCGGGTGACCGGGAGTGGCCTGAAGCAGAAGGTGGCGCGGCTGCGGCAGGCGTACGCGCCGCACGAGCACCGGCCGCTGGGCGGCTACCTGGCGGCCATGGGCAGCTACGCGGCGGTGACCGCGTCCCTGGTGGGCCTGGTGAAGGCGACCGGGCGGCCGGTGCCCGAGCGGCCCAGCCCGGCCGACGTCGTGCTGCTCTCCATCGCCACGCACAAGCTCAGCCGGCTGCTGTCCAAGGACGCGATCACCAGCCCGCTGCGCGCGCCCTTCACCCGCTACGACCACCCGATCGGCAGCGGCGAGGTGATGGAGCAGGTCCGGGACCAGGGCAGCGCCACCCGGCACGCCGTCGGCGAGCTGGTGAGCTGCCCGTTCTGCCTGGCCGTCTGGGTCGCCACCGGGCTCACCGGTGGACTGGTGCTGGCGCCCCGGCTGACCCGGCTGGTGGCCACGGCGCTGACCGCGATCGCCGCCTCCGACTTCCTCCAGATGGGGTACGCCGTCGCCCAGCAGGCGGCCGAGGGCAGACATCACGGGGAGTGAGCGGATATGACGCGGGGCCGGCGCACCACGCCGGCCCCTCGCTCGTGCCGCTCAGGTGGGAGACGTGCCGTGGTTCTCGCCGGCCCAGCCGCGCGCCGCCTCCGGCTCGCGTTGGCCCTCGTCCTCGCCGGTGATGATGTCCTCGTCCACCGCGGTCTCCTCGTGCTCCTCGGCGAAGTCGGCGTCGGCGTACGGGTCCGGCGCCGACGGCGGATCACCGAGCGCCTCGATGTGGTGCTGCTGCCCCTGGTCGCGGTCGGTCATCCCACTGTCCTCTCCGTCGTGCTGTTCCGGGCCGCTCAGGCCACCGTCCCGCCGAGCAACTCGGCCGCCTCGTCGACCGCGTACTCGCCCTGGGGGAGCGCGGCAATCCGGGCGAGCAGCTCCGCGGGCAGTTCGGCGGCCACCGCGCGACGGTAGATGTCCGCCTGGGTGACCCGCTCCTGGCCGTGGTAGATCTCGTCGAGCAGTTCGTCGAGCGGTCGGGTTTCCGGCTGCTCGGTCGCGGGCGCGTCGTCGGTCACGCCGATCAGCTACCCGGGCCCGAATCGGTCAAACGTCACCGCCGCCGGCGCGCGGGGCGACGTGACGGCGGACACGCTGCCGCCAGGAACACCGGACCCGGGCCGGTCGTTGTGCAGAGCGTCGGTGTGTCCAGTGTCCCCGGGCCTCACCTAAATTGCCTTCGCGGAATACCGTCCGGCTGGAGCCGCGTCGCGCCACTCGCCGAGAGGCGACCTGCACACCGACACCCAGCGCCGCCCGGCCCTCACGAGGGGCCGGGCGGCGCTCTTTATGTCCCCGGGTTGCGGCTCAGGCGGGGGTGGGGAGGGTGGCGCGGCGGGCGCGGACCGCGGCGGCGAGGTGGTCGAGGACCTCGGCGGTGGTGTCCCAGCCGATGCAGGCGTCGGTGACCGACTTGCCGTACTCCAGCTCGCGGGTGGGGTCGAGGTCCTGCCGGCCCGGCTGGAGGAAGCTCTCCAGCATGACCCCGACGATGCCGCGCTGTCCGGCGGCGAGCTGGGCGGCCACCTCCGCGGCGACCAACGGCTGGTTGCGGTGGTCCTTGCCGCTGTTGGCGTGGCTGGCGTCGATCACCACCCGCTCCGGCAGGCCAGCCGCCCGGAGCAGGTCGAGCGCGGCGGCCACCGACTCCGCGTCGTAGTTGGGCCGGCCGCCACCGCCGCGCAGCACCAGGTGGCCGTCGGCATTGCCCCGGGTGTGCATGATCGCCGGCGTGCCGGAGACGTCGATGCCGGGGAAGACGTGCGGCACGCCGGCCGCCCGGATCGCGTCCACCGCGGTCGAGATGCTGCCGTCGGGGCGGTTCTTCATGCCGATCGGCATGGACAGGCCGGAGGCGAGCTGCCGGTGCACCTGGCTCTCCACGGTCCGCGCGCCGATCGCGCCCCAGGCGACGGTGTCGGCGATGTACTGCGGGGTGATCGGGTCGAGGAACTCGCAGCCCACCGGGAGGCCCAGGCGCAGCACGTCGAGCAGCAGCGCCCGGGCGGTCCGCAGGCCGGTGTTGACGTCGCCCGAGCCGTCCAGCCCCGGGTCGTTGATCAGGCCCTTCCAGCCGACCGTCGAGCGCGGCTTCTCGAAGTAGACCCGCATCACCACCAGCAGGTCGTCGGCGAGCCGGTCGGCGGCCTCGCGCAGCCGGCCCGCGTACTCCAGGGCGGCCGCCGGGTCGTGCACCGAGCACGGGCCGACCACGACCAGCAGCCGATCGTCGGCCCGGTCCAGCACCCGACCGACGGCGCGGCGACCGGCCACCACGGCCTCCGCGAGCGGGGCCTCGAGGGGCAGGTGGTGGTGCAGCAGGGCCGGGGTGGTCAGCGGAACGACACGGTCGATCCGCTGGTCGATGACCCGATGGGCGTCCGGGGTCGTCACGGTGGGGTTCCTTCCGCCGACCGTGCCCCGGGGCCGGCGCCCGAGGTCCGAGCCGGCTGCTCGTACGCGAAAGGGCAGGGAATCATCCCTGCCCGGCCGGCTCGAAGAGGAGTGACGTCAGATCATGGTCGAGTCACCGGCTCCTCCAGCCGGCTGCCTAAACCATCGATACGACCGCGTCACGCCGGCCAGCCTACCCGACCCGGCGAGCAGCTCTCACCTGTGCGTGGCGAACGCCTCGTCCTTCGCCGTGCAGCGCGGCACCACCGGTTCCTCCTCGGGCGGGATCACATACCAGGTGCGCGGCCCGTTCCGCCGTGCCCCGGCGGGGGTATGGAGCACGGCATGAGCCACGAGCAGAGCGACCAGGAGCGGATCGAGTCCCGCGCCCACCTGCTGCCCGAGGAGGCGCGGGCGGGCAGCGACGACCCGGAGGCCCAGGCCGACGCGATCCTCAGTGAATCGGACATCCGGGAGGACCGGAACGTCGCCGAGGACACCACCCTGGAACACCGGACCTCCGATCAGACCGTCACCCCCGTCGAGCCGCCCGACTGAGCGGTCGCGCCCCACCCGGGTACGGGCCGAGGAGGCTCCCCGCTCGTCACCTTTCCGCCCGCGAGATCGGATAGCGTCGTGCCATGCCCGACAGCGGTTACCCCTGGCCGATCGAGACGACCCGACTGGACAACGGCCTGCGCGTGGTGGTGAGTGAGGACCGCACCGCCCCCGCGGTCGCGGTGAACCTCTGGTACGACGTGGGTTCCCGGCACGAACCGGACGGACAGACCGGCTTCGCCCATCTCTTCGAGCACCTGATGTTCGAGGGCTCGGTGAACGTGGCGAAGACCGAGCACATGAAGCTGATCCAGGGCTCCGGCGGTTCGCTGAACGCCACCACGAACCCGGACCGGACCAACTACTTCGAGACCGTCCCGGCCGAGCACCTGGAGCTGGCGCTCTGGCTGGAGGCCGACCGGATGGGCGGCCTGGTGCCCGCGCTGACCGAGGAGACGCTGGACAACCAGCGGGACGTGGTCAAGAACGAGCGTCGCCAGCGCTACGAGAACGTCCCGTACGGCGACGCCTGGCTGCGGCTGCTGCCGCTGCTCTACCCGCCACGCCACCCGTACCACCACGCCACGATCGGCTCGATGGCCGACCTGAACGCCGCCGACCTGGCCACCTTCCAGGCCTTCCACGCCACCTACTACGCGCCGAACAACGCGGTGCTCACCGTCGTCGGCGACACCACCGCCGCCGAGGTCTTCGCGCTGGCCGACAAGTACTTCGGTGCGCTCCCGATGCGCGCGGACATCCCCGCCGCGCCGGACGGGCGGACCGTGCCGCTGACCGGCCAGCCGGCCGGGGAGACGGTGACCGCCGACGTGCCCGCGCCCCGCGTCTACGTCGCGCACCGCACCCACCCGTTCGGCACCCCCGGGTACGACGTGGCCACCGTGCTCGCCACCGTGCTCGGCAGCGGCCGCGGCAGCCGCCTCTACCAGCGGCTCGCCGACGGCGAGCGGATCGCCCAGCCCGACCTGGTCGGTGCGTACGGGGTGGACCTGGCGCACGCGCCGGCCCCGCTGATCGCCACCGCCACCGCCCGCCCCGGCGTCGACGCCGAGCGGCTGCGGGCCGGGCTGACCGAGGTGATCGACGAGCTGGCCACCGTGCCGGTGACCGCCGCCGAGCTGGACCGGGCCAAGGCGCTGCTGAGCACCCTGTGGTGGCGGCAGATGTCCACCGTGGATGGCCGGGCCGACACCCTGGGCCGCTACGCCACCCAGTTCGGCGACCCGGCGAAGGCCGGCGAGCGGCTGCCCGCCTGGCTCGCCGTCACCGCCGAGCAGATCAACGAGCTGGCCGCCGAGCTGCTCCGCCCCGACCACGACCGGGTGACCCTGATCTACGTGCCCGAGGAGAAGAGCGCATGACCCTGATCACCGAACGTCCCGGCCCGGGTGCCGCCCGCCCGTACCGGTTCCCGCAGGTGGTCCGGCGGGCCGTCGCCGGCGGGCAGGTCGTCGCCGCGCACCTGCCCGGGCAGAACCTGGCCGTCGCGCTGCTGCTCCTCGACGCCGGGGCCGGCCGGGAGCCGGTCGGCAAGGAGGGGCTGGGCGGGGTGCTCGCCAAGGCCCTGGAGGAGGGCACCGCGCAGCGGGACGGCACCGCGTACGCGCTGGCCATCGAGGCGCTCGGCACCGAGCTGGTGACCGGGCTGGACTGGGACTCGTTCCAGGTCAGCGTTCAGGTTCCGGTCGACCGGCTGAGCGCCGCCGTCGAGCTGCTCGCCGAGGGCGTCCGGACGCCCCGGCTCGACCCGGCCGACGTGCTGCGGGTCCGCGACGACGAGGCGACCGCGCTGCGGATGGACTGGGCCAACCCCGGCCCCCGGGCGGAGGCCGTGCTCCGCGCCGACATCTTCGGCGCGGAGAACCGCTGGGGCCGACCGATGTACGGCGACCCGGAGAGCGTCGCCGCGCTGGACGTCGACGATGTGACGGTCTTCCACTCCGAGTGGTTCATCCGCCCGGGCACGCTGATCGTCGCCGGCGACCTGGACCGGCTCGACCTGGACGCGCTCGCCGCCGCCGCGTTCGCCGGCACCGGGGGCGGACCGGTGGAGAAGGGCGGACCGATCGAGGTGGCGCTGCACGGCCAGCGGAAGGTCATCCTGGTCGACCGGCCCGGCTCGGTGCAGTCCACGCTCCGCCTCGGGCACCCTTCCCCGCACCGCGCCCACCCGGACCACGTGCCGGTGACGCTCGCCGGGACGGTGCTCGGCGGGGCGTTCACCTCCCGGCTCAACCACCTGCTCCGCGAGGTGCACGGCTACACGTACGGCATCCGCGGCGACTTCGCCTCGTCCCGGCGGTTCGGCCGGTTCGCGATCAGCTCCGGGGTGCAGACCGCGGTGACCGCGCCGGCCCTGGTGGAGGCGGTCGGCGAGGTTTCGCGTACCCAGCTCACCGGGGTGACCGAGGACGAGCTGGCGGTGGCCCGCTCCTGGCGGGCCGGTCAGCTTTCGGTCGAGCTGCAGAGCCCGCGCGCGATCGCGTCGGCGCTGACCACGCTGGTGGTGCACGACCTGCCGGACGACTACCACGCCCGGCTGCGCGAGGCGCTGCTCGCCGCCGACGTGGACCAGGTCTCCACGGCGGCCGCGACGCACCTGCACCCGGATTCGCTCACCCTGGTCGTCGAGGGCGACTCGGCGCTCATCCGGGACGAGCTGGTCGCCGCCGGGATCGGCGAGGTCGTCGACCACACCCCCTGACCGGTGTGACGTCGATCGCCCGGCTCCGCGCCGGGCGGCCGACGCCGGATGTGGATGCTGCGGTGCGGCGACGGGACGGCGGGTGATCTTCCGGTCCGGCCGGCCCTCGGACGTCGTCGTTGCAGCTCGCCGGCCCGCCCGCGGTGCCGGTCCGGCGGCTCGTCGGCCCGTGCGGTGGGAAAGGCCTCCCGGTCGGGCCGCCCGGCTGGGTAGCCTCGCGGGCATGAGGATCGGCATTGTGGGGGCCACCGGCCAGGTCGGTGGCGTGATGCGGCAGGTGCTGGCGGAGCGCGACTTCCCGGCGGAACAGGTGCGGTTGTTCGCCTCGGCCCGGTCGGCCGGGCGCACGCTGCCCTGGCGCGACGGGGAGGTCACCGTCGAGGACGCGGCCACCGCGGACTACCGCGGGCTGGACATCGTGCTCTTCTCGGCGGGCAAGAGCACCGCCCGGGAGCTCGCCCCACGGGTCGCCGACGCCGGCGCGGTCGTCATCGACAACTCGTCGGCGTTCCGGATGGACCCGCAGGTGCCGCTGGTGGTCGCCGAGGTCAACCCGCACGCCATCGCCGATCGGCCGATGGGCATCGTGGCCAACCCGAACTGCACCACCATGGCCGCCATGCCGGTGCTGCGCCCGCTGCACCACGAGGCCGAGCTGGTCGGCCTGTTGGTGTCGACGTACCAGGCGGTCTCCGGCGCCGGCCTGGCCGGCGTGGCCGAGCTGGACGAGCAGGTGCGCAAGGTGGCCGAGCACGCGAGCGACCTCACCTTCGACGGCGCGGCCGTGGAGTTCCCCGCGCCGCGCTCGTTCGCCCGCCCGGTCGCCTTCAACGTACTCCCGCTGGCCGGCTCGATCGTGGACGACGGCTCCTTTGAGACCGACGAGGAGCAGAAGCTGCGCAACGAGAGCCGCAAGATCCTGGAAATCCCGGGCCTGAAGGTCTCCGGCACCTGCGTCCGGGTGCCGGTGTTCACCGGCCACTCGCTCCAGATCAACGCGCGCTTCCTCCGGCCGATCAGCCCGGCGCGGGCCCGCGAGCTGCTGGACGGCGCGCCGGGCGTGGCGCTCTCCGACGTGCCGACCCCGCTGCAGGCGGCCGGGCAGGACCCGACCTACGTCGGGCGGATCCGGGCCGACGAGACCGTCGAGCATGGGCTGGCCCTGTTCTGCTCCAACGACAACTTGCGCAAGGGCGCGGCGCTCAACGCCGTGCAGCTCGCCGAGCTGGTCGCCGCCGAACGGGCCTGAGCCGGCCCGGCGGCACGCCGGGGCGGGGACCTCGCGGTACGGGCGTCGGTGCGGTGGGATGGGTACCGACCACGACGCGTCGACGCGGGAGAGCAGCATGGCGGACGAGCAGACCCGGCAGGCCCTGACCGACCTCATCGCGAGCCGCTGGCTCGGGACCCTCGCCACCATCAAACGGGACGGCCGGCCCCAGTTGTCCAATGTGGTCTATTCCTTCGACCGGGAGCGGGACCTGATCCGGGTGTCCGTCACCGACGGCCGGGCCAAGACCGCCAACCTGCGTCGCGACCCGCGGGCCAGCTTCCAGGTCAGCAGCCAGGACGGGTGGGCGTACGCGGTGGCGGAGGCCCGGGCCGAGCTGACCCCGGTGGCGGAGCGGCCGGACGACGCGACCGTCGAGGAACTGGTCGGGCTCTACCGGGCGGTGCAGGGCGAACACCCGGACTGGGACGACTTCCGGCGCGCCATGGTCGCCGAACGCCGCCTCGTGCTGCGGCTGCACGTCGAGCGCGTCTACGGGATGCCGCCGCGCGGCTGACCCGCCAGCCGGCGGCCCCGACCGTCCGTTCCTCCCCGCACGCACCCGCCCGACGGGACCCGCGGCAACCGCACTTCCGGCCCGGGTTACCCCACCGGGAGCGGCGGGTAGACCGCGGTGCCGACACCGAGAGGGGAGCACCATGACAACGGTCGGAGAGTTCATGACGACCCGGTTGGTGACGATGGACGGCAGCGACACCCTCACCGCCGCAGCCCAGGAGATGCGGGACAGTGCCATCGGCGACGTGGTGGTGACCGACGGCGACAGCGTGGTCGGCATCATCACGGACCGGGACATCACGGTCCGGGGCGTCGCCGAGAACCTGGACCCGAGCACCACCAGGCTCAACCAGGTCACCAGCAAGGACGTGGTGACAGTAAGCCAGTACGACGACGCGGTGGCCGCCGCCGACCTGATGCGGACGTACGCCGTCCGCCGGCTGCCGGTCGTGGACGACGGCCGGCTGGTCGGGCTGGTCTCGATGGGTGACCTGGCCGTGGAACGGGAACCCCAGTCGGTGCTCGCCGACATCAGCGCCGATGAGCCCAACAACTGAGCTGTCCGCCGCGGTGACGCCGGCCTCCGGTTCGGAGGTCGGCGCTCGCGCGGTGCGGGCCGGCCCCGGCTCAGCCCGCCTCGACGGTCAGCCGCACGTCGGCGGCGCCCCGAGCGGCCCCGACGGTCTCCGCCTCGGCGGCCAGCAGCCGGACCAGCCGTGCCGGTTCGGCCGTTCGTAGCGCGTCGAGCCGGTCCGCGGGCAGCCAGGTCCTCCGGCCGTCGAGGCGGACCTCCGCCAGCGCGTCCGCCGGCCACCCGGCGTAGTTCGGTGGCCGCGTAGGTCAGTGCGTCCGCGATCCGGTCGCTGACCGCCCGGCTCACCGCGCCCTTCTCCATCGGGCCGGTCACCACCGCGCGGAACGCCTCGGCGGTGGCGGTGAACGCGGCCCGCCCCAGCCGCGCCCCGTCGCGGATCTGGGTGGGCAGCCGCCGGGCCGCGTCGGGGTCGCTGAGTCGCCGACCGAGCACATTACCGCCCGGGTACGACCCGGACGGGCGTGGCGACTCACCCGAACCGGGCGAGGTTGACGTCGTACCCGGCGGGGACCCCTCCTCGGACGTCGAACGCCGCGGATCGCGGGAGGAGTGGACCCGATGGTGGACGCCACCACGAAGTTCTTCGAGGACCTGGACCGGCGGGGGTACGAACCCCTGCTGGCGAAGACCGCCGGAACCCTTCGTTTCGACCTGCACGAGGGGGCGCACACCACGCACTGGCTGCTGAAGATCGACCGAGGCAACCTCCAGGTCCATCAGCAGGACCAGGAGGCGGACACGGTCGTGGGGGCCGAACCCCGGCTCTTCGGTGAGCTCGTCACCGGCGAGGAGAACGCCATCTCGGCCCTCCTGCGCGGCGACATGACCGTGTCGGGCGACCTGCGGTTGGTGCTCCAGGTCGAACGGCTCTTCCCCGGCCCGCCGGACTCCCGGGGGCCGCATCACGCGTTCCGAAGGGAGGGGTTCTGATGGCGGACAACAACACCGTCCGGATCCTCGACGGCAACACCTTCGTGGTCTCCGAGGACACCGGCGACATCGAGGCCACCCCGAGCGAGCCGACCGGTCTCTTCTCCATCGACACCCGCTTCCTGTCCCGGTGGGTGCTGACCGTGAACGGTGAGCGGCTCAACGCACTCTCGTACGACGACCTCCAGTACTACGAGGCGCGCTTCTTCCTGGTGCCCGGCATGGCCACCCACTATGTCGACGCCAAGCTGTCGATCATCCGGGAGCGGGCGGTGGGCGGCAGCTTCCGGGAGACGCTGACCATCCTGAACCACGACGAGAAGGCGGTCGACCTGGAGGTACGGATGGAGGCCGCCTCGGACTTCGCCGACCTCTTCCAGGTCAAGGACGAGATCCTGAACAAGAAGGGGGAGATCTACAGCGAGGCCGAGTCGGACCGGCTGCGGCTGGGCTACCGGCGCGGGAACTTCCGGCGGGAGACGATCGTCTCCTCGTCCCAGCCGGCCCGGTACGACCGCGACGGCTTCGCCTTCACCATTCACCTGGAACCGAACGAGCAGTGGGACACCGCCATCGACGTGCAGACCTACGCGCTCGGCCCGGGCGGTCGGGATCTGCGGCTGGGACTCCAGACGCACGGCGTCGAGCGGCGGGCACTCCAGCGCGACCTGGAGGAGTGGATCGCCAAGGCGCCCAAGGTGAACAGCGAGCACGGCCAGGTGTCGTCGACGTACAAGCGGAGCCTGATCGACCTGGCCGCGCTGCGGTTCTCGCCGCTTTCCCTCGGCGGGCAGACGCTCCCGGCGGCCGGCCTGCCCTGGTTCATGACCATGTTCGGCCGGGACAGCATCTTCACCTGCCTCCAGGTGCTGCCGTTCGCGCCGGACATGTCCAAGACCACGCTGCGGATCCTGGGCGCGTTGCAGGGCACCCGGTTCGACGACTTCCGGGACGAGGACCCAGGCCGGATCCTGCACGAGATGCGGTACGGCGAGACGGCCGCCTTCGAGGAACAGCCGCACTCGCCGTACTACGGCTCGGTGGACGCCACGCCGCTGTTCGTGGTGCTGCTCGACGAGTACGAGAAGTGGACCGGCGATGTCGCGCTGGTCAAGGAGCTGGAACGGGAGTGCCGTGCCGCGCTGAAGTGGGTCGACGACTATGCCGACCTGGTCGGCAACGGGTACGTCTGGTACGAGCGGCGCAACACCGACACCGGCCTGGAGAACCAGTGCTGGAAGGACTCGTGGGACTCCATCTCGTACTCCGACGGCCTGCTGCCGCCGTTCCCGCGGGCCACTTGCGAGGTGCAGGGGTACGCGTACGACGCGAAGGTGCGGGCCGCCCGGCTGGCCCGGGAGTGCTGGGACGACCCGGCGTACGCCGACCAGCTGGAGCGGGAGGCGGCGGCGCTGAAGGAGCGGTTCAACCGGGACTGGTGGGTGGCGGACGGTGGGTTCTACGCCCTCGCGCTGGACCCGAACGGCCGGCAGTGCGACGTGCTCAGCTCCAACATCGGGCATCTGCTGTGGAGCGGCATCGTCGACGACGACCGGGCGGCGCAGATCGCCGCGCACCTGGTCGGGCCCCGGCTCTGGTCGGGCTGGGGGGTGCGCACCCTGGCCGAGGGCGAGGTCCGCTACAACCCGATCGGCTACCACAACGGCACGATCTGGCCGTTCGACAACTCCTTCATCGCCTGGGGTCTGCGCCGGTACGGCTTCGCCGAGGAGGCCGCCACCATCGCCAACGGGATCCTGGACGCGGCGAGGTACTTCGACGGCCGGCTGCCGGAGGCGTTCGGCGGTTACCAGCGGGACTTGACCAAGTTCCCGGTGGAGTACCCGACCGCGTGCAGCCCACAGGCCTGGTCGACGGGGACCCCGCTGCTGTTCATCCGGACGATGCTGGGGCTGGAGCCGCACGAGGGGCACCTGTCGGTCGACCCGCGGCTGCCGGTGGGCATGGGCCGGATCGAGGTGCTGGACATCCCGGGCCGGTGGGGCCGGGTGGACGCCTTCGCCCGGGGCCGACTGGACATGCACAACCTGGCCCGCTGAGGCGGCCGGTTCCGGCGACGCCGGGGGCCTCAGCGCCCGCCCGGCAGCGGGTCGGCGTGCGCCTCGGTGCGGGGGAGCAGGCAGAACTCGTTTCCCTCCGGGTCGGCCAGCACCGTCCACCGGGGCAGCTCGCGGACCACGGTCGCGCCCGCCTCCAGCACCGCGGCCCGCTCCTCGGCGTCGCCGACCAGGTCGAGGTGGATCCGGCCGGTGCCGGGCAGGTCCTCGGCGGGCGTGATCCACACGTCCGGGTGGCGCCCGTCGGGAGCGCGCAGCAGCACCGACTCGTCCGGCTCCAGGGACCGCTCGGCGAGCTTCACCCGGTCCTCCTCGACCGCGGGCAGTCCGGTCACGACGCTCCAGAACGGGGCGAGCAGGTAGGGGTCGCGGCAGTGGATGACGATCGAGGCGAGGTCGGGCATGCCCTGGACGGTAGTCGGCTCAGCCGGCCGGCAGGACGGTGTCCAGGAACGCGGCGGTGACCGCCCGGATGTCCGGCCGGGCCAGGTCGAGGGCGTGCCCGCCGTGGGTGAGCCAGCTGTGCACCGGGTGCCCGGCGGCGAGGAGCCGGCGGCCGAGTTCGACCGACTGCTCGGCCGGCACCGACGCGTCGTCGCGGCCGTGCACCAGCAGCACCGGCACGCCGGAGCCGAGGTGGGTGGCGACCGTGGCGTCCGCGGTGGCCGGGTCGCCCTCGGCGGGCGGGTGGCCGAGCAGGCCCGCCCACGGGTCGTCGTCGCCGCGCAGTCGCCGCCACTGCGGGTCCAGCGGGTCGACCGGCGCCCAGTACGCCAGCGCCGCCGTCACGTCGCCCGGCCGGTCCACCCCGCGCAGGGCCAGGTGCAGGGCCAGCGTCGCGCCGGCCGAGTCGCCGCCGACCAGCAGCGGCAGGCCGTCCGCCGCCGCCCGGGCCGCCCTGGCCGCCGCGCGTACGTCGTCGAGCTGGGCCGGCCAGTGCGCCTCGGACACGAACCGGTAGGTCGCGGCGACCACCCGCAGCCCCAGCGGGGCCAGGGCGGCCCCGTCCTCGTGGTAGCGGCCCCGCCAGCCGCCGCCGTGGATCCAGAGCAGCACCCCACGTTCAGTCATCCCGCCATGCTGTCCGGACCCGGGCCGTCTCGCCAACCCGCTCTGCCGAGGGCAGAGTCCGGCCAGGTGTCCGACCGCATTTTCGCCCCTACGGTCGCGTAACCTACTCGGGGTAAAGTTGCCGGATGCCGGAACTCGTGTACCCGCCCGTGATCGCCGCCGCCAAGACGATGTTCCGGGTCCTCGACCTGCGGCTGACCATCGAGGGCAGCCACCACGTGCCGCGTACCGGCGGCGCCGTGCTGGCCAGCAACCACGTCAGCTACCTGGACTTCATCTTCTGCGGATACGGCGCGCTCGAGTCCCGCCGCCTGGTCCGGTTCATGGCCAAGGATTCCGTCTTCCGGCACAAGGTCTCCGGCCCGCTGATGCGGGGCATGAAGCACATCCCGGTGAACCGGGCGGCCGGCGCCGGGTCGTACGCCACCGCGGTCAGCGCGCTGCGTCGCGGCGAGGTGGTGGGCGTGTTCCCGGAGGCCACCATCAGCCGCTCCTTCACCGTCAAGGACCTCAAGAACGGCGCCGCCCGGATGGCGCAGGAGGCGTCCGTGCCGCTGCTGCCGGTCGCGCTCTGGGGCACCCAGCGGCTCTGGACCAAGGGCCGGCCGCGCACCCTGACCCGCCGGCACACCCCGATCACCATCCTGGTCGGCGAGCCGATGGACCCGGCCGGGTACCCGGACGCGAACACCATGAGCGCCGAGCTGAAGACCCGGCTCGCCGCGCTGGTCGACCGGGTCCAGCGGGGCTACCCGGAGCAGCCCGCCGGCCCGGACGACGCCTGGTGGCAGCCGGCCCACCTCGGGGGCACCGCGCCCACCCCGGAGGAGGCGGCCGAGCTGGACCGCCAGGGCCGCCGCGCCCGCAGCACCTCCTGACGCCCGCCGGGCGGCTGACCGGATCGTTCCGCATCCGGGCATGATGGTGCCTGCCGCCCCGGCGTCCGCCCGGCCAGGATCGAAGTCATGAGCAGAGCAGCACTCGTCGTCATCGACGTCCAGGAGTCCTTCCGGCAGCGCCCGAACTGGGCGTGCGCCTCCCAGCCCGCCATCGTCGACCAGGTGAACCGGCTGGTCGACGCGGGCCGCCGCCGCGGCGACCTGGTGGTCTGGGTGCTGCACGCCGAGCCGGGCAGCGGTGACGTCTTCGACCCGGCCCACGGGCACGTCCGGCTGATCGACGGCCTGGCCCCGGTCGCCGGGGAGCCGACCCTGGTCAAGACGGCACACAACGCCTTCACCACCACCAACCTCCAGCAGCTCCTCACCCTGTCCGGGATCCGGGAGATCACGGTCTGCGGCATCCGCACCGAGCAGTGCGTGGAGACCACCACCCGGGTCGGCGCCGACCTCGGGTACGAGATGACCTTCGTGACCGATGCGACCGTCACCTTCCCCATCCCGCACCGGGACCTGCCGGCGGACGCCTCGCTGGCGGAGATCCTCGCCGACCCGCGCACCCTCTCCACCGACGACGTGATCGCCCGCACCGAGTACGCCCTGGCCGGCCGGTTCGCCACCGTGCGGACCGTCGCCGAGGTCGTGCGACAACTCCAGCCCGGCGCGCCTGGCGCGGTCCCGGTCGGAGCGTGACCTGATGGCCCGGGTCGACCGACGGCTCCAGCCCGGCGCGTCCGGCGCCGCGCCGCGGCCTGGAGCCGTCGTCTTCCTGCTGGTCCCGCAGGTGCACCTGCTGGACCTCGCCGGGCCGGCCCAGGTCTTCTCCACCGCCGCCGACATCGGGTACGACTACCGGCTGCACTACGTCGCCGCCACCCCCGAGGTGCCGACCGTGCAGGGGGTGACCCTGCGGGCCGACACCGACTGGCCCCCGCTGGACCGCGACGGCCTGCTGGTCGTACCCGGGTGGCGGGTGTCGACGCACGGCCCGGCGGGGCCGGTCGGCCGCGACGACCTGCGGCGGCTGGCCGACCATCACGCGGCCGGCGGCACCGTGGCGAGCGTCTGCGCCGGGGCCTTCGCGCTGGGCCGGGCCGGGCTGCTCGACGGACGGCGCTGCACCACCCACCACGAGGTGCAGGACGAGCTGGCCCGGCGGCACCAGGCGGCCCGGGTGGTCCGGGACGTGCTCTACGTGGTCGACGACCGGGTGGTCACCTCGGCCGGCATCGCCAGTGGCATCGACGTGGCGCTGCACCTGGTGGCCACCCGGCACGGCCCGGCCGCGGCGGCCCGGGTCGCCCGCGCCCTCGTCGTGTACGCCCGGCGCAACGGCCACGAGCAGCAGGCCAGCGCGATGATGCGGCACCGTTCGCATCTGTCCGACGCGGTGCACCGGGCGCAGGACCTGATCGACGCGCACTACGCCGAGCCACTGCCGCTGGCCGACCTGGCCGCCGCCTGCGGCGTCTCCGAGCGCACGCTGAGCCGGCTGTTCCGGCAGGTCACCGGGCTGACCCCGCTCGGCTACCAGCAACTGCTGCGGGTGGAGCGGGCCGAGCACCTGATCGGGCACGGCGCCACCGTGGAGGCCGCGGCCCGGGCGGTCGGCTTCACCGACGCCCGGATGCTCCGCCGGCTGCGCGCCCGCACCCGCCCCAGCCTGGCCCTCGCCGGCTGACCCGGGTCAGCAGGCGGAGCCGGGGCGGTCCCGCGCCGGGGACCCCAGGCGCGGCCAGTCGGGCGTCTCGTCGGCGGTCGGTCGGTAGTAGTCGTCGCGGGACAGGAACTCCACCGGCAGCGACCCGGGCAGGGTCACCGCGCCGCGACCCGGGGCCGGCACCGCGCCGACCCGGGTCGACAGGGTGTCCCGCTCCGGCGGGGAGAGGTCCACCAGCTCGGGGTGGATCAGCCGGAACGCGGCCACCGCGCGGCATACCTGCCGGGCCAGCGCGGTGACCAGGGCGGGTGGCCCGGTGAGCGCGAGCGCCGGCTGCCGGATCGTCCGTAGCGCGTCGCAGACCACCCGCAGCTCGACCTCGCCGTCCGGGCTGTCGGACAGCTCCAGCCGGGACGGCCACTGCCAGCGGATCTGGCCGCTGACCAGGCGGGACAGCCGGACCGAGCGCCGGTGCCGGGCACCCGCCCGGCCGTCCCGCCCGGGGACCAGGGACAGTTCCGAACCGGAGCACACGTACGCGAGCCGCCGTTCGGTCACGGTGACCGTGGCCGGCGCGGGGAGACTCCAGGCGCGGGCGCTCTCGGTCGGGCCGAGCAGGTGCCCGGCCACCTGGAGCGGGTGCTGGCCGAGCACCTGTTCGCCCGGTTCGGGGACGAGCGCGTGGCGCCGGTCGAGCAGGGGGCGGGTGGCGTCGTCATCCGCGTCGAAGCGGTGCGGCCGGATGAAGAAGGGAGCGGCGTCCTCCTGCACGGTCACGACCTCCCGGTGACGGTTGGCGGTACGTCGAGCCTGGTCGACGCGGGGGCGGCTGTCATGACACCCGTTAGGGGGTCGGCCGGTCGGACCGCGCCTGTGACCGGTAGACGCAGATCTCCTCCGGCCGGACTAGTCCGTCCTCGATCGCCCGGGCGAGCAGCGCCGCCTTGGTCGCGGCCGGTCGACCCGCCCGGGCGTACTTGATCCGCGCCCGGTCCACGTACTGCTTCACGGTGTGCTCGCTGATCCGCATCCGGCGCGCCACCGACGCCTTCGACATCGACTGGAACCACAGCAGCAGGGCCTCACGCTCCTTGTCGGACAGGGCCGGCCGGTCCGGCCGGTGGTCGCCCACCATCGCCCCGGCGAGCGCCGGCGGCACGTAGGGGCGGTCGGTCGCCGCCGCGAGCACGGTTGCCACGCAGTGTTCGCGCCCCTCGTGCTTGGCGAGGAACGCCGCCGCCCCGGCGTCCAGCGCGGCGAGCATGGTGTCGGGGTCGGTGTGTTCGGAGTAGACGACCACCCGCCGCCCGGCGGCGCTCAGCTCGGCCAGCTTGTCGATCATCATCCGCCCGTGCAGTCGCAGGTCGAGCAGGATCACGTCGGCGTCGGGGGCGTCCCGCAGCACCGCGTCCGGATCGTCCCCGGTGGCCAGTACGCACAGCCCCGGCTCGGTGGCCAGCCAGGCGCGCACCCCGTCGATGACCACCGGATGGTCGTCCACGATCGCCACCCCGATCGGCCGCCCGCCGGTCACGTCCTCCGCCACCTGATCTGCGTCCATCTGATCCCCCCGCCCCGCTCCTCCACCTGGTCCACCGGCCCGTCCCCGCCCGGGTCGGGTGGGCCGGTCGCATCCGGCCCCTCGTGGTCGGGGGTGACCATGCTGACCACCACCTCGTCCGGGTTGGCGACCACGGTAAGCCGGGCCCAGCCGCGGGCGTCGGAGAGCGCCGTGGTGAGTGGGTCGGCCAGCCGCCGGCGTACCTCGACGGGCAGCTCCGGCGGGCTGCCGACGGCGACCAGTTCGATCGGCAGGCCCTTGCGTTCCGCCAGGTCGGCGGCGGCGCGCAGCTCGTGCAGCAGCGGATCGGGCACGTCGTCCGACTCGGCGATGAGCCGGCGCAGCCGAGCCGCGGCCAGCACACAGCGGCGGCGCACCTCGGGGTCGGCCGGGTCGGCCTCGCCGGCGGCGAGGGCGGCGAGCACCTCCTCGGCGGTGCCGCCGGCCAGGGCCAGCCGGGCCTGCCGCTCCCGGCGGGCCCGTTCCGCCGCGATCCGTTCCGCCTCGACCGCGAGCGCCGCGGCCGCCGTGTCGGCCCGGTTCCAGGCCAGGACGGTGATCGCCGCGGCACCGGCGAACAACGCCACCGGCAGCGACGAGGTGCCGTAGACGTACATCGCGTACCGGGTGAGATCGGCCGGGGCGGTGGTGCCGTGGCCGAGCACCGCGCCGAGGGCGATCGCCGCATGCGCGCCGAGCAGCGCGAGCAGCCATCCGACCGGCCGCCGCCAGAGCACCAGCAGGAAGAACCAGACCAGCCCGCCCCACGCCCAGTTGGCGTCGTCGAAGAGTCCGCGCTCTCCGGCGGCGGTGAAGACCGCCGCGTCGACCACCAGCAGCAGCACCGTCAGCCGCCGGGCGGGCGGCAGCCCGCCGCGCAGCAGGCGTACGCCGACCGCTACGCCGACCGCCGCGGTCACCAGCCAGCCGGCGGCGACCATCGCCGAGGCGGCCGGGTCGAGCCCCGCCCCGAGCAGCCCCGGCAGGTCGATCGCCAGGTGCCAGGCCAGCGCGACGGTGACCGCCGCGACCCGGGCGCCCCGGTCGGAGGCGTCGGCGACGGCGCTCGCCGCCGCGGTGCCCACCGGCCGACCCGCCGCCGGCTCGGTGTGCGCCGATTCCGGTATCCGCGGCCGGAGGACGCGCCGGGCCGCCCCGGCCCACGAGCCGGGGGCGGCGGCGGTCAACGCCGGACCGGACTCAGTCGACACCGGTCCACTCCAGCCGCACCCGGGTGCCGGCGCCAGGGGCGGAAGTCACCTCTGCCCGACCGCCCACCGTGGACATCCGGCCGTGGATCGACTCGCGCAGCCCGTACCGGTGGGCGGGGACCGTGGCCGGGTCGAAGCCGGGCCCGTCGTCGGCCACCTCGACCACGACGGCGTCCCCGACCCGGGTCAGGCGCAGCGTGGCGGACGAACCTGGCGCGTGCCGCACCACGTTGGCCAGTGCGGCGGCGGCGCTGTCGGCGACGGCCGCGGCAACCTCCGCCGGCACCGCGCACGGCGGCAGCGTCGCGGCCACCGGCAGCTCGGGCAGTCGGGCGAGGATCGCGCGCAGCCGGTCGTCCAGCGCCACCGTGCCGGGCGTCGGCACCGACCGGGCGTCGGCCAGCGCGGCGAGGGTACGCAGGTCGGCCGCGCACCGCTCGCGCAGCGCCGCCGACGGACCGGGCACCGCGCCGAGCCCGACCATGGTCAGTGTGGCGAGCACCGTGTCGTGCAGATCCCGGTTCTGCCGCCGCTCGGCTTCCCGGGCGGTACGCGCCACCACCGCGTCCCGGGCCAGCCGCTGATAGTCGGCGAAGGCGGCGTCCGCCCGCCCGCTCCGGCGCCGCATCACCGCGCTCATCATCGCCGCGCAGCCGATCTGCACCAGCAGGGTCACCGCGTGCCCCCGTGCCTCGGCCGGGTTGCCGGCGGCGGTCGCGCCGGCCGCGTAAGCGATGGTGACCACCAGCCCGGCCGGGACCGACCAGCGGGCCGGGGCGGTCAGCTGCGCGTTGATCACTGTGGTGCTGGCCAGCACCGCGATCCAGCTGACCTCGCCGGGCAGCACCTCCGGCGCGACCAGCCAGGGGATCGTCAACCCGGCGGCGGTGGTGAGCGCGACGTCGCCGGCCACCAGCCCGCCACCGATCCCGTGCCGGAACGCGCGGACGGCGTACCAGGCGGACCACGCGGTGAGCGCGACGACCGCCGGCACCAGCAGCGCGACCCGGACGGGCGGGGTGCGGACCGCCAGGGCCACCACCGCGGCGACCAGGCCGCAGGTGAGCCGGAGCAGCGCCGGCACGGTGGTGAAGATCAGGGTCAACGCGCCGCCGGCCGGCCCGCCCAGTGGCGTCGGCGGCGAGGTCGTGGCGGCTACGACCGGCATCGGGGAGGTCCTTCCGGCAGCGACCCGGTCGGGTCCGTCCGGCCTGGATCGACGCCGGAGAATAACATGTCAAACCGCAACTAGTCACCCTTGGTGCGGGGCGTCGCTGGGCCGAACGGTGGCCGCGGTCCCGCCGGTCGCCGCGCGGGCGAGCCGGCCGTGCGGTTGACTGCCGGCATGGGTGACGACGCGCGGCGACTCCGGGTCGCCTTCCTCGGGCTCGGTCGAATGGGCACGCCGATGGCCCGACACGTGCTCCGGGCCGGGCACGACCTGACCGTCTGGAACCGCACCCGAGGCAAGGCCGACGCCCTGGCGGCCGAGGGGGCCGCGGTGGCGGACACCCCGGCCGCCGCCGCGGCCGACCGGGACGTGGTCGTGCTGATGCTGGCCGACCCGGAGGCGGTCGAGCAGGTACTGCTCGGCCCGGACGGGGTGGCCTCCGGCGCGGACCCGGACACGCTGGTGGTGGACGGCAGCACGATCGGCCCCGGCGCCTCCCGGCGGATGGCGTCCCGGCTGCGCGAGCATCGACTGCGCTACGTGGACGCGCCGGTCTACGGGTCGGTCGGCCCGGCCACCGAGGGCACCCTCGGCGTGCTGGCCGGCGGCGAGGAGCCGGACGTCGCGGCGGCCCGCCCGGTACTGGAGCTCTGGGGCGACCCGCGGCAGGTGCGGCACGTCGGGACGACCGGGGCCGGCAGTGCGGCGAAGCTGGTCCGCAACCTCAGCCTCGGGCTGGCCCTCGCCGGGATCGGCGACGCGCTCCGCCTCGCCGCCACCCTCGACCTCCCAGCCGACGTGGTGGACGAGCTGATGGCGGCCGGTCCGCTCGGCGCGGCCTACCCGGGCGTCCGCCAGGTCCTCCAGGCCGGGCCGCCGGGGACCGCCGGGTTCGCCGTCGACATGCTCACCAAGGACCTGCGGCTCTGCCTGGCCGTCGAGCCCCGGCTGCCGCTGGTCGACGCCGCCCGGCAGGTGGGCGAGGCGGTGCACGCCGCCGGCCACGGCCAGGACGACACCCGCGCACTGCCGCTCTGGATGCGTGACGCCCGCTGACCCGCTGCTCTCCGGCCCGCGACCGCGGCCCTCGCCGCCGGCTGTCAACCACTCAGGCGGGCGCGACCGCGAGCAGGTGGGAGCTGGCGCCGAGCACCGCCGGGTCCTGCTCGAACGCCTCGGCACAGGCCACCGCGTCGGCGAAGAGCCGGTCCTCCGGGCCGGTGTCCAGCGCGTTCAGCAGCGGCCAGAGCGGACCCTCCACCCCGTACAGGGTCGGGGCCGGCAGGCCCGCCGCGATGAACTCCGCCACCACCTGCTCCGGCCGGTGAAAGTACGCCGTGGTGAAGCCGGTCTCCGGGTCGTTCACCCCGGTGGCGTACTCCCGGAGCAGCAGCGGGCGGCTGCGCTCGTCCACCCGGCCCTGTGCGGTGAGGTCGATCAGGGCCGCGTTGCGGCTGATCACCGCCGCGACCACCGGCCTGCCGGGGCGGGTGAGCCGGGCGGCCTCGCGCAGCGCAGTCACCCGGTCCGCCCGCCGAGTGAGGTGGTAGAGCGGGCCGAGCAGCAGGGTCGCGTCGACCGAGCTGTGGGGCAGCGGCAAGGCACGGGCGTCCCCGACGGTCGCGGTGACCTCCGGGTATGCCGTCCGGGCGGCGGCCGCGTGCGCCGGCACCAGGTCGACCAGGTGCACGGGGTGCCCGGCCGACGCCAGCCACCCCGCGTACGCGCCGGTGCCGCCCCCGACGTCCAGCACCGTCACCGGCGGCGCGGGCAGCAGACGGGCGAGCAGGTCCCGGGTGCGCCGCGCCTCCAGCCGGCCCTGCGGCGTCCGGTGCAGCCGATCCGCCTCGGCGAACACCTCGGTGTAGTAACGCTGGATGTCCGGCTCCGCCGGTCGATGGTGCGGCATACGTCGATGGTGGACGACCCGGCCGAGCGGATCATCCCGATTATCCGGCGGGGCCGGTCAGCGTCCGGTTCACCCCGTGACCGCCCGCGGCCGCCCGCCTGCGGAGCGGGCGGCCGGGGACGGCGGTCAGGCCGGGCAGTTTGTGGTACGCCTCGACCCGCCACCCGGCCGCACCCCGGGCCAGCACCCAGGTGGCCCGGGCTCGGGTGTCGATGGTCGTGGTGTCGGTCATGGTCGTCCTTCCGCACGGGGTACCTTCCGCCGGTACCTACTTGGCGGCCTGCCGCAACTCATCGACCCGGCAGGGATGAATTCCGGCGACCGAGCCGGTAGGTATGGGGAGGGCGTGCGGCCGGGAGGGTGGAGCGGTGACGGTGACCAGCGAGGACTTCGATCGGCGGACCGGCCCGTACCGGCCGGAGTTGCTGGCCCACTGCTACCGGATGCTCGGCTCGGTGCACGAGGCGGAGGACCTGGTGCAGGAGACGCTGCTGCGGGCGTGGCGGGCCTTCGACCGGTACGACGACGGGCGCGCCTCGCTGCGCACCTGGCTGCACCGGATCGCCACCAACGCCTGCCTCACCGCGCTGCGGACCCGAGTCCGCCGGCCACTGCCCTCGGACTTCGTGGCGCCCAACCCCGACCCGGAGGCGCCCATGGTGGTCGGCGAGGTGCCCTGGTTGCAGCCGCTGCCGGACGCGCTGCTCGACCCGGCCACCGTGGTCGCCGCCCGGGGCAGCCTGCGGCTCGCGCTGGTCGCCGCGATGCAGCTGCTACCGCCCCGGCAGCGGGCCGTCCTGATCCTGCGCGAGGTCCTCGACTGGTCGACCGCCGAGATCGCCGAGGCCCTGGACACCACGCCCGCGGCGGTGAACAGCGGGTTGCAGCGGGCCCGGGCCCGGCTCGGCGCGACGGCGGTCCGGGAGGAGCAGGTGACCGAGCCGGCCGACCCGGAGCAGCGGGCGCTGGTCGACCGGTACATGGCGGCGTTCGAGCGGGCCGACGTGGCCGGGCTGACCCGGCTGCTCACCGACGACGCCGTGCTGGAGATGCCGCCGGTGCTCAACTGGTACGTCGGCCGGGAGCGCTACGGCCGGTTCATCGCCCGGATCCTGGCGCTGCGCGGCACCGACTGGCGACTGGTCCCCACCGCCGCGAACGGGCAGCCCGCGCTGGCCGCGTACGTGCGGGACGGGGACGGGTACCTGCCGCACACCCTCCAGGTGCTCACCATCACCGGTGGGCGGGTCAGCCGCAACGTGGTCTTCCAGGACCGGGCGGTGTTCGCCGCGTTCGGGCTGGCCGCGCTGCCGCTTGGCGCGCGGCCGGCGCCGGTCGGTTGACCTGACCGGCCCGTCGGTCGCCGTCGGTTGGGTCGCGGTGCCGGACGGTGACGGTGTGACATCTGGCGCAGCGGCGGCGCTGAGGGGCACGGAATGCATGCACCGGATCTTCGACCAGCACGCCTCCGGCGTCGCCGACTGATCACTCAGCGGTGTCGTCGGTACGCGTTGTCAGCCGGCCGTCCCCAGCCCGCTGCTGGTCGCCCGGTGCGTCCGTCCCACCGTCCGGCACTCGTCGGGCGGTGCGCTGTTCCGGAGGCGCGGGACGGCACGTCCGTACACCAACCCCCTAACGGAGCCGTTTGATGTCACAGATCGCCCTCGCGAAACTCCTCACCCTCAAGGTCGGCGCGGCGGTCGTCGCCGTCACCGCCACCGGTGGGGTCGCGTTCGCCGCCGCGACCGGCACCCTGCCCAACCCGCTCACCGATCCATCCGCGAAGCCCTCGGCGCACGCCACCGGCAAGCCGTCCGACGCGGCCGACAAGGGCAAGGGCGCCGGTGACGCGAAGGGCAGCCCCTCGCCGAACCTGGTCGGCCTCTGCCGGGCGTACCGGGCCGGTGCGGGCGACAACCCGGGCAAGGCGCTGGAGAACCCGGCGTTCCGCGTGTTGATCACCACCGCCGGCGACCAGGAGAAGGTGGCGGCGTACTGCGACAGGCTGCTCGCCACCGAGAAGGGCAAGCCGAGCCAGGCGGCCCGGCCCACGGCCACCCCGAGCCACCCGGCGGGCAAGCCCGGCGCCCGCCCGACCACCGCCCCGACCGCCCGGCCCGACGCCCCGGACGCCGGCCACAAGCCGACCGCCCGACCCACCAACTGACCTCCGACGCCGGGCGGGCACACCCCCCCCTCCCGCCCGCCCGGCGTCGGCACCGCGGCCCCGCCCGGATGACCAGCCCCCCGGTCCTCCGTACGGCGCCGCGACCCGCGCCTCAACCGGCGCGGCGAGGCGGCGGCCGGATCCCCCGGCCGCCGCCTCACCCCTTCCTGCGTCCGGACCGGCGAGCGTGGCAGTGCCATCCGATCCACGGCTGCCGTCCCGGGGCATCGGTGCGCCGGACGGGGTCAGCCGGCGGCAGCGCGGAGCAGGGCAACGGCGACGGCGATGCCGAGCACGAGCGCCACCGACCAGGCCAGGGCCGGACCGCGGCGACGCTCGCGGGCCGCGGCCAGCAGCGCGAGCAGCGGCGGCAGGGCGGCGGTCACCGCCGCCGCGCGCAGCAGCCACCGCTGCTGGGCAACCTCGTGCGGATCGGGTACGGGGGCACCGAGGAACAGCGGTCGGCCTGTCAACGAATTCGATGGCGCGTCCCGGAGGCCGTTGGTTGAGTGGCCGTCATGAGTGGACTGAACGACCACTCGCCATCAGCACCGGGCGGGTGGCGCTGCCGCTGGCCCGACGCGGCATCACCGTCGAGGGGATCGAGGGCTCACCGCTGATGCTGGAGCAGTTGCGCGCCCGGGCCGGTGGCGCCGACATCCCGGTGGTGCTCGGTGACATGGCCGACGTCGCCGTGGACGGGCCGTACGACCTCGCGTACCTGGTCTTCAACACGTTCTTCAACCTGCCCGACCAGGACCGGCAGGTGGACTGCTTCGTCAACGTCGGTCGGGTCCTCGCCCCGGGCGGCCGCTTCGTGGTCGAGGCGTTCATCCAGGACCTGACCGAGTTCGACCGGAACCAGCGGGTCACCACCCGGGCGATCGACGAGGACTCGGTGAGCATGGAGTTCCTCCAGCACGACCCGGTGGCCCAGGCGGTCACCTACCAGCGGGTGACCTTCGACGCGGCGGGCACCACGCTGCGCCCGCTGGGGCTGCGGTACTGCTGGCCGAGCGAGCTGGACCTGATGGCCCGGCTGGCCGGCATGCGGCTGCGCGAACGCTGGGACTTCTGGGACCGCACCCCCGTTCACCGCCGCCAGCCGTCGCCACGTCTCGGTCTACGAGCGGGTCCCGGAGGCTACGGTCGGCGGATGACCGAGCCCACCCACCTGGTCACCGCGACCATGCGGCAGGAGCCGGGTGAGGGGCTGCGGCACCCACAGGCGTACCTGTTCGCCCGGAAGCCCTGACGGTCAGCCGATCTCGGCGACCACCTCGCCCGTCGTTCTCGGTCGCCCCACCGGCGGGCGGCTGCCGTACGGTGGGTCGATGGCGGAAGTCCTGGCGATCCTGCTCGTCGTCGGCTGTCTCGGGGCCGTCCTGGCGCTCCTGCGGTGGTTGGCGGCCCGGGTCCGCCGGCGCGGGGTCGGCGGGGACGTCATGGGCCCGTTCGACGAGATCTGGCATCCGACCGCGCACCGGTTCCGCGCCGAGATCCAGGTGCACGAGGAGCGGGTGGTGCCGCTGCCGTCCGCCGACGGTCGCTGACCTGATGTGGCCTAGGTCACATTGTCGTTGGTGTCGTCGAATTGGTGCCGTTTCAGCCGTCGGCATGGTGAGAGCCGGCGCGGGGCCGGCCCGACCGGAGGAGACACGTCATGCGACTCACCGTCACCACGTTTCTGACCCTGGACGGCGTCATGCAGGCCCCCGGCGGCCGGGACGAGGACGTCAGCGGCGGGTTCGACCTGGGTGGCTGGCTGCCGCCGCACTTCGACGAGACCGTCGGCGGGTGGATGGGGGAGATCCTCGGCCGGGCCGACTCGCTCCTGCTCGGCCGGCGCACGTACGACATCATGGCCGCCTACTGGCCGCACGTCACCGACCCGGCCGAGGGCGGACCGGACAACCCGCTCAACCGGCTGCCCAAGTACGTCGCCACCAACCGCAAGGACGAGCTGACCTGGTCCGGCTCGCAGCGGCTCGACGGCGACCTGGCTACCGCGATCACCGAGCTCAAGGACCGCCCCGGCGGCGAGCTCCAGGTGCACGGCAGCGGCGCGCTGGCCCGGTCGCTGATGCGGGAAGGGCTGATCGACACGTACCACCTGCTGGTCTTCCCGGTGGTCCTGGGCCGCGGGCAGCGACTCTTCGCCGAGGGCGTGCCGCCGGCGGGCCTGCGGATGACCGACAGCCGCACCTCGCCCAGCGGGGTGACCATGCTGACGTACGGCAGCGCCGGCGCGCCGACCTTCGGCACCGTCGGGGAATGACGCCCCGGGCGGCGACGACGCGGCCGGTGCGGTTCCCCGCCACCGGCCGCGCCGTCGCCTACGGCTGCGTCAGCATCGCCACACGCGCGGTCCCAGGTTCTGGTGGTCGTTGCTGTCACTGCTTCGCGCCTGACCCACGACCAGTCCGGTGTCGGACACGGCCGAGGCGAAGCCGGCCTGCCCGCTCGGCACGCTGAGGTCGACAGCGGCGCCGTCCCGCACCAGGACGCCATTGGTGACCACCCAGCCGACCGCGTTGACCGACTGTCCCGGTCCCTCCTTGTCCAGGTCGGTGACCTCGCCGGTCCGGATGTTCCACAGCGCGCCGGAATGGGACGGCCACAGGCCGCCCGTCGCCCAGTCGCCCTCTGCCGCGTAGGCGGCGCCGGTCTCGCCGGCCGGCGCCTTCAGCTTCCGGCCCTTGCCCTGCTGGTCCCAGGCGTACGCCGTGGTCGCGACGCCGTTGCGGTAGATCGCGCCGACGATCGTGCCGTCGTCGGTGATGTCGTAGGCGTTGGCGCCGTCGGGAAGCCGCAGCTTTGCCGCGGTCGTCGACCCGGCCTTCCACAGCAGGACGATGCTGTCCTTGCCCCCCGAGTTCCCGCGCGGCTCCGCGTTGATGACGACGTCGCCGCCCGCGTTGATCGCCGGGGTCGGGTACACGTGCCAGTTCCCCGGCGGGGTGCGCAGCCGCGTGTACGCGCCCTTCTCGTAGCGGAAGACGTATTCCTCCTGCGGCCCGTTCTCCACCAGGCCCACCGCGATCCCGCTGGAGTTGACGGCGGTCACCTGGACCGACTGCCCGGGCACCGGCAGCGCCTGCGGCTGCCCGTCGGTCCACAGCACCGGCCGGAAGTCCTGCCCGACGACGCTGTTCCCGACCACGTACCACCCGGCCGGATCCACCGCGTCGGCCGTGACGTCCTTCATGCCGCCCGGCACAGGCAGCTCCATCATCGTGCAGTGGCCGTCCCAGGCCGTCGCCGCCGGTGACGCGGTCGGGTCGGTTGCGCCGGTCGGCTCCACTGTGGCTGTCGGATCGGCCGAGGCTTCGGCCAGGCCGGCGGCCGGCTGCGCTCCCGCCCTGGTCAGGATCGACGGCACCGCCAGCAGCAGGGCTGTCGCCAGCGCCACGCCCCCGACCCCCTGGACCGAGCGGCGGCGAAAGGCACGCCGGCGACCGGCGCTGACCAGTGCGTCAATTTCGATACGGCTGGGCGGCACCTCGACCGCTGCCAGCCGGTCCCGCAGTTCCTGTTCCTCGTTCATGACCGATCCCTCCCTCCTTGTGCGACCGTGACCGATTGCCGTCCGTCGAGCGCCTCACGCAGCGCGGCAAGCCCCCGCGAACACTGGCTCTTGACGTTGCCCGTCGAGCATCCGAGGGCTTCCGCGGTCGCCTCGACCGACAGGTCGCCGAAGTAGCGCAGCACCACGACGGCGCGCTGCCCCCTGGGCAGCGATCGCAACGCCGTCACCAGCGCGTCCCGCTCCTCCACGGCGTGATCGACCGGGGCGGACTGCTCCGGCAGGCGGTCGCCGAGCAGCACCTTGGACCACCCGCGCCGCCGCTCGTCGAGGTAGCGCCGCATCATGATCCGGTGCACGTACCCGTCGAGGTTGTCGGCGCCGGCGGCGCGCTTCCAGTTCACGTAGAGCGCCGTGAGCGTCGCCTGGACGATGTCGTCCGCCTGGAACGCGTCGGCGCAGAGTAGGTACGCCGTTCGATGTAGGCGGGGCAATCGCGCCTGCACGTACTCGACGTACTCCCGTTCGAGGTCTGGCCGCATCCTGCTCCCTAGTTCGGCCGCGTGGACGGTGGGCTCTGGTCGCTTCTATGTCGCCGGTGGCGGGGCGAAAGGTTGCACGTCGGGCTGGCGCCGCGGGCGTCGGGCGTCGGAGGGCGGGTCCAGCGGTACGGTCTCGGCACAGATGAGCGGCGGGAGGGCGGGCGTGTTCTGGGACTTCTTCCGGGACTGGTCCTGACGGGCGGAGGAGTGGACTACGTGACGAGCGCGCATGACTGGAGGCGCTGGCTCGGAGTGCCCATGATCCTGCTGGGGCTGGTACTGGTCGCTCACGACGTCAAGCGCTGGCGCGCTCAGCGATAGGACGCCGCCAGGGGGTCAGTGAGTGGCCTTGGCTGTCCGAATGGCGGTAACGGCACTGACAGGTGATCCCTAAGGTTTGCTAGAGGCCCGCGACCTGCAGCGATGTCTGGACTACCGTTGGCCCAGCATTTGCACCTCTGCACGGACCTTCGCAGGTCGTGGAACCTCATATCACATTTGTGGCCGGAAGAACCGGAATCAGCGAGTTATTCCTCGGCAAGCCATCAGCTGCTGCCGCTCAACCAATCCCACGGCCGGCGGTGGCCTAGATCTGGTCGGCGGTCAGAAGCACGGGTTGCGCACCATCCACTCATCATCGCTGCCAGCCGCCGCCGGCCGGCCGGGGCGAGCGCTGGACTCGACCAGTACGACGTGATCCTCGGGTCGTATCTGGGCGGGCAACCGGCCGAACCGCTGGATACGCTGAGCCGCGAATTCTTCGTCCGAGAACCGCATCCCGGACTCACGCTCCTCAAGCACGGTTCCCTCCTTTTCCAGACCCATTGTTGCTGCTCCTGGCCCGTTGTTGCGCGTTACCGCCATCGTGGCCACCATCACTTGAGTCGGCACCGGGCGACCGCCGTGTCATGCGCCACTCCGCACGGTCCACTCTGGGCTACCAGACCCGCGCCAGGCGACCCGAGCGAAGTTCGTTGAGCCGAGATACGTTGTGGCCCGCCGGGTTTCCTCAACTGCTCCGGCACCTGCTCACAGACGGGTTACCGGACGAACCGATCATCGTTTCCGCATGATCCCACTAGTTGCCGGTGCCATGCTGGTGCACCGTGTGCCCGCGATCAGGTGCGACACTACGGCCGATTTCGTTCCTGCTGCCGGTCCCGGTAGGTCTCCAGCAGCCTCAGCCAGACCTCACTGATCGTCGGGAACGCGGGCACGGCATGCCAGAGCCGTTCCACCGGCACTTCGCCTGCGACCGTGATGGTGGCCGAGTGCAGCAGTTCCCCGACGCCGGGCCCGACGAAGGTGACCCCCGCCACCGTGCCGCGGTGCACATCGACCAGCATGCGGGCCTGGCCGCGATAGCCCTCGGCGTACTGGTGGGCGCCCGCGACGCGTGCGATGTCGTAGTCGACCACCTCGACCCGGCGTTCGGCCCGTTCCGCCTCGCGCGTGGTCAGGCCGACGGACGCGACCTCCGGGTCGGTGAAGACGACCTGCGGCACGGCCGCGCCGTCGGCGGTCGTGGCGTGCCCGCCCCACCTGGCGTCGTCGACCGGCTCTCCCTTGGCGCGGGCGCCGATGGCGGCGCCGACGATCCGGGCCTGGTACTTCCCCTGATGGGTCAGCAGTGCCCGGTGGTTGACATCGCCGGCGGCGTAGAGCCAGCCGTCGGCGACGGCGGTCACCCGGCCGGTGTCGTCGACGGTCAGCCAGTCGCCCGCGGTGAGACCGACGGTCTCCAGGCCGAGGTCCGCCGTCCGCGGGGCTCGGCCCGTGGCGAACAGGATCTCGTCGGCGGCCAGTTCTGCGCCGTCGGCCAGCGTCATCCGCACCTCGCCGTCCTCGCGCGCGACGTATGTCACAGAGGCCCCGAACCGGATGTCGACGCCGGCTTCGCGAAGCCCGTCCGCGACCAGTTCGCCGGCGAACGGCTCCATCCTCGGCAGTAGTCCGGCGTCGCCGCGGACCAGCATGGTCACCTGGGCGCCGAGCGCCTGCCAGGCGGTTGCCATCTCGACGGCCACCACGCCGCCGCCGACGATGGCGAGACGGCCTGGTACGTGGTCGGCGCTGGTGGCCTCACGGCTGGTCCAGGGGCGTACGGTGTCGAGTCCGGGTGTGTCGGGCAGGGCCGCGCTGGTGCCGGTGCAGATGGCGACGGCGTGCCGTGCGGTCAGCCGGACGGTGTCGCCGTCAGG
The DNA here is from genome assembly GCF_042871425.1 of Micromonospora sp. NPDC005806. Lineage (NCBI taxonomy): Bacteria > Bacillati > Actinomycetota > Actinomycetes > Micromonosporales > Micromonosporaceae > Micromonospora > Micromonospora sp. NPDC005806. The sequence goes on along the minus strand of NZ_JBIAIL010000013.1, from coordinate 62,575 downwards.
GGTCTGCACCGCCACCTGGCGGGGGCCGTCGAGCCGGCCGTGGCCGCGTATCAGGTCGACGGAGACTGCGTTCAGCCAGCCGACCTGGTTCTCGTCGTTCCAGTACGCGGACATCTTGTCACGGTGCGCGAGGACCGCCTCGACGTCCAGCGGCCCGGCCACTGCCTGGCGCAGCCCGGGGACGCGGCGGGCGTCGGCGCGTGCCAGCACCGGCCGTAGCAGCGCCTTGCTGGGCTCGCAGGCCCAGTACGAGCATTCGCCGCCGAGCAGTTCGCGCTCCACGATCACGGTGCTGAGCCCGGCGGCGCTGGCCCGGTCGGCCACGTTCTCGCCGACCGGGCCCGCGCCGATGACGACCACGTCGTAGGTGCGGGGTGCCTCGTTCGTCACCGCTTCCTCCATCACTGCTCCTGTAACTCTGTCGATCTTGCGGCTTCCGCGGAAGCGGGGCTTGCCGGGCCGAGGCGCCCTGGTCGTGTCTGCGGTGCGCCGGCTCGCCGTCGAAGCGCCCCGCTGATGCCGCTGCGTGCCGGCGACGGTGCCCGAGGTCGCGCCTCGGGTCGCCGAGGGAGGGCCGTGGCCCGGGCCTGGATCTCGGCCGGGCGCCGTTGTGCCCCGGTCACCGGTCGGCCCAGCTGGGGCACCGTACGGCGTATGGCGGTGGTCACGTAAGGGGAGCGGAGGGCGCCCGGCGGCAGCCGCCTCTCGGTGCCTGGCCCTTACCTGCAACGCGCTGGTCCTTCGTCGGGGAGCTGCGCGGCGACGCGGCCGACGCGGTCCCATGCGCCGAGGGCGGAACGGGCCGGCCGCCACGTAGGCTGCGCCCGGCCCGTCGCGCCCTCGGTGACTGAGGTGGTGTCAGCGGCCGGGGGCCCGCTTCTTGACCTCCTGGAGTACCCAGCCGTTGCCGTCCGGGTCGCTGAAGGTGGCGAAGGAGCCGTAGTCGGCACGGGTGGGGTGCGGGCCGGCGATCCGCGCCTGGCCGCCGGCGCGGTGGACGACGTCTCCGCCGTCGTGGCCGTGGTACACGGTCCCGCCGGCATCGTGGAACACCTCGCTCACCTCGATGCCGCGACCGACGAGCTCCGCGCGGGCCTCCTCGATGTCCGAGACGACGAGGTACAGGCCCTGGACCGAGCCGGGTGCGGCGGAGGTGATCCCGCGGCCGAACATGATCGAGCACTCAGAACCGGGCGGCGTGAAGTGCACCGCCCGCCACTCCTCGCTGACGGCCTTGTCGAGATCCAGGCGGAATCCCGCCGCCTCGTAGAAGGCCTTGGCCCGATCGACGTCGGATACCGGCAGCATGATGAGTTCGAGCCTCAGATCCATGGGATGTCCTTCTTCCTTGCCTCGGTCGCACAGCGGACCGCCAGGCAGCTCCACTGGCGGAGTTACGAGCATATGCTCCTATTGGCGGAACGGCCCGTCGAGCCGAGGTGACCCCCTTCACATATGGGAGCAGTTGCTCCTATTCTGGTGTTGGGGAAGCTTGGAGGACACGATGAACACTGCGGTGACGAGACCCATCGGCCGGTGCAACAACCTGGCACTGCGCAAGGCAGCCCGGTATCTCGGCGCGACCTACGACAAGGCGCTGGCCTCGTCCGGTCTTCGTGCGACGCAGTTCAGCATCCTGCAGAAGCTCAGTGCTCACGGAGACATGACCATCAGCAGCCTCGCTGACATGATCGCCATGGACCGCACGACGATGGCCTCGAACCTCAAGCCGCTCGCGCGGGAAGGCCTGGTCACCGTCGAGCCGTCGGCAGCCGACCGACGTGCACGGATCGTTTCGATCACGCCGGACGGCCTCTCCCGGATGAAGGCGGCGTTTCCACTGTGGGAGGCGATGCAGACCCGGTTCGAAGAGAAGTTCGGAGCCGGCGCGGCGGCCCGACTGCGCGCCTCCCTCGAAGCCGTCCTCGACACCGGCTTCCAGCCCTGGGCCGAGTAAGGCACGACTCTCGCGGTGCCACCGAGAGCCGACTCGCGCAAGCCACACCTCGGTGTGACGAGTGCCGGACCTTCCCGGCGGTCTGGCGTCACTCAGGTCGCCGGCATGAGCCCAGTCCAGGCGCCGTGACCGGGTTCGGCACCTTGCAGGTCTACTCAGGTCGGCAGCGAAATGCCGTTGACCTGGGACAGCGTTGGTGCGCCCGGCAGGATTCGAACCTGCGGCCTTGGGATTAGAAGTCCCCTGCTCTATCCGCTGAGCTACGGGCGCGCGGCGACGGTGTCGCGCCAAGAGGGTACCGCCGTACCCGGGTCCGACGGGGGAACGGGTGGTCGCGGCCTCGCCGATGATCAGGGTGCCATGAGGGCTTCTCCGCGGGCACCCGGGATTTGCGGGTCTCGGGCAGCCGCGCCGGCCGAGGTCCGTACCCTCGGCGACGTGCTGCTCGACCAGGAAACCGAGAACGAGATCGTCTACCAATTGTGCCAGCTGCTCGGGCGGTCCATCCTGCCCGTCAGCCAGTACGACCGGCCGGGCGCGGCCGGCCACGGCTTCGGCACCGCCTTCTTCTACACCGAACTGGTCGGCGCCACCGACGACGGGGACGTGGTGCAGGAGTGGCTGCTGACCGCGGACGCGGCCACCCGGGCGGCGTACGGGGAGATCGGTCTGCGGCCGAGCGTGACCGAGCCGGCCGACGCGGCGGCGGAGCCGATCGTGCTACCCGGCTTCCCCGACCGGTGGCTGCACCTGCCGGAGCCGGGTCTGGCCGCGATGCCCACCGGCGGGCTGCACGGCTATGCCGAGGACCGGGGTTGGCGGTGGCGTACCCAGCAGGTGACCGACGCGGTGGTCGCGGGGGCCGACGCGGTCGCCCGGGTCGGCGCGGAGCCCGGCTCGGCGTTCGTGCTGGCGCTCGGCGTCGGCGACGACGGGTCGCGGCCTCTCGAAGCGGTGATCGAGCGGGTCGTCCGGGACGGCGACGGGCTGCGGGTCGACACGGAGCTTCCCGCCGGGTACGTCGGCGCGCCGGTGTTCGGCGTCGAGACGAGTCCTGACGGGGACCTGGCGCTGCACTGCCTCGGCCTGGTGCTGTCGGGCGAGGGCGGTGGCCACCCCGTCGCGACGTTCGACCGGATCCGGTCGGCCCTCGCGGCGGCGACCGCCGGCTTCCGCTGACCGGCGGGTCTCAGCCCTCGGCGGCCGCGCCGGCCGGGTCCTCGGCCGGCCGCCGCGCCGCCGGCGGGCCGTCCGGCACCCGGTCGGTCGGGCCGGTCCCGAGGAAGCCCTCCGCCCACCGTCCGACCTCGGCGAAGACCCTTTCCCGTACGGCGGGGCCGGACAGCGTCAGGTCGTGCAGCCCGCCGTCGAAGCGGGCCAGGGTGACGTGCCGGCCGAGCCGGGGCGCCCAGCGGACCATGTGCTCGACGTCGAGCACCGCGTCGGCGAGGGTCGCCTTCTCGTGCCACCTGGTGCCCCGGTAGCTACGGGTGGAGCAGGCGAGCAGCACCGGCACCGGGATGTCCAGGCCGGCCCGGAGCTGCCGCTGGCCGGCGCGGATCGCGTTGATCCAGCCGGCCCGCACCGGGAACCCGGCGAGCGGCTTCCAGGCCAGGTCGTACCGCCACTCGCCGCGGTGGTCGGCGTGCAGGCTCTCGCCGTACACGGTGCCGAGCCCGAACGGGAGGATGCGGTGCGGCGCCCTGCGGCCGAGCCGGGAGACGGCGGCCGCGAGGGGTCGACGGACCAGCCAGGGGGCGTTGATGTCGAAGAACGGGCTGTTGAGGACGAGCCCGTCGACCAGCCCGGCCTCGCGGCGGGCGTGCGCCCAGAGCGAGACGATCAGGCCGCCGGTGGAGTGGCCCAGGGCGAGCAGGGTGTCGTGCCCCTCGTCGTCGCGGATGATCTTCGCGGCGGCGTCCAGCTCGGGGAAGTACTCGGCCAGGTCGTGGCAGAAGTTCGGGGTCTGGTGCGGCAGCAGGCTACGGCCGTACTTGCGCAGGTCGAGCGCGTAGAAGTCCCAGCCCCGCTCGGCGAAGAAGTCGGCGACGTGGGTCTGGAAGAAGTAGTCGACGAAGCCGTGCACGTAGAGCACGGCGCGGCCGGTCGGGCGCTCGGCCCGGCGGCGGACCAGGGTCGCGACGACCGGTCCCTCGCCGTCGGTGCCCAGGTCGATCGTCTGCCGCTCGTACGGCGGTCCCAGCACGTCGGGTTCCACGACCGTGACGGTACGCCGCCACGCTACCCGGCGGTAGCCCGCGCCCCCGCCCGCCCGCACCGGTGCGGACGGGGGCGGAGGGGCTCAGCCGGTCTCCGCGTCGGTCCGTTCGGCGGCCTGCGCGGGGACGCCCTCCTGGCCGTTCTCCCGGAGGTGCTTGTTGTGGCGCGGCTCCTGCCGGGTCTTCGCGTCGTTCAGCCGGCGGCGCAGGTCGTCCCGGACGTCGTTCAGCGCGGCGTGCAGGTCCTCCTCGCCGGAGGTGGTGACGATCTTCTGCCGGCCGGCGATCCAGCACTCCAGGGTCACCTTCTGGCCCCGGGCGTCCCGGTCCTTGACCGACACCTCCAGCTCGGTCGCGTCGGCGTGGAATCCCGCGAGCCGGGCGTCCAAGGTCGCGAACTGCTCAGCGATCCAGTTCCGGTCGCCCTGAGCGAACCCGGCCCCGACCCGCAGGCACTCGGCCACGGTCGCCGGGTTCGTCACGGCGCTCATCGCCGGACCTCGCGATCGGTCGTACGGAGTGAGCGGAGGATCATCTCGCTGCCCTCTCTCTCGGTTGATCAACTCCCTACCCAGTCGGTGCGGGTCCGGAACCGCCCACACCTGTCGATGGTGTCGCGCCGCGGGTCGCCGCCCCAGGGACCGTGGTCCCTAACAGACGGGACCTTGATCAGGTCGTTGTCCACAGGCCTGCCCGTCGTCCACAGCCCGGCGCTGCGCGGCTGGTGGTCGGGGCGCCGCCGGTCGAGGCTCGGTCCGACAAGCCGAGTCTCCCTGGGAGGGGCGATGTTCGATACGTACGTCACCATCGTCGGCAACGTGCTGACCGCGCCTGAGTGGCGCCGTACCACGCAGAGCAACACCCTGGTCGCCAACTTCAAGGTCGCCTCCACGGCCCGCCGGCTCGACCGGGACTCCGGCCGGTGGGTGGACGGGAACAGCCTGCGGGTCCGGGTGAACTGCTGGCGGAAGCTGGCCGAGGGGGTGGCCGCCTCGGTGATGGTCGGCGACCCGGTGGTCGTCGCCGGCCGCCTCTACACCCGCGACTGGACCGACGACGCGGGCAACCACCGCACCCTCTACGAGCTGGAGGCGGTGGCGGTCGGGCATGACCTGTCCCGGGGCCGGGGGCGCTTCCTGCGCAACCGCCCGAACAGGGCGACCAGCACGGTCGAGGACGCCGAGGCGGAACGCCGGGTGCCCGGCGAGGCGACCGAGGCGGTGCCGGTGGCGCAGGCGCCGACCTCCCTCGACGACCGGCCGTTCGACGACGAGTTCGACGCGCTGGAGTTGGCCGCCCCGCACGGCGGGCCCGGGCTTCCCGACGACCTGGACGGGCCGCCGTCCGGTGACTTCGACGCGGCGGCCGACCCGTTCGACGACCTGACCGCCGACGACGGCGATGACGGCGACGACGAGGAGGGCGACGACGGGAAGGGCGACGACGAGTCGGCCGCGGAGCCCGGCGACCCCACCGGCGGGCCGGCGCCGGCCGGCGACATCGAGGGCGTCACCGCGACCGGCCGGGGCCGGCGGGGCGGACGGCGCACGCCGGTGCCCGCCTGAGCCATCGGATCGTGCAACGGGGAGCGGGGTGGCGACGCCGACGTGGCCACCCCGCGTACGACTAGGCTGGCCGGCCGGAGGTGGTGACGGGTGCGGGAGGCGACCGCCATGGCGAACGCGGCGGGACTGGTGGCGGGATACGCCCTGGACTCGCTGCTCGGCGATCCCCGCCGGTGGCACCCGGTGGCCGGGTTCGGCCGGGCCGCCGGTGCCCTGGAGCAGCGCGTCTACCGGCCCGACCGCACGGCCGGAGCCGTGTTCACCGCGCTCGCCGTCGGCGCCCCGGTGCTGCTCGGCGTCGCCGGCACCCTTGCCACCCGGCGTCGCCCGCTGGCCCGCGCGGCGCTGGTGGCCGCCGGCACCTGGACCGTGCTGGGCGGTCGCACCCTGCGCCACGAGTCGAGGGCGATGGCCCGGGCGCTGCAGCGAGGTGACCTGCCCGCCGCCCGTGGCCGGCTCAACCACCTGTGCGGCCGGGACCCGTCGACCCTGGGTGAGTCGGAGCTGGCCCGGGCCACCGTCGAGTCGGTCGCCGAGAACACCTCCGACGCGGTCGTCGCGCCGCTGCTCTGGGGCGCGGTCGCCGGCCTGCCCGGCCTGCTGGGCTACCGCGCGGCGAACACGCTCGACGCCATGGTCGGGCACCGCTCACCCCGCCACGCCCGCTTCGGCACCCCCGCCGCCCGCCTGGACGACCTGCTCAACCTGGCTCCGGCCCGGCTGACCGGATTGCTCACCATCGCGGTCGCGCCGGCCGCGCACGGGGACCGCCGGGCCGCCCTGCGGATCTGGCGCCGGGACCGCAACGACCACCCGAGCCCCAACGCCGGCCAGTGCGAGGCGGCGATGGCCGGCGCGCTCGGCGTGCGGCTGGGCGGGCGCAACATCTACTTCGGTCGCGCCGAGACCCGACCGTTCCTCGGCGACGGGCCCCGGCCCGAGGCCCGGCACCTGAAGCGGGCCGCCCGCATCTCCGGCGCGGTCGGCCTGGCCGCGCTCGGCCTCGCCGCCACCTACCCGGTGACCGTCGGTCGCCTGGTCGGCGCGGCCGGTCGGTCGGTGCTGCGCGGCCTGGCCCGGTCCGCAGCGGGCGAAGTGTCCGAGGGGAGCGGGCGATGAGCGGCGGGCTGCTGGTCGCCGGCACCACCTCCGACGCCGGCAAGAGCGTGCTCACCGCCGGCATCTGCCGGTGGCTGCGCCGCCGGGGCGTGCGCGTCGCGCCGTTCAAGGCGCAGAACATGTCCAACAACTCGGCGGTGGTGGTCGGCCCGGACGGGCGCGGCGGCGAGATCGGCCGGGCCCAGGCCATGCAGGCCGCCGCCTGCGGGGTCGCCCCGGACCTGCGCTTCAATCCGGTGCTGCTCAAGCCGGGCAGCGACCACGCCAGCCAGGTGGTGCTGCTCGGCGAGGCGGTCGACACCCTCACCGCGAGCAACTTCCGCGAACTGCGTCCCCGGCTGGCCGGCACCGCCTACGCCGCGCTCGCCGAGCTGCGGGCCGCGTACGACGTGGTGATCTGCGAGGGGGCCGGCAGCCCGGCCGAGATCAACCTGCGGGTCGGCGACTACGTGAACATGGGGCTGGCCCGGCACGCCGGACTGCCCACGATCGTGGTCGGTGACATCGACCGGGGCGGGGTGTTCGCCTCGATGTTCGGCACGGTCGCCCTGCTCGACCCGGCCGACCAGGCGCTCGTCGCCGGCTTCGTGATCAACAAGTTCCGGGGTGACCTCGGGCTGCTCCAGCCGGGGCTGGACATCCTGCACCGGGTCACCGGCCGCCCGACGTACGGGGTGCTGCCCTGGGAGCTGGACCTCTGGCTGGACGCCGAGGACTCGCTCGCGTACGGGCGGGTGCTCGGCCGGCCGGCGGCGCCCCGGGGCACCGACTGGCTCGACGTGGCGGTGGTCCGGCTGCCCCGGATCAGCAACGCCACCGACGTCGAGGCGCTCGCCACCGAGCCGGGGGTCCGGGTGCGGCTGACCGTCGAGCCGGCCGAGCTGGCCGCCGCCGACCTGGTGGTGCTCCCCGGCTCCAAGTCGACCGTGGCCGATCTGGCCTGGCTGCGGGAGACCGGCCTGGCCGACGCCGTGTCGGCGCACGCCGCGGCCGGCCGGCCGCTGCTCGGCATCTGCGGCGGGTTCCAGATGCTGGCCCGGGCGATCCACGATCCCGTGGAGAGCCGGCAGGGCAGCGTCCCCGGGCTCGGGCTGCTGCCCATCGAGGTCACCTTCGACCCGCGCAAGACCGTCCGGCGGGCCGCCGGCACCGCCGCCGGGGACGTCCCGGTCCACGGTTACGAGATCCACCACGGCGTCGTCTCCGCCGCCGACCCGGCCCTGCCACCACTGCTGCGCTACGCCGACGGTACCGGCGAGGGTGCCCGGCTCGGCGCGGTGCACGGCACCCACTGGCACGGCGCCTTCGAGTCCGACGTCTTCCGCCGCCGGTTCCTCACCGAGGCGGCCCGGCTGGCCGGCCGGGCCGGCTTCAAGGTCGCCCCGGACACCGCGTTCGCCGACGCCCGCGAGCGCACCCTGGACCTCCTCGGCGACCTGGTCGAGGAGCACCTCGACACCGACGCCCTGTGGCGGCTGGTCGAGTCGGGGCCGCCGTCGGGCCTGCCGTTCATCCCGCCCGGCGCACCTCAGTAGCGCACGTCGGCCGGGCGGTCGGAGATCGGCAGGCCGGCCTCCCGCCACCCCTGCACGCCACCGATCATGTCCGTCGCCCGGCGCAGGCCGAGCGTCTGGAGGCTGGCGGCGGCCAGGCTGGAGCTGTAGCCCTCGCGGCACACCACCACTACCATGCGGTCATACCCGGTCGCCTCGGGGATCCGCCAGCCGCTGGCCGGGTCCAGCCGCCACTCCAACACGGTCCGGTCGATGACGATCGCCCCCGGCAGTTCGCCCTGCTCGCGCCGCTGCCCCTCGGTACGCGTGTCGACCAGCAGCGCGCCGTTGCGGACCGCCTCGACGGTCTGGTGCGGAGTGAGCCGGCGCAGTCCGGCCCGGGCCTGTTCCAACAGGGCGTCGACGCCCGGACACATCACGTCATGGAGCACCACCCGATGATGCCGGGTGGCCGGACCCATCCGCCCGGTGAACGGGCTGCTGAGCGGCAGGATCCAGCGGACGGGGGACGGTCCTCGCGGCGGGAGCCGGGTGCGGCGCTAGCGTCGGTCGGGTGACGGTGGCGGTGATCGAGGCGTACGCGGCACTGGCCCGGCGGGTGCTCGCCGGACCGGCGCGGTTGGGGCGTACCCGGCTGGTGGCGGTCGACGGGCCGAGCGGCGCGGGCAAGAGCGTCTTCGCGGCGCGCCTCGCGGACGCCCTCGCCGCGCTGCCCGGCGGCGACCGGCCGCCGGTGGTCCGCACCGACGACCTGCTCGACGGCTGGGACGACCAGCTCACCTTCTGGTCCCGGCTGGAGGAGTGGGTGCTCGGCCCGGTGCGCGCGGGCCGGCCGGGGGCCTACCGCCGGTACAGCTGGGTGCGGCGGTGCTTCCTGGACCGGCCGGTGCCGGTGCCGGCCGGGCCGGTGCTCATCGTCGAGGGGGTGAGCGCGGCGCGGGCGCACGTCCGGCCGGAGCTGACCCGGTCGGTCTTCGTCACCGCGCCCGCGGAGCTGCGGCTGTCCCGCGCGCTCGCCCGGGACGGCACGGAGATCCTGCCCGAGCTGCGCCGTTGGCACACGGGGGAGCGGGCACATTTCGCCACCGACGGCACCGAGGCCGCGGCGGACCTCGTGGTCGACGGCGCGCCGGGCCTCCCGCACGACCCCGCCCGCTACTACGTCCGCCGCCCCTGACCTGGGGACGGGCTCGGGCGGTGGGCGGCGGTAAGGCCGGCATACGATGCCGGTCATGACCACACCGATCATGTCCGAGTCCGAGGTACGGGCCGCCGTCGAGCGGGAGCTGCCCGGCGTCCGTGCCGACCTGGAACGCCTCGTCCGCATCCCGGGCATCGCCTTCGAGGGATTCGACCACTCGCACCTGGAGCGCTCCGCCGAGGCGGTGGCGGAGCTGCTGCGCGGCTGCGGCCTCGACACGAAGATCGTGCGCTCCGGCGGCCAGCCGGCGGTGATCGGGAGGAAGCCCGCCCCGCCCGGCGCGCCCACCGTCCTGATGTACGCCCACCACGATGTCCAGCCCGTGGGCGACCGGTCGCTGTGGGAGTCCGACCCGTTCGAGCCGGTGGAGCGGGACGGCCGCCTCTACGGCCGGGGCGCCGCCGACGACAAGGCCGGCATCATGGCGCACATCGCCGCGCTGCGCGCCTTCGGCGACCGGCTCCCGGTCGGCGTGGTCCTCTTCATCGAGGGCGAGGAGGAGTACGGCTCGGACTCGCTGGAGCAGTTGCTCGCCGCGCACCGCGAGGAGCTCGCCTCGGACGTCATCGTCATCGCCGACTCCACCAACTGGGACATCGGCGTGCCCGCGCTGACCACCTCGCTGCGCGGCATCGTCAACTGCTTCGTGGAGGTGCGCACCCTCGACCACGCCGTGCACAGCGGCATGTTCGGTGGTGCCGTGCCGGACGCCCTCACCACCCTGGTCAAGCTGCTCGCCACGCTGCACGACGCGGCCGGTGACGTGGCCGTCGAGGGCCTGGTCGGCCGCGAGGGCGCCACGGTCGACTACCCGGAGGACCGGTTCCGCGCCGAGGCCGGGCTGGTCTACGGGGCCGAACTGTTCGGAACCGGCCGGATCACCGACCGGCTCTGGACGAAGCCGGCCCTCGCGGTGCTCGGCGTCGACGCCCCGGCCACCGGGGAGGCGCCGAACGCGCTGGTCCCGGCCGCCAAGGCCAAGCTGAGCGTCCGGCTCGCGCCGGGCGACGACCCGAAGAAGGCGTACGCGGCGTTGATCGCCCACCTGGAGAAGCACGCGCCCTGGGGCGCGCAGGTGACGGTGACCTTCGAGCACGACGGCGCCCCCTGCGTCATCGACGCCACCGGGCCGATGTTCGAGGCGGCACGCGCGGCCTTCCGGGGCGCCTGGGACGGCACCGACCCGGTCGACATCGGCGTCGGCGGTTCCATCCCGTTCATCGCCACCTTCCAGGAGATGTTCCCCGAGGCGGCGATCCTGGTCACCGGCGTCGAGGACCCGCACGCCCGCGCGCACGGGCCGAACGAGAGCCTGCACTTGGGCGAGTTCGCCCGGGTCTGCGTGGCCGAGGCGCTGCTGCTGGCCAAGGTCGCCGAGGCGGGCGCGAACCGGAGTTAGCTGTCGGAGCCGTAGCTTCGCAGCCGATGTCGGAGTTTGCGGTGTGTCGGCCGGCAGGGTGTTATAGCCTTTCGTACATGCGTACGAATGACGAGATGACCCGGCTCCAAGCCGCCGTCAACGCTCTGGGGGACGTCGACGTCTCCGCGTGGCCCGAGGACACGCTCAAGGACCAGCTTGGCGAGCTCTCCGCCGCGCTGGTCACGCTCGACGCGCTGCTGACCCGGGTCGCCGACGAGGTCCGCGCCCGCGGCCTGCGGATCGAGGAGCCGGTCTCGGCCTGACCGGGACCGGCTCGCTCGACGGTCCACGGCGGGAAGCCCCGCCGTGTCGGGGGTGGCTGGCAGGATGTGTTCCGTGCGGTTCCTCGATCTGGCGGCCACCTCCGCCGCGGTGGGCGCCACCAGCGGCCGGCGGGCCAAGGTGGAGCTGCTCGCCGCCGCGCTGCGGTCGCTCGAACCCGGCGAGGTCCCGGCGGGTTCCGGCTACCTCGCCGGTGAGCTGCGTCAACGACACACCGGGGTGGGCTGGGCGAGCCTGCGTGACCTGCCGCCGCCGGCGGCCGAGCCGACGTTGACGGTGGCCGGGGTCGACGCGGCTATCGACGAGATCGCCGGGGTCGGTGGCGTCGGCTCGCAGGCCCGCCGTCGGGAGATGGTCGGCCGGCTCTTCGCCGCGGCCACGGCCGACGAGCAGCGGCTGCTGGTCGGCCTGTTCAGCGGTGAGCTCCGCCAGGGCGCCCAGGCCGGCCTGCTCGCCGACGCGGTGGCCCGGGCGGCCGAGGTGCCGGTGACGGCCGTCCGCCGGGCCCTGCTGCTCGCCGGTGACCTGCGCGCGGTGGCGGTCGCCGCGCTCTCCGGCGGCGCGGCGGCGCTGGCCGGCTTCGGGCTCCAGGTGGGCCGCCCGCTGGCGCCGATGCTGGCCCAGAGCGCCCCCAGCGTGGACGAGGCGCTGACCGCCACCGGCGCCCCGGCGGTGGTCGACGTCAAGCTCGACGGCATCCGCATCCAGGTGCACCGGTCCGGACAGGACATCGCGATCTTCACCCGCAGTCTGGACGACATCACCACCCGGCTCCCCGAGGTGGTGGCCGCCGTGCGCGCGCTGCCCGCGCGGGAGCTGGTGCTCGACGGCGAGGCGATCGGGCTGGACGCCGAGGGCCGCCCGCTGCCGTTCCAGGAGACCTCCAGCCGGGTGGCGCGGCGCACCACGCCCAGCACCACCGGTCGCACGCCGGTGGCGCCCGCGGTGCTCGCCGCCGCCGAGCGGACCGGCGACACCGTGCTCACGCCGTACTTCTTCGACCTGCTGCACCTCGACGGCGCGGATCTGATCGACCTGCCCGGCCGGGAGCGGTGGGCCGCGCTGGCCGGAGCGGTCGACCCGACGCTGCTGGTCGGCCGGGTGGAGGTGGCCGACCCGGAGCAGGCCGGGGCCGCCTTCGCCGCCGCGGTCGACGCCGGCCAGGAGGGGGTGGTGGTCAAGGACCCGGCCGCCCCCTACGCCGCCGGGCGGCGCGGTTCTGCCTGGGTCAAGGTCAAGCCCCGGCACACCCTGGACCTGGTGGTGCTGGCGGTCGAGTGGGGCAGTGGCCGTCGGCAGGGCTGGCTCTCCAACCTGCACCTCGGCGCGCGCGACCCGCGCACCGGCGAGTTCGTCATGCTCGGCAAGACGTTCAAGGGGCTCACCGACGAACTGCTGCGCTGGCAGACCCAGCGCTTCCTCGACCTGGCGGTGGAGAAGGGCGACTGGGTGGTCCGGGTCCGCCCGGAGCAGGTGGTCGAGATCGCGTTCGACGGCGTGCAGACCAGCAGCCGCTACCCGGGCGGCGTGGCGCTGCGCTTCGCGCGGGTGGTGCGCTACCGGGACGACAAGACCGCCGCCGAGGCCGACACCATCGACGCCGTCCGCGCCATCCACGCCGGCCGGGTCACCACCGGCTGAGGCCCGAGGCGGGTCAGGCGGAGGCGCTGGTCGCCGGCCCGGTCGACCGGCGTACGCGGCTTGTCGAGGCCGGCCCGCCGGCGCGCCTCCCGGCGGGCCACCCAGGCGTAGCCGACGAGGCTCATGGCCGAGAAGATCCACCACTGCACCACGTAGCCGAAGTTCTGCCAGTTGTTGGTGTGTCCGATCGGGACCGACTGGAAGGCCGGGTCGGCGGCCGGTGTCTGCTGCTCGAGCAGCACGTACCCGCCGGCCACCGGGTAGGGCAGCTGCCGGGCGATCCGGGGGACGCTGATCCGCCGGGTCTCCAGCCTGCCGTCGCGCCGGTCGACGGCGCCGCCGCCGCTCTCGGTGGACACCACCCGGCCGGTGACCGTGACGTCGCCGCTCGGTGCGGCGGGCACCGGTGGCTGGGCGGTGGCGCCGCCCCCCGGGGCGGGCGGGATCCAGCCGCGGTCGACCAGCACGGCGGTGCCGTCGGCGAGGACCAGCGGGGTGAGCACCTCGAAGCCGACCTCGCTGTCGACCGTACGGCCGCGGACCAGGACGACGTTCGCGGTGTCGTACCGGCCGGTGGCGGTCACCGTGGTCCAGGTGATCCGGTCGGCCGGGGCCGGGCCGGTGCTGCCCGGTCCGCCGGTCGGGGCGGGCAGGGCGTCGCGCAGCGGTGCCGGGGTCATCGTCGCGCCGGCGTCGATCCGCTCGTTGATCGCCGTACGACCGTGGTAGCGGTCCAGCTGCCAGTTGCCGAGGAACACCATCAGCGCGGCGGCGACCAGGGTCAGCGCGAGACAGCCCAGCCAGCGCGGGGTCAGCAGGAACCGGTACACACCAGGAAGGCTACCCGTATGAGCGGGGCCACTGACCTGCGCCGGGCGGGAAGCCGGGTCGGAACCGACCGGTCGGCGGCCGCTGGGTGTCGGCTCGGCCGGGTATGGTCACGCGGGCCGAAACCACCCAGATCAGGAGTCGATGATGACCGTCGTGCCGCGCGTCGTGCTGAGCGCTCCCTCCTCGGGGCACGGCACCGGTGCCCTCTCGCTCGGACTGCTCGCCGCCCTCGTCGACCGGGGGCTGGACGTGGCCGGCTTCAAGATCGGGCCGGACCAGGTGGACGCGGCGTACCTGGGGCTGGCCGCCGGGCGGCCGGGGCGGACCCTGGACCCGCGGCTGGTCGGCCCGGAGCGGATCGCGCCGCTCTTCGCGCACGGCGCGGCCGGCGCCGGGTTCGCGCTGGTGCAGGGCACCATGGGGCTCTACGACTCGATCTCCGGCCGGCCCGGGACCGAGTCCACCGCAGCCGTCGCCACCGCGCTGCGCAGCCCGGTGGTGCTGGTGGTGGACGTGGCCGCGATGGGCCAGTCGGTGGCCGCCCTGGTGCACGGCTTCCGGTCCTACGACGAGCAGCTCTGGCTGGGCGGTGTGATCCTCAACCGGGTGGCGTCGCCCCGGCACGAGGCGATGCTGCGTGCGGCGCTCGACGACGTCGGCGTGCCCGTCTACGGCGCGCTGCGCCGGCACGAGCTGCCCCCGGTGCTCCCCGCCCGTCGGCACGGCATGGTCCCGGTGGTCCAGCGGGACGACGAGGCGGAGCGCGCGGTGCGCCGTCTCGGGGAGGCGGTGGCCGCCACCGTCGACCTGGACCGGCTGCTGGTGCTGGCCCGATCCGCGCCGGCGCTCACCGTCGAACCGTGGTCGCCGGAACCGGCCGGGGGCGCGCCGACCGGCGAGCGGCCGGTGGTCGCGCTCGCCGGCGGCCCGGGCGGCAGCTACAGCCACCCGGAGACCGCCGAGCTGCTCCGGGCCGCCGGGGCCGAGGTGGTCACCGTCGACCCGCTGCGCGACGAGGCGCTGCCCACCGGGACCCGCGCGCTGGTCGTCGGCGGCGGGCTTCCCGAGGCGTACGCGGACCGGCTCTCCGCCAACCGCCGGCTCTGCATCGCGGTGGCCGAGTTGGCCCGGACCGGCCGGCCGGTGATCGCCGAGGGTGCCGGGCTGCTCTGGCTGGCCCGCGAGCTGGACGGGCTGCCCATGTGCGGGGTGCTCGACGCGATCGGCTCGAGCCGGGACGGCCTGGTGATCGGCTACCGGGCGGCGACCGCCCGGACCGACAGCGTGGTCGCCCCGGCCGGCACCACGGTGGTCGGGCACAAGCAGCACGCCGCCGTGCTCACCCCGCGGGCCGGCGAGCGGGCGGCGTGGAGCTGGGAGGGCGGCGCCCCGGAGGGCTTCGTCTGGCGGGGCGTGCACGCCTCGCAGCTCGTGCCGCACTGGGCCGCGTACCCGGAGATCGCGGCCCGGCTGGTCGCGGCGGCCGTGGCCCCGGCGGAGGCCCCGGCGTGATCGGACAGGTGGCCGTCCGCCGCTTCCCGACGCTGACCGTCTCCACCCCGCGCACCGAGGTGCGCCCGCTGGTGGTGGCGGACGCCGCGGCGGTCGACGAGGTGTTCGCGGATCGGCAGACCCAGCGCTGGCTGCCGCTGGCCGACTCGTCCGGGCAGATCGAGGGGCGGGCCTGGTGCACCGAGCTGGCCCGGCAGCGCCGGGACAGCGGCGACGGCGATCACTACGGGGTCGTCCGCCGGGAGGACCAGCGGGTGGTCGGCTGCCTCTGGACCCGCCGCACCGACTGGGGCGCCCGGCTGACCGAGGTGTCGTACGCGGTCGCGCCGCACGCCCGGGGGTACGGCCTGGCCGCCGAGGCAGTGGACGCGGTGGCCATCGCGCTGATCCTGGAGCACGGCTTCCAGCGGGTCGAGCTGCGGGTGGCGCCGGGCAACGTGGCCTCGCGGCGGGTGGCCGAGAAGGCCGGCTTCAGCTACGAGGGCCTGTTGCGCAATGCCGGCTTCGTCCGGGGCGCCCGGGTCGACCTCGAACTCTGGTCCTTCGTCGCCGCCGACCTGCGCTGAGCGCCGAGGAAGGCGGTCAAGAGGTTCGCGGGCACGGGCCGCGAACCTCTTGACCATCTGCCCGGGCGCACCCCCGGGCGGTCTGGCGACGGCTCCGCCTCAGCCGACGATCTGGTCGGACGGTGGGGTGAACTGGCGGGTGGGCTGGCCCTTGAGCGCGTCGCGCAGGGTCGTCGCCACCGCGTCGACGGGCACCTGGGACAACCCGTCACCCACGGCGTTGAACGGGTTGTCCGGGTCGGCGATGAAGCTCGCCGCGGCCAGCTCCGGGGTGAAGCCGACGAACCAGGCGGACCGGGTGCTGTCGGTGGTACCCGTCTTGCCGGCGACCGGGCGGCCGACCGTGCCCCGGACGCTGTCGGCGGTCGACCAGCCGCCGCAGCCACCCTTGGCCGGGCTGTCGCCGGTCGGGCAGCGCGCGGCGTCGGTGGCGGCCCGGGCCGCGTCCGCGCTGACCACCTGCCGGCAGCGCG
Organism: Micromonospora sp. NPDC005806; assembly: GCF_042871425.1. Lineage (NCBI taxonomy): Bacteria > Bacillati > Actinomycetota > Actinomycetes > Micromonosporales > Micromonosporaceae > Micromonospora > Micromonospora sp. NPDC005806. Next base: position 46,275 of record NZ_JBIAIL010000013.1, on the reverse strand, counting down.
GCTTGGCGACCTCCCGCTCCACGCCGCCGGCGGTCGTGTACATGGCCGGCGTGCCGTCCCGGTTCAGGATCGAGTTCACCGGGATGGCCTCGCAGTACCGGCCCTCGGCCGCGACCGTGGCGTACGCGTTCGCCATCTCCAGCGGGGTGGCGTCGGAGACGCCCAGCGTGAACGCACCCCACTTGTTCGCCTGGCCCGGCGCGGCGTGCTCGCGGTCCACGTCGGTACGCCAGCGCAGCCCGAGCTGCTCGGCCAGGCGCACCCCCTTCTCCGCGCCGACCTTCTCCTCCAACTGCACGAAGAAGGTGTTCACCGATTTGCCGAAGCCGGACCACATGGTCTGCACGCCGGTCATCGCGCCGCTGGCGTTGACCGGGGCCCACCCGTCGTAGATGGCCGACTGGTACTTGAACGGCGAGTTGATGGTGTCGGAGAGCTTCGTCCCGGAGTTGAGCGCGGCGAGCATCGTGAACATCTTGAACGTCGATCCGGCCTGGTAGCCGGGGAGTGTGCCCCCGCCGAGCAACGGCGCGACCGTGTTCGGGTAGTTCGCCTTGACCTTCGGGCCGGCCTCCGGATTGGAGCTGTTCGGGTTGTCGCTCAGGTCGAGCGAGTAGGTCCGGTTCACCGCCATCGCCTTGATCCGTCCGGTGCCCGGTTCGGCCACCACGATGCCGTTGGCGAACGGGCTGCCGGTGGCGTCCTTGGCCCCGACGTTCTTCTCCGCCGCATCCTGGATCTTCGGGTCGAGGGCGAGCACGATGCGGTAACCGCCGCGGCGCAGCTTGTCCATCCGTTCCAGCCGGTTGTTCCCGAACGCGGGCTGCGAGCTCCACCAGTTCTTCAGGTAGTCGCAGTAGAAGCCCCACGTCGCCCGGTACTTCTCGAGCAGCGACGCGCAGTCGTTCGGCGGGTTGGTGAGCTTGAGCTTGATCGGCTCGGCCTTGGCCTGCGCGGCGGCGTCGGGCGACAGGTAGCCGAGGCGGGCCATGTTGTCGAGCACGTAGTTGCGCCGGCCGGTGGCGTCCTTCTGGTCCGAGGTGATCGGGTCGTACTCCGACGGGGACTTGACCAGGCCGGCGAGGGTGGCCGCCTCGGCCGGGGTGAGGGTGGCCGGGGTCTTGGAGAAGAAGATCTGCGCGGCCGCGTAGATCCCGTACGCCCGGTGGCCGAAGTAGGCCGAGTTGAGGTAGCGCTCCAGGATCTGTTCCTTGCTGAGGTGCTTCTCGATGTCCAGTGCCATGCGCATCTCCTTGACCTTGCGCAGGCTGGTCTGCTGGGTGGCCTCCTGGACCTCCTTCGGCGTCCTGGCGCTGTCCCGCAGAGCCATCCGGACGTACTGCATGGTGATGGTCGAGGCGCCCTGGGAAACGCCGCCGGAGCGGGAGTTGGCCACGAAGGCGCGGGCCACGCCCTTCGGATCGACGCCGTGGTGCTGGTAGAAGCGGTTGTCCTCGGCGGCGACGATCGCCTGCTGGATGTTCGGCGACATCTCCTCGACCTTGGTGTACTGCCGGTACTCCTCGTAGAACATCGTCAACACGGTCCTGCCGTCCGGCGCGTAGAGGTACGAGGTCTCGGCGGGTAGCGCGGTCTTCAGGATGCTCGTCTTCTGCTCCACTGCGTGCGCGGTGGCCTTGGCACCGATGCCCGTGACGGCAGCCAGCGGGTACAGCGCGGCGGCGACCACGATGCCGGCGATCAGCCCGGCGCGGAGGAGGGGAACGGCACGACCAGCTGAGGCAAGGGGTCGGGTGCTCACGTGGCCAAGCTATGACATTTCCGATTCGGAAATGAGAAGAATTCATAAACGGGCGAGCGGGTGGAGCGGTGGTGACGCGCCCCACGCCGGGATCCGCTGTCCCGGGCGGCGGCTTCCCGGCAGGATCGCGGACATGCGTGCTCAGCTCACCGGGACGCCGACCGCCCCGCCGGACGAGCCCGACCTCGGCCACCACGGCGACGCCGAGGCCACCCCCGGCCTGGTGGACCTGGCGGTCAACGTGCGCCGCGCCCCGATGCCCGACTGGCTGGCCGACCCGCTGGTCGCCGCGCTGGCCGAGCTGGCGGCGTACCCGGATCCCGGCCCGGCCCGATCCGCCGTCGCCGCCCGGCACGGGCGTCCCCCGGAGGAGGTACTCCTCACCGCCGGCGCGGCCGAGGGTTTCGTGCTGATCGCCCGGGCGCTGCGCGACGCGCGGCGGCCCGTGGTGGTGCACCCGCAGTTCACCGAGCCGGAGGCCGCCCTGCGGGCCGCCGGCCTCCCCGTCGAGCGGGTGCTGCTCGACCCGGCCGAGGACTTCCGGCTCGACCCGGCCCGGGTGCCCGCCGACGCCGACCTGGTGATGGTCGGCAACCCCACCAATCCCACCTCCGTGCTGCACCCCGCCGAGGCGCTCGCCGCGCTGGCCCGGCCCGGCCGGGTGCTGGTGGTCGACGAGGCCTTCGCCGACACCACCCGCGCCCCCGGCGTCGAGGGCGAGCCGGAGTCCCTGGCCGCCCGCCGGGACCTGCCCGGCCTGGTGGTGGTCCGCAGCCTCACCAAGACCTGGGGGCTGGCCGGGCTGCGCGTCGGCTACCTGCTCGGCGAGGCGGCGTTGCTCGCCCGGTTCGCCGAGGCCCAGCCACTCTGGGCGGTCTCCACCCCGGCGCTCGCCGCCGCGGCCGCCTGCGCGTCCCCGGCCGCCGTGACGGCCGAGCGCGCCATCGCCGCCGGGCTCGCCGCCGACCGCGAGCACCTGGTGGCCCGCCTGTCCGGCCTGCCCGGCGTACGCGTCGCGGGCCGCCCGGCCAGCGCCTTCGTCCTGGTCCACCTGCCCGGCGCCGCCGAGGTGCGGGAACGGCTGCGCGAGCGCGGCTGGGCGGTACGCCGAGGCGACACCTTCCCCGGGCTCGGCCCGGACTGGCTGCGGATCGCGGTGCGCGATCCGGCGACGACCGACGCGTTCACCGACGCGTTGGCGGAGATCCTGGAGGCATGATGTTGGAGTCCACCGTGGCCGCGATCCGGCCGCTCGACGAGGCTGCCATGGCGGCGGCCCGCGACCTCCAGGCCCGGCTGACCAAGCCCGCCGGCTCCCTCGGCGCCCTGGAGCCCCTCTCGGTACGCCTCGCCGGGCTGGCCGGTACCTGCCCGCCGCCGCTACCCGAGCCGGCCGCGGTGGCGATCTTCGCCGGTGACCACGGCGTGCACGCCCAGGGCGTCACCCCGTGGCCGCAGGAGGTCACCGCCCAGATGATCGGCAACTTCCTGGCCGGCGGTGCGGTGGTCAACGCGTTCGCCCGGCAGGCCGGCGCCTCGGTCACCGTGGTGGACGTCGGCGTGGCCACCCCGCTGCCGGTGGACCCGCCGGCCGGCGCCGACCCGGCCGGTCCCCGCCTGATCGCCGCCAACGTACGGGCCGGCACGCGGGACCTCACGGTCACCGCCGCGCTCACCCGGGACGAGGCCCGGGCGGCGGTGGAGACCGGCATCCGGGTCGCCGGGGACCTGATCGACACCGGGGCGGGGATCCTGCTCACCGGCGACATGGGCATCGGCAACACCACCCCGGCTGCCGCGCTGGTCGCCGCGTTCACCGGCGCCGACCCCGCCGAGGTGACCGGGCGCGGCACCGGCGTGGACGACGAGACGTACGCCCGCAAGGTCGGCGTGGTGCGGGCCGCGCTCGACCGGCACGCGCCCGACCGGGCCGACCCGCTGGGCGTGCTGGCCGCCGTCGGCGGGCTGGAGCACGCCGCGCTGGCCGGGCTGATCCTCGGCGCCGCCGCCCGCCGGGTGCCGGTGCTGCTGGACGGGGTGATCGCGGTCAGCGCCGCATTGGCCGCCGCCGCGTTCGCGCCGGACGCGGTCGGGGCGATGGTCGCCGGGCACCGGTCCGCCGAGCCGGGCGCCACCACGGCGCTGCGCCACCTCGGCCTCGACCCGCTGGTCGACCTCGGGCTGCGCCTCGGCGAGGGCACCGGTGCGCTGCTCGCGCTGCCCGTCGTCACCGGCGCGGTCCGGGTGCTGCACGAGGTGGCCACCTTCGACTCGGCCGGAGTGGCGGAGAAGTGACAACCGGCAGCCCCTACCCCCTCGGCCTGCGGCTGGCCGGCCGGCGGGTGGTCGTGGTGGGCGGGGGAGCGGTGGCTACCCGGCGGGTGCCCGCGCTGCTCGACGCCGGTGCGGACGTCCTGCTGGTGGCACCGGAACTCACCCCGGCGCTGCGAGCGCACGTGGACGCCGGCCGGCTGCACTGGGAGCCGCGCCGGTTCGTCCCCGCCGACCTGGACGGTGCCTGGCTGGTCCAGGTGGCGGTGGACGACCCGGTCGCGGCCGCCGCGGTCAGCGCCGCCGCCGCCGAACGCCGGATCTTCTGCGTACGCGCCGACGACCGGACGGCGGCCACGGCGTGGACCCCGGCGGTGACCCGGCACGGCCCGGTCACCGTGGCCGTGCTCGGCGGCGGCGATCCCCGGCGTGCGATGACCGTCCGGGACGCGGTGCGCGACCTGCTCAGCGTGCGCCCCGACCTGGCCGGCGGTGGGACCGGCGGCGCGCCCGGACGGGTGGCGCTCGTGGGTGCCGGCCCCGGCGATCCCGAGCTGATCACGTTGAAGGGTTGGCGGCTGCTCACCGAGGCGGAGGTCGTGGTCGCCGACCGCCTGGTCCCCGGGCTGCTCCTCGACGAGCTGCGCCAGGACGTCGAGCTGGTCGACGCCTCGAAGATCCCGTACGGGCCGTCCCGGGCCCAGGAGGAGATCAACCGGATCCTGGTGGACCGGGCCCGGGCCGGGAAGGTCGTGGTGCGGCTCAAGGGCGGCGACCCGTACGTCTTCGGCCGCGGCGGGGAGGAGTTGCTGGCCTGTGCCGAGGCGGGCGTCCCGGTCACGGTGGTGCCCGGGGTGACCAGCGCGGTCGCCGTACCCGCGGTGGCCGGCGTGCCGGTCACCCACCGGGCGGTGGCGCACGAGTTCACGGTGGTCTCCGGGCACGTCGCGCCCGACTCGCCGACCTCGCTCGTCCGCTGGGAGGCCCTCGCCGGCCTGCGCGGCACCCTGGTGATCCTGATGGGCCTGAAGAACCTGGCCGCGATCAGCGGCACGCTGATCGCGCACGGCCGACCGGCGCAGACCCCGGCGGCGGTGATCCAGGAGGGCACGACGTCCGCCCAGCGGATGCTCCGCTCGACGCTGGGCGCGGTGGCCGCGGACGTGACGGCCGCCGGTCTCCGCCCGCCCGCCGTCGTCGTGGTCGGCGACGTGGTCGACGCCCTCACCGGCGGCCAGCCGGACACCTGAGCCGCCAACGACGACGGCGGCGGGAGACCGAGGCCTCCCGCCGCCGCAGCGGTATCGCTCAGCTCACTGCTTGAGCATGTTGTCCAGCATCAGGGCGCAGCGGATCAGGCCGAGGTGGCTGTAGGCCTGCGGGTGGTTGCCCAGGCCGCGCTCGGCGAGCGGGTCGTACTGCTCGGGGAGCAGCCCGGTCGGGCCCGCCGTGTCGATCATCTGGGCGAACAGTTCCTCCGCGTCGGTCCGCCGGCCGGTGCGCAGGTACGCCTCGATCAGCCAGGCCGTGCAGATGTGGAAGCCGCCCTCCCGGCCGGGCAGGCCGTCGTCCCAGTGGTACCGGTAGACGACCGGGCCGCTGCGCAGGTCCGCCTCGATCTTGAGCACGGTCGACAGGAAGCGCGGGTCGTCGCCGGGGAGCAGCCCGGAGATGCCGATCCAGAGCGACGAGGCGTCCATGTCCTCGTGCCCGTACGCGACGCTGTAGGCCTCGGCCTCCTCGTGCCAGCCGTACTCCAGCACGTTGGCGCCGATCCGGTCGCGCAGCTCCACCCACTCCGGCCGGTCCTCGCCGCCGTGCTGCCGCACCACGTGCAACGCCCGGTCGACGGTCATCCACAACATGACCTTGGAGAAGACGTGGTGCCGCGGCGGGAGGCGAGCCTCCCAGATGCCGTGGTCGGGCTCGTGCCAGCGGCGGCGGACCGCCTCGACCATGTTCTCCAGCACCCGCCACTCGTCGTCCCGGACCGAGCCCCGGGCGTCGGCCACCGCCGCGATCAGGTCGGCGACCGGGCCGAAGACGTCGAGTTGGAGCTGGTGGTTGGCGAGGTTGCCGACCCGGACCGGCCGGGAGCCGGCGTAGCCGGGCAGGGTGTCGATGACCGCCTCTGCGCCCAGCTCGTACCCGTCGACGGTGTAGAGCGGGTGGAGCCGCTCCGGGTGCCCGCCGGTGCGCTCGATGACGCCGTCGGTCCAGCGCAGCAGCGCTTCCGCCTCCTCGATGGAGCCGAGGTCGACCAGCGCGCGGGCGGTCATCGCCGCGTCGCGCAGCCAGCAGTAGCGGTAGTCCCAGTTCCGGACGCCGCCCAGCTCCTCGGGGAGCGAGGTGGTCGCCGCGGCGAGGATCGAGCCGGTGGCCTCGTGGCAGAGCCCGCGCAGGGTGAGCGCGCTGCGGGCGACCAGGTCCCGGGCGGTGGCGGGCAGCCGCAGCGAGGCCACCCAGTCCTTCCAGGGCTGCTCGGCGGCGGCCTGCCGCTCGTGGACCGGCACCTGGTGGTGCTCCAGGCTGTGGGTGCCGAAGCGCAGCTCCAGCACGACCTGCCCGCCGGCGGCGCGCAGGTCGACGACCGCCCTCGCGCTCTCGTTCACCCCGTCGCTGGTGACCTGCCACTCGACGCCGGGGGAGTAGAGGGCGACCGGCTCGTTGGACCCGAGCACCAGCAGGCCGTCGTCCAGCGGCTGAAGCTGCACGGCGACCTGGCCGAACTCGGGTCGCGGCGCGAAGTCGATCCGGGCCCGGCCGGTGCCGCTGAGCACCCGGACCAGCGCCGAGTCGCCGGTCACGACGGCCTCGCCGTCCGGTGTCGTCTCCCGCGCCGGCAGGTCCAGCCAGTCGGTGACGGTCAGGCCGGACCAGCGGGTCTCCACGGTCATCGTGTTGCTGCGGTAGCGCTGGCCGAGCGGGATGCCGCCGCGCTCCGGGGCCACGCTGAAGTGCCCGGCCGGGCTGCCGCCGACCAGGTCGGCGAAGATCGCGGCCGAGTCGGGCTTCGGGTGGCACAGCCAGGTGATCTTGGCGTCGGGGGTGACCAGCGCGACCGTACGCCCGTTGGCCAGCATCGAGTGCCGCTCGATCGGCACCGCCCGCTCGCCGAAGAGCCAGTGCCGCCGGGTCTCCAGCAGCAGGCCCAGCGCCCGGGCCGCCTCGATCGGCTCGGCCACCCGGTAGTCGGCCTGGGTGTCGCCAGGACCGATCTTGATGCCGACGTCCGGGCCGTGCAGGTTGCCGAAGGCGTTCTCGTCGGTGACGTCGTCGCCGATGAAGAGCACGGCACTCGCCGCAAGCTGGGTCCGGAGCTGATCGACCGCGGTGCCCTTGTGGGTGGCCACCACCGACAGCTCGATGACCTCCTTGCCCTGGGTGACGGTGACGTCGTCCCAGGTGGCGGGGCCGCTGCGGACCGCCTCGACGGCGGACGCGGCCACCTGCGGGTCCACCCCGCGGGTGTGCACGGCGACGCTGGCCGGCTTGCGCTCCAGGCGTACGCCCGGGTGGGCCGCGGCGATCTCGCGCAGCGCGTCCCGTAGCCGGGTGCGGGTCGCGATCAGCTCGGGGGAGAGCCGCTCGACGAAGCCGATGTCGAACTCGGAGCCGTGGCTGCCCACCAGGTGGACCTCGCTCGGCAGCCGGGAGAGCGCGGCCAGGTCGCGCAGCGCGCGCCCGGAGACCACCGCGACGGTGGTCTGCGGCAGCGACGCCAGCGCGCGGACCGCGGCCACCGACTCGGGCAGCGGCACCGCCTTGCTCGGGTCCTCGACGATCGGGGCGAGGGTGCCGTCGTAGTCGCAGGCGACCAGCAGCTGCGGGACGCGGGCGATCCGGCCGATGGCGGCGCGCAGCTCGGGGTCCATCACCCCGGCATGCGGAGTGGTGGTGGCGGGGGAGTTCACGCAGCCTCCGCATCGGGCACGCCGAGTTCGGTCAGGAAGGACTTGGCCCAGTGCCCCACGTCGTGGGTGCGCAGGTGGCGTTGCATTATCCGCATGCGGCGGCGGGCCTCCGGTCTCTCGACATGCACGGCGCGCAACAGCGCGTCCTTCACCGCGTCGGGGTCGTGCGGGTTGCACAGGAAGGCCTGACGCAGCTCTGTCGCGGCGCCGGCGAACTCACTGAGCACGAGCGCGCCGCCCTGGTCGGCGCGCGATGCGACGTACTCCTTGGCCACCAGATTCATTCCGTCTCGCAGCGGGGTCACGATCATCACGTCGGCCGCGGCGTACATCGCGGCCAGTTCGGAGCGACTGTACGACTGATGCAGATAATGCACCGCGGGCACCCCGACCCGTCCGAATTCGCCGTTAATCCGGCCGACCTCGCGCTCGACCTTCACCCGAAGTGCCTGGTAGTGCTCCACACGCTCGCGGCTGGGTGTGGCGACCTGCACCATGACCGCGTCGGGGACCGTCAACTTTCCGTCAGCGAGCAGTTCCCGGAAGGCCTTCAACCGAAGCTCGATGCCCTTGGTGTAGTCCAGCCGGTCGACGCCCAGGACGATGGTCTTCGGGTTGCCCAGCTCCTCGCGGATCTGCTTGGCCCGGGCCTGGATCGCCGGGTCGGCAGCCATCCGCTCCATCTCCTTGGTGTCGATGGAGATCGGGAACGCCCCGGCCTTCACCTGCCGCCCGTCGACCTGGATCATCTGCCCCTCGTAGCGCAGGCCGAGCAGGTGGCGGGCGAGCCGGACGAAGTTCTGCGCCGCCAGCCGCTGCTGGAAGCCGACCAGGTCGGCGCCGAGCAGGCCGCGCAGTATCTCGGTGCGGAACGGCATCTGCATGAACAGCTCGATCGGCGGGAACGGGATGTGCAGGAAGAACCCGATCCGCAGGTCCGGCCGCAGCTCGCGGAGCATCGCCGGGACGAGCTGGAGCTGGTAGTCCTGCACCCAGACCGTCGCGCCCTCGGCCGCGACGTCCGCCGCGGCCTCCGCGAATCGGGCGTTGACCAGGCGGTACGCCTCCCGCCAGCGGCGCTTGTACGCCGGGGTCTCGACCGCGTCGTGGTAGAGCGGCCAGATCGTCGCGTTGGACTGCCCCTCGTAGTACCGCTCCAGCTCCTCGGCGCTCAGCGGCACCGGGTGCAGCCGGATCCCCTCCAGGTCGAACGGCTCCGGGGCGGCGCCCGTGCCGCCGGCCCAGCCGACCCAGGTGCCCTGGTGCTCGGCGAGGACCGGGTGCAGTGCCGTGACCAGCCCGCCCGGGCTGCGTCGCCACTGCCGTCCCTCGGGTGTGCTCACCTCGTCGACCGGCAGTCGGTTCGCCACTACGACAAAGGAGCTACGGACGGTCACGATCGGCCACCTCCGGGTGCTGACGGGTCCACCGCGATGAGCGTACTGAGCGTAGCTGCGGCGTCTGTTCCCCCGTGCCGGAGTTACCTACCCGTCCCAGATCCACCGAACCCCGATCGTGATCTTGTCGACAACCCGGCCGGGCGCGACGCGCGTACCGCCCGGGGCGGGGTGATGTGGGCGGACCGCGCCTCACCTGTCAGGATTGACGATGGCGTGCGCCTGGCCGGCTCCCGGCCGGCGGCGGCGGGCGGAAGTCACAGCCCGCGCCCGCGCCCCGCAAGCTCGCGATCGCAACCGACGGAGGTAGCCCGCACCGTGGCCCAGTTCATCTACGTCCTGGAAAAGGCGCGCAAGGCGCACGGCGACAAGGTCGTGCTCGACAACGTGACGCTGAACTTCCTGCCGGGGGCCAAGATCGGTGTGGTCGGCCCGAACGGCGCCGGTAAGTCCAGCCTTCTCAAGATCATGGCAGGTTGGGACCAGCCGAGCAACGGCGAGGCCCGGCTGATGCCCGGCTACACCGTCGGCATGCTGGCGCAGGAGCCGCCGCTCAACGACGCCAAGACCGTCCTCGGCAACATCGAGGAGGCGGTCGCGGAGACCAAGGCCAAGCTGGAGCGGTTCAACAAGATCGCCGAGCAGATGGCCACGGACTACTCCGACGAGCTGATGGAGGAGATGGGCAAGCTCCAGGAGGAGCTGGACCACGCCGACGCCTGGGACATCGACTCCAAGCTCGAGCTGGCCATGGACGCACTGCGCTGCCCGCCGCCGGACGCCGACGTGACCCAGCTCTCCGGTGGTGAGCGCCGCCGGGTCGCGCTCTGCAAGCTGCTGCTGGAGACCCCCGACCTGCTGCTGCTCGACGAGCCCACCAACCACCTGGACGCGGAGAGCGTGCAGTGGCTGGAGCAGCACCTGGCCAAGTACGCCGGTACCGTGATCGCGATCACCCACGACCGGTACTTCCTCGACAACGTGGCCAACTGGATCCTCGAGCTGGACCGCGGCCGGGCCTACCCGTACGAGGGCAACTACTCCACCTACCTGGAGAAGAAGGCGGCCCGGATGGCCGTCGAGGGCCGGCGCGACGCCAAGATGAAGAAGCGGCTGAGCGAGGAGTTGGAGTGGGTGCGCTCCAACGCCAAGGCGCGGCAGACCAAGTCCAAGGCGCGCCTGGATCGCTACGAGGAGATGGCGAGCGAGGCCGAGAAGACCCGCAAGCTGGACTTCGAGGAGATCCAGATCCCGCCGGGTCCGCGCCTGGGCAGCACGGTCATCGAGGCGAACCACCTCGTCAAGGCCTTCGGCGACCGGGTGCTGATCGACGACCTCAGCTTCTCGCTGCCGCGCAACGGCATCGTCGGCGTGATCGGTCCGAACGGCGTCGGTAAGACCACGCTGTTCAAGACCATCGTCGGGCTGGAGGAGTCCACCGACGGCACGGTGCGGGTCGGCGAGACCGTCTCGCTGTCGTACGTCGACCAGAGCCGGGCCGGTCTGGCCGGGGACAAGACGGTCTGGGAGACGGTCTCCGACGGGCTGGACCACCTCATGGTGGGCAAGGTCGAGATGCCGTCCCGGGCGTACATCGCCGCGTTCGGCTTCAAGGGGCCGGACCAGCAGAAGCCGACCAAGGTCCTCTCCGGTGGCGAGCGGAACCGGCTCAACCTGGCGCTGACCCTCAAGATCGGCGGCAACGTGATCCTGCTCGACGAGCCGACCAACGACCTGGACGTGGAGACGCTCTCCAGCCTGGAGAACGCGCTGCTGGAGTTCCCCGGCTGCGCCGTGGTCATCTCCCACGACCGGATGTTCCTGGACCGGGTGGCCACGCACATCCTGGCCTGGGAGGGCGACGACCAGAACCCGGCCAAGTGGTTCTGGTTCGAGGGCAACTTCGATGCGTACGAGAAGAACAAGATCGACCGGCTCGGTGCCGAGGCCGCCCGTCCGCACCGGGTGACCTACCGCAAGCTCACCCGTGACTGACCGGTTCGTCTACCACTGCACGCTGCGCTGGTCCGACCTGGACGCGTACGGCCACGTCAACAACGCGCGCTTCCTCACCCTGTACGAGGAGGCGCGGGTGGCGATGATGTTCGCCGGCGGCCGGGCGTGGGGCGTGGACTCGTTCGCCGACGGGGTCGTCATCCGTCGACACGAGGTCGACTACCTGCGTCCGGTCGACTACGCGCTGGGTCGGTCCAGCGCGGAGGCGGCCCCGACGGTGCGGATCGAACTCTGGGTCGAGGAGATCCGGGCCGCGTCGTTCACCGTCGCCTACAAGCTGTACGACGGCGACGTGCTGGCCAGCACGGCCCGCTCGGTGCTGGTCCCGTTCGACCTGGCCGCGCAGCGGCCGCGGCGGATCTCCCCGGAGGAGCGGACCTTCCTGCTCCGGTACGCCCCCGGGACGACGCCATGAGCCCGCTCCGGGGAGCCCCGCGGTCGCGAACTGAGGAAGCGCCGTGAGCGCGAGGAGTGAGCCGGTTTGGCGAGCCCCGCGGTCGCGAACTGAGGAAGCGCCGTGAGCGCGAGGAGTGAGCCGGTTTTGCGAGCCCCGCAGTCGCGAACTGAGGAAGCCCTGTGACCGCGCCCGCGGTGGGGCACGGGCTGGTCGGGGTGGCCGACGCGGGAGCCTTCCTGGCCCGGCTGGTCCGGCTGGATCCGGCCATCCTGGTCCGGCTGCGGCCGGTGCCGGGCGCGGGGCGTACCGCCCTGTGGGCCCGGCTGCCGTGGGGCGTCCTGGTCGTCCGTACGGTCGCGGGGGCGGCCCCCGGGGACGTCACGGTCGCCGCGGCGGAGCTGCTGGCCGAGTTGGCGGCGGGCGGCGCGGCGTTGCCCGGGCGCCGCGACCACGGGTGGCGCTGGGCGCTGCCCCCGGCGGCGAGCCGGGCGGTGGAGGCGTTGCCCGCCGACGACGTGCGTCGGATCGCCGCCGCCGCGGCCGGCACCCTGCGCGCGGCGGCCACGCACGGTGTGGGCGGCCGCGCGGTGGGGCAGCGGGCGCTGCGTGACGCGCTGCTGGACCACGTCGCGGTGGTGGTGACCCCGGACGACGCGCCGGACGCCCCGGTGGAGGTGCCCCAGCGGCTGGTCCAGGGGCTGGTGCGGATGGGCTTCCTCGGCGCCGGCGACGTCCAGGTACGGGTCGCCGGCCGATGGGTCGGTCTGGTCGGGCCGTATGGAGCGGCCTGGTTGCGGAAGGATGCCGCACTCGCCCTGGAGCCTACTTCCGCTCACCCGAACGGATGACCCCTAATCGTTCTTCCGGTTTGGGGCGTCCGTTGGGGGGATGCCTCAACCCGGCTGTCCGGGTACCGTCCATCCTCGGATCCAACGCACCGTAGGCGATTGGATCCGCTGGGGAGTGAGGTGCGCGAGCGATGCCGTGGTGGTCATGGCGCCCAGGTCCCGTCGGTGACGGCGATCCGGAAACTCGAAGCAGGATCACAGTGGAGGACACCGTCCGGGTCGGACCACCGACCCCCCGTCAGCCAGGGGACGACGCAGCCGCCGAGCGGCCGGTGATCGCGGACCGGCCGGCCACCGTCGGGCCGGTCACCCTCCCCCGGGTCTGTGAGGCGCTCGACCTGCTCGACGTGCGCTACCTCGCCGACGGCGACGGCAACCTGCTGGCCATGTGGGAGCGGCACGCCGTGCTGGTCACGCTCGAGGGGCCGGACGACGAGATCCTGGTGATGCGGGCCCGGCCGCACGCGACGGTGCCGCCGGACTGGGCCGACCGGGCCTACCGGGTGGTCAACGAGTGGAACCACACCCGGCGGTTCTGCAAGGCCTACATCGGCGACCCGACCGAGCGCGGGCAGTTGCCGATCTACGCGGAACTCCAGGTGCCGCTCGGCGCCGGCGCCCACGACGCGCTGCTGGTCGAGATGCTGGACTGCGGCGCCGCCGTGGCCACCTCATTCGTGGACTGGCTGCACGACGAGGGCGCGCTGCTCTGACCCCGGCCGCCGTCGGGACCGCCGGTACCGACGGCACCGCGGCCGGTCGCCGTCAGGCCCCGGCCGCCGGATCCTCCACCACGTTCACCATGAAGTACGCGGCCCGCTCCAGGTAGTCCCAGAGCGCGGCGGCGATCTCCGGCGGTAGGTCCAGCCGGTCCACCGCCCGCCGCATGTGATGCAGCCAGGCGTCCCGCTCGGCCGCCCCGATCCGGAACGGCGCGTGTCGCATCCGCAGCCGAGGGTGGCCGCGCTGCTCCGAGTAGGTGTGCGGGCCGCCCCAGTACTGGATGAGGAAGAGGGTCAACCGGTCGGCCGCCGGGCCGAGGTCCTCCTCCGGGTACATCGGCCGCAGCAGCGGGTCGGTGGCCACGCCGACATAGAACTCGTCCACCAGCTTGCGGAAGGTGGGTTCGCCGCCAACCGCCTCGAAGAGGGTCATCGACTCGCCTGGGGAAGTCACCGTTCCATCCTGCCAGGTGGGGCCGGCGCGCGATCCGGGCCCACCTCCCGGGTCGGTCAGGTCACCTTGCGACCGGACCGGTCAGGTCACCGCGTGCCGTTGCCGGGGCCGCTCGCCGGCCGGGCGTGCCGGAACGTGCGGCCGGAGACCGGCGGGGACCGTCGGCTCGGCCGAATTGGCCAAGGCGGCGGCCTCGACCGCCGTGTCAACCGTCTCCCGGCGCGGCCAGGTGAGCGCCGCCGCGAGCACCAGCACCACCCCGGCGGCGCTCCAGACGCCGACCACGTCGGGGATGGTGAAGTGCTCGGCGAGCGCCCCGGTGACCAGCACCGCGGCGCCCTGGGTGAGCTGCGTGCCGCTGGCCATCACGCCGAACGCCCGGGCGCGGTAGGCGTCGGGCAGGGCGCGGACGAAGAGACCGTTGGCCACCGGGATCAGCCCCGCGACGGCGAAGCCGCACACCGCCGCGAGGAGCGCCACCACGAGCGGCGACGGGTCGAACAGCGCCGGGACGAGCACCGCCGGGGCGACGACCGCCAGTGGGCGCATCAGGGCCAGTCGGCGGGCCGGCGCGAGGAACCGGCCGATCAGCAGCCCGCCGAGGATGTAGCCGACCGGGTTGGCGGCCATGATGATCGCCTGGGCGGCGCCGCCGTCGAGGTCGCCGCCCCGTTCGGCGGCCCACGCCGCGGCGAGGCCCTCCGGCACGATGGAGAAGAGCGACGCGCTGAACACCAGCACGGCGATGGCCCGCAGGACCGGCTGGCCGAAGACGATCTGGAATCCCTGTCCGGTCTCCCGCAGCAGGTGGCTGCGGTGCGCTGCGGTCATCGCGGGCGGCCGGTCGCGCAGGCCGAACCGGACCAGGGCGGCCGACACCGCAAAGGTGGCGGCGTTGATCAGCAGGGCGGCGCCCGGGCTCACCGCGGCGATCGTCGCGCCAAGCAGGTAGCCGACGACCTGGGCGGCCTGGCCGGTGCTCGAGTTGACCGAGAGCCCCACCACCAGCCGGTCGCCGCGCAGGATCTGCGCCGTGACCGCGGACCGCGCGGCCTGGCTCGGCGGGTTGGCCAGCGTGGCGCCGAAGATCAGGGCGAGGATCGCCCAGGGCGGCATTCCGGGCAGCGCCACCAGGGCCATGAGCGCCATCCGGATCAGGTCGCAGGCGACCATCACCTGCCGGTAGCGGTGCCGCTCGGCGACGGCGGCGAGCACCGGGCCACCGAGCAGCCAGGGCAGGTAGCTGGCGGCGAACGCGGCGGCGGAGAGCGCCACCGAGTCGGTCTGCCGGTAGACGAGCACCGTGACGGCGGCCTTGGCGACGTAGTCGCCGACCCAGGACAGGGCGTTGGCGGCGAAGAGCGCGCGGAACTCGGCCTGGCCGAAGACGTCGCGAAAGGTGGCCGGGCCCTCCGGGGCGGGTCGCTCGTCGGACACCGTCGCCTCCATCGTCCTCGGACGCCGGCCACTCGTGATGGCCCGACCGGGGACCGTCGTCAGATCTCGGATCAGCGAGGACACGAGCACGCTCCCACGGGAGCGTGCGTACCGGATTCTGCCCGATCGTCTGAACGACGGCTAGGGTGAACGGATTGATCGTCGCATCTCCGACTGAACGAACGGACGATACCCGAGGGGCCGCACGGCGGGGAACCCCCGAAATCGGTCGTCCCGGCCCGAAGGGAGGCGCGGCCTACGTCGCGCCGCCGGTGCCTGTCTCGCCCGGTGCCGGGGTGCGGGTGGGCATCCCCGGATAGAGCCGGGCCGCCGCGATCCGGGCGGTGATGCCGGAGTTCTCCAGCGCCTCGGCCAGCCGGCGGCGCAGCTCGCGGCCGACCGCGAACTGGCCGTCGGCGGTCGTCTTGACCACCGTACGGATCACCGCGCCGTCCACCGTGATCTGTTCGACGCCGAGCACGTCCGGTTCCTCGACGATCTGCGGCGCCAGCTCGGGATCCATCGCCACGGAGGCCGCTGCCGTACGCAGCACCGCGGTGGCCTCCTCGGTGCCGGCGAAGCCGATCGGCAGGTCGACCACCACCAAGGCCCAGCCCTGGCTCTTGTTCCCGACCCGGACGATCTCGCCGTTGCGGATGTACCAGAGCACGCCGCGGCCGTCCCGGACCGTGGTGACCCGCAGGCCCACCGCCTCGACCACGCCGGTCGCCTCGCCCAGGTCGACCGTGTCGCCGACGCCGTACTGGTCCTCGATCAGCATGAACAGGCCGGCGATCAGGTCCTTGACCAGGCTCTGCGCGCCGAAGCCGAGCGCCACGCCGGCGATGCCGGCGCTGGCCAGCAGCGGGGCCAGGTCGAAGCTGAACTCGCGCAGGACCATCAGCAGCGCGATGCCGAAGACGAACGCGGTGACCACGCTGCGCAGCACCGAGCCGATCGCTTCGGCCCGCTGTCGCCGCCGCTCCGGCACGAACTCCTCAGGACTGATCGCGGCGGACGGGATCCGCTCGCGCAGCGGCCGGAGCATGGTCGGTACCGCGCCCTCGGTGGTGGTCCGGACCAGCCGGTTGATGGTCCGGTGCAGCGCCCAGCGGGCGGCCACCGCCAGCAGCACGATCAGGATGATCCGCAGCGGCTTGAGGATGATCCAGTAGCTGCCCTCGGCGAGCCAGGTCGAGTTGGTCAGCTCCAGGATGGGCTTGCACCAGTCGTTGGTCCGGCAGTCGACGGAGGGCGTCGGGTCGGGGCTGGGCGCGGCGACCAGGGCGCGCAGCATCAGGTTGGCGGCACTCACCCTGCTTTCGTACCGCACGCCCGCTGTGCGCCGGCTGCTGACCCACCTCAGCACCACCAGGCGGACGGCAACCGATCATCACGGGCGGAACCGGTCATCCTGACACGGCCGGAAAAAGCTTCATGAGGTACCCCGGATTAGTGCGTGCAATCCGAGGCGCGATCAGGGACGATTGGCGCAACGGACGTCGGTGATCCGGCCGGCGTCGGTGTCGTTCCCCGCTGCCTGCGGGGCGGGCCCGACGCGACAACGGCAGGAGCGGCTGGACCGGGAGGGTGAGCGCGATGCCTGACATACGACCCACGGCGGGCTCCGGTGCGCTCGTTCTCAACGCCACCTACGAACCGCTGTGTGTCGTGTCGGTGCGTCGTGCCGCCATCCTCGTGCTCTCCGCCAAGGCCGTCTGCGTCGCCGACGGCGACGGCATGCTGCACAGCGCGCGCAACGCGCTCCCAGTCCCCTCGGTGGTCCGGCTGACCCGCTACGTCCGGGTCCCCTACCGCACCCACGTGGGGCTCTCCCGGCGGGCGGTCTTCGCCCGGGACGGCTGGCGCTGCGCCTACTGCCGCGGGCCGGCGGAGACCATCGACCACGTCTTCCCCCGCAGCCGGGGTGGCCGGCACGCCTGGGAGAACGTGGTGGCCGCGTGCGCCCGGTGCAACCACACCAAGGGCGACAAGACCCCGGCCGAGCTGGGCTGGCGGCTGCACAACCTGCCGGCGGTGCCCAAGGGGACGGCGTGGCGGGTGCTCGGGCACCGGGCGCCGGACCCGCGCTGGGCGGACTGGCTCGACCTGCGCGAGCCCGAGGCGGCCTGAGCCAGGGTCACGGGCCGCGCGTCTGTACCAGTGTCGCGTAGACCACCAGGTTGTCGGCGTAGCCGGTCTCGCCGCCCACCCATCGCCCGCCACAGGTGATCAGGCGCAGGTTGGGCTGGCTGAAGTCGCCGAAGATCTCGTCCACCGGCAGCTTCTCCTTGCCGTACCGCTGCACCGAGGTGACCTCGAAGATCGCCACCGAGTGGTCCTGCCGGGTCACCTCGACCCGGTCACCGTCGTCGAGTCGCTTGAGATCGTGAAAGACGGCGGGGCCGGTGGTGGTGTCGACGTGGCCGACGATCACCGCTGGCCCGTACTGCCCGGGGGTCGGCCCCTGGTCGTACCAACCGGCCTCGCCGGCCTTCGCGAGTTCGGGCACCGCGATGGTGCCGTCGGGGGCGAGGCCGACCCGGTGCACCGGGGCCCGCAGCCCGACCTTGCCGATCGAGAGGTCCGTCGGCGGGCTCGCCGGCAGCACCGGGAACTTCTTCGGCGGCGGCCGCAGCCCGGCGAACAGCTGGTCGGGCAGCACGCTGATCCCGGTCACCCGTTCCACCCCGAGCATGGCCACGATCAGCACCATCAGCGTCGCGACCACCAGCACCGGGGCGCCGGGGCCGCGCTGGGCGGCGTACCGCCAGCGGGCGGCGGCCGTGGTGGGCCGGACCGCGACCGGGCGGGCGCGCGCGTCGGCGGTGGCGACGCTCGCGGTGGACGCGTGACCGGCGGCGCGGGCGAACCGGCGGACCGCGACGGCCACCAGCCGGAGCGAGGTGCGCAGGCGATCACCCGCGGCACTGCCGGCCCGGCCGTGCCGGGTCGGGCCGGCGCCCCGGCTCGGCCCGTCACCCCCGGGCCTCGGCACGTGGCCGACGCCTCGCGCCGAGGGGGTGCGCGCCGCGCCGGGGATCCGCGCGATGCGATCGTCGCCAGGTACTCGCAGGGTGCGCGCGTCCTGGTGGATCCGGGTGGTGCGACCGTCGCCGTGGATCCGCGTCATCCGGCCGTCGTCCCGGAGGTCAGGCTGCCGTCCGGCTCGGGTCCGTTGGCGGGGCATGGCCGCACCTCGTCAGAAGCGCGACCCGGTCCTGCGACGGGCGCCGACGCCGGCCACCACCGCCACCGCGACGAGCCCGCCGACCAGCAGCAGCGAGCCGGCGCCCCGGCCGCCCGCAGTGCCGCCACCGCCGGTGGCCGGGCCCTTGCTCGGCTGGGCCATGTTCAGCACGGTGAGCACGGTCGAGGCGGTCTTCCCATTCGAGCAGCGCAGGTCGACCTGGAAGTCACCGCCCTGCTTGTTGCCCGGGATGGTCACCGCCCCGGTGAGGAAGCCGTTGTCCGGACGGAGCATGACCCGTCCGAAGGCGTCCGAGTTCACCTCCGCCTGCCGGTTGTTCGCGTTGTCGCAACTGGCCCGGATGTTCACCCGGGTTCCGGCCTGCGCCGGATTGGGCGTGACCTCGACGAAGACGGTCTCCCCGGCCCGGGCCGGGCTGACGGTCATCAGGACGAACGCCGCGACCAGTCCCAGCACGCTCAGGACGGCCGAGAGGGCGCGGCGTGACACGAGCCCTCGCATGATTCCCCCCTTCCGGTGCGGCGCACCGGAATCCTGCTGACGGGCAGTGAGGGCTGCTTTCCCGCTGACCCCGGGGCAAACCCGGGGCGAATCAGCGGCGGCGGCCGGGCGGCGTCGAACCGGATGGCGGGAGCGGGGTGACCGGGTGCCAGTCCAGCGGGGTGGACAGGACCATCGTGCTGGACGGCTGGCCGTACGGGGCGAGCCGGTCGATGACCCCCTCGAACTCGCCCATCGACCCGGCCGCCACCTTGAGCATGCTGCACGCGTCGCCGGTGATCCGGTGGATCTCCATGATCTCCGGCCAGTCCGCCACCCCGGGATCGTTGAGGATGCAGCGCGAGCCGTAGCAGGACATCCGGATCAGCGCGAGCACGGTGCGCCCGGCCCGGGTCAGGTCCACGTGCGCGTGGTAGCCGGTGATCACGCCGGACTCCTCCAGCCGGCGGACCCGCTCGGCCACCGCCGGCGGCGACAGGTGCACCCGCCGGGACAGCTCGCTGTACGAGAGCCGGGCGTCGGCCTGGAGTTCGCGCAGCAGCGCCCAGTCCATGTCGTCCACGCGGGGACCTCTCTTCCGTGAAGTCGAGTGCGGGGGAAGCTTTCAAAGCGGCAGGTGATACCACCGTACAGCCGTTGAACAGGCATTCCATCTGTGGATCCACTGGCGGGATCATGTCGTCTACCCCGCGTAGGAGGAGATGACGGTGGAACAGACGACGGTGGTCCGGCCGGCCACCCCGCAGCAGCGGGCGGCCCGGGCGGCGCGCAATGGGGGCGAGCCGACGCTGGAGTTCGCCGACCGGGTGCCCTACGACGCGTACGTCCAGGCGAGCACGCTGCACCAGCTCCAGGAGCCGCTCAGCGACGATCCGGGCGAGATGTCCTTCCTGATGATCAGCCAGATCATGGAGCTGTACTTCGGGCTGACCTGCCACGAGCTGCGGCACGCCCAGCGGGAGCTGCGGGCCAACCGGATCTGGGAGGCGCTGCCCCCGCTGCGCCGCGCCGCCCTGCACCTGGAGGGGCTCAACGCCGCCTGGCAGGGGCTGCGCTGGATGACCCCGGCCGACTTCAACCGGTTCCGCGACCGGCTCGGCGAGGGCTCCGGCTTCCAGTCGGCCATGTACCGCCAGCTGGAGTTCCTGCTCGGCCTCCGCGACCCGGCGCTGATCCGCCCGTTCCGCCGGCAGACCGAGGTGTACGCCGAGCTGACCGCCGCCCTCGCGACGCCGAGCCTCTGGGACGACGTGGTCGCCCTGCTCGCCCGGCGCGGCTTCGACCTCCCGGCGGAACTGCTGGACCGGGACGTGGCGAACGAGCACGAGTCGCACCCCGCCGTCGAGGCGGCCTGGGTGCGGATCTACGCCGACGGCGGCCCCGACAATCACCTGCGCATGCTCGGTGAGGCGCTGACCGAGGTGGCCGAGCAGTTCGGCGACTGGCGCTGGCACCACCTCAAGGCGGTGCAGCGCTCGATGGGCGCCAAGGTCGGCAGCGGCGGCTCCGCCGGGCTGGCCTGGTTGCAGCGCAGCATGGCCCGGGTGGTCTTCCCGGAGCTGTGGTCGGCCCGGACCGCGATGTGACCGGAGAAAACTGCATGCACACCGAAGACGAGGCCCGCGCGCTCGACGCGTCCGACCCCGGGCACCGGCACCTGTTCCTCGTGCCGCCGGCCGAGGGCGGGCGCCACCCCGAGGTGGCGTACCTGGCCGGCAACTCGCTGGGCCTGCAACCCCGGGCCACCCGGGACGAACTCCTCGCCGACCTGGACGCCTGGCGCCGGCTGGGCGTGGAGGGACACCTGGAGGCGGACCGGCCCTGGCTGCCGTACCACGAGCTGCTGACCGCGCCGGCCGCGCGACTGGTCGGCGCGCTCCCCGCGGAGACCGTGGTGATGAACTCCCTGACGGTCAACCTGCACCTGCTGATGGTGAGCTTCTACCGGCCGGCGGGCGAGCGGACCCGGATCGTCATCGAGGACAGCGCCTTCCCCTCGGACAGCTACGCGGTGCGCAGCCAGGCCCGCTTCCACGGCCTCGACCCGGAGGCCACGGTGGTCCGGCTGAAGCCGCGTCCCGGCGAGGACACCCTGCGGGCGCAGGACGTCCTCGACTTCCTCGCCGCCGAGGGGCACACCGTCGCGCTGGTGCTGCTCGGCGGGGTCAACTACCTGACCGGCGAGCTGATGGACATCCCCGCGATCACCGCCGCCGGGCGGGCCGCCGGGGCGGTGGTCGGCTGGGACCTCGCGCACGCGGTCGGCAACGTCCCGCTGGCGCTGCACGACTGGGACGTCGACTTCGCCGCCTGGTGCTCGTACAAGTACCTCAACTCCGGGCCGGGCGCCCTCGCGGGCGTCTTCGTCCACGAGCGGCACCTCGGCGACCCGGACCTGCCCCGCTTCGAGGGCTGGTGGAGCACCGAGGCCACCACCCGGTTCGAGATGACGCCGGTGTCCCGGCCGCCGGCCACCGTCGAGGCCTGGCAGATCTCCAACCCGCCGATCTTCGCGATGGGCCCGGTGCGTACCTCGCTGGAGCTGTTCGACTCGGTCGGCATGCCGGCGCTGCGGGAACGCAGCCTGCGGCTCACCGGATACCTGGAGCGGCTGCTCGACGAGGTCACCGCCGACCGGCCGCTGACCGTGGTCACCCCGCGCGACCCGGCCCGCCGCGGCTGCCAGCTCTCGATGCGGATCGGGACGGGCAGCGCCAACGAGCTGACCAAGCGGCTGCGGCACGAGCACGGCGTGATCGCCGACGCCCGGGAACCGGACATCGTCCGGTTCGCCCCGGTGCCGCTCTACTCGACGTACCACGACTGCTGGCGGGTCGCCGACGCGCTGGCCGCGACCGTGGAGGTGAACCGATGACCGAGCGGCGCGAGGAGATCGCGGTGGTCGGGGCCGGACTGGCCGGCTGCCTGCTGGCCTGCTTCCTGGCCCGGCGCGGCTACCCGGTGGCCCTCTATGAGCGGCGGCCGGACCCGCGGACCGGGAAGGTCGAGCGGGGGCGCTCGATCAACCTGGCGCTCTCCGAGCGCGGCCTGGACGCGCTGCGCCGGATCGGACTGGACGAGCAGGTGATGGCGGACGCGCTGCCGATGCACGGCCGGATGATCCACCCGGTGGAGGGCGAGCCGCAGTTCCAGTCGTACAGCGTCTCTGGCGACCGGGCGATCAACTCGATCAGCCGCGGCGCGTTGAACAACGCGCTGTTGAACGCCGCCGCCGCGCTGCCCGGCGTACGGATCGCCTTCGACCACCGGCTGGTCGGGCTCGACCCGGCCACCGGCGAGATGGCCTTCGAGACCCCGCAGGGCAAGGTCACCACCACCGCCTCGGTCGTGCTCGGCGCCGACGGCGCCGGCTCCGCCGTGCGCGGGCAGCTTCTCGGGCACGGCGTGCTGACCGAGAGCCTGGACTTCCTCGACTACGGCTACAAGGAACTCACCATCCCGCCCATCGGCGGGGAGTTCGCCCTCGACCCGGGCGCGCTGCACATCTGGCCGCGCGGCACCTCGATGATGATCGCACTGCCCAACCCGGACCGCTCCTTCACCTGCACGCTCTTCTGGCCCACCCACGGCACCGCGAGCTTCGCGTCCCTGGGCAGCCCGGCCGCCATCGAGCGGTACTTCAGCACCCACTACCCGGACCTGATCCCGCTCGCGCCGAACCTGGTCGACGACTACCAGCACAACCCGATCGGCGTGCTCGGCACGGTCCGCTGCAGCCCGTGGCAGGTGGACGGGAAGGTGGGCCTGCTCGGCGACGCCGCGCACGCCATCGTGCCCTTCTACGGCCAGGGCGCGAACTGCGCGTTCGAGGACGTGGTCGAGCTGGACCGCTGCCTGGACGAGTGCGGCGACCAGTGGTCGGCGGCGCTGCCGCTGTACCAGCACCGGCGGCAGGCCAACGCCGAGGCGATCGCACGGATGGCGCTGACCAACTTCGTGGAGATGCGCGACAAGGTCGCCTCGCCGGTATTCCAGACCCGCAAGCGGATCGAGCACGCCCTGGAGCGGGCCCTGCCCGGCCGATACGTCTCGCAGTACGAGCTGGTCTCCTTCTCCACCACCCCGTACGCCCAGGTGCGCCGCCGGGTGCGCCGGCAGTACCAGGTGGTCGGGACGCTGGCGGCCGGCGCGGTGGCGGCGCTGGCCGGCGCCGCGGTGGTGCTCGGTCGAGGGAGGCGGCGATGACGCTCTGGGATCCCCGGCTGATGGCCGGACACGCGCCGGACGGGCCCGGCCTGCTGCGCAACTTCGTCGGCGGCTCCTTCGTGGACGCCGGGACCCGGTTCACCAAGCGCAGCCCGGTCACCGGCGAACCGGTCTTCGAGGTGGTCGAGGCATCCTCGTCCGTAGTGGACGACGCGGTGACCGCGGCCCGGGCGGCGCTGCGCGGACCGTGGGGCCGGATGGGCGAGCGGGAACGCGCCGAGGTGCTCCGCCGGGTCGCCGACGAGCTGGAACGCCGCTTCGACGACCTGGTCGCCGCCGAGGTCGCCGACACCGGCAAGTCCATCTCCCAGGCCCGCACGCTGGACATTCCGCGCGGCGCGGCCAACTTCCGGGCGTTCGCCGAGATCGTGGCGACCGCGCCGACCGAGTCGTTCACCACGGTCACCCCGACCGGCGGCCGGGCGCTGAACTACGCGGTGCGCAAGCCGGTCGGCGTGGTCGCGGTGATCGTGCCGTGGAACCTGCCGCTGCTCCTGCTCACGTGGAAGGTCGCCCCCGCCCTGGCCTGCGGCAACGCGGTGGTGGTCAAGCCCAGCGAGGAGACCCCGGCCTCGGCCACCCTGCTCGCCGAGGTGATGTCCGCCGCAGGCGTGCCGGAGGGCGTGTTCAACCTGGTGCACGGCTTCGGCCCCGACTCGGCCGGCGAGTTCCTCACCCGGCACCCGGACGTGGACGCGATCACCTTCACCGGGGAGTCGGCCACCGGCAGCGCCATCATGCGGGCCGCCGCGGACGGGGTGAAGGCGGTCAGCTTCGAGCTGGGCGGTAAGAACGCCGGGCTGGTCTTCGCCGACGCCGACCTGGACGCCGCGGTCGCCGGGTCGGTCCGGTCCAGCTTCACCAACGGCGGCCAGGTCTGCCTCTGCACCGAGCGGATCTACGTGCAGCGGCCGCTCTTCGAGGAGTTCACCGCCCGGCTGGCCAAGCGCGCCGACGAGCTGGCGTACGGCTGGCCGGCCGACGAGGCCACGGTGAACATGCCGCTGATCTCGCACGCCCACCGGGACAAGGTGCGCGGCCACTACGAGCTGGCCCGGGCCGAGGGCGCCGAGGTCCGCGCCGGGGGCGGGGTGCCGCGCTTCGGCGACGCCCGGGACGGCGGCGCGTACGTGCAGCCGACCGTGCTGACCGGCCTCGGGCCGGACGCCCGCACCAACCGGGAGGAGATCTTCGGCCCGGTGGTCCACGTCGCCCCGTTCGACGACGAGGACGAGGCGTACGCGCTGGCCAACGGCACCGACTACGGCCTGGCGGCGACGGTCTGGACCCGGGACGTGGGCCGGGCGCACCGGGCCGGGTCCCGGCTGGACGCCGGCATCGTCTGGGTGAACACCTGGTTCCTGCGCGACCTGCGCACCCCGTTCGGCGGGGTGAAGGCGTCCGGCATCGGCCGGGAGGGCGGCGTGCACTCGCTCGACTTCTACTCCGAACTCACCAACGTCTGCGTGGACCTCGCATGAGCGAGCGGAGCGAGCGAATCATCCGGCTCAGTAGCGCGGCGCCTCGCGCCGCCGCGGAGCGAAGCGAGGCGGTGGCGTGAGCGGGCGGGGCGGGCAGAATGGCCGGCATCGTGAGCGCGCGGAGCGAGCCGGGGTTGCGAGCCCCGCAGTCGCGAACCGCCGTGAGCGTCGTCAGCGTACGCAGCGAGGAGCGGGGATGACCGTCGACATCGAAGCCGCCAACCGGGAACTGGCCGTCGCCCGGCAGGAGGAGAAGCCGTGCCCGCCCCTGCGGGGCCGGCTGCTGCCGGAGGGCGACATCGAGGCTGCCTACCAGGTGCAGCAGGTCTACACCCGGCAGCGGCTGGGCAAGGGCCACCGCCGGGTGGGGGCGAAGATCGGTCTCACCTCGCGCGCGGTGCAGGAGAACTTCGGCGTCTTCCAGCCCGACTTCGGGGTGCTCTTCGACGACATGGCGGTCGACGACGGGGCCGAGGTGCCGATGGGCCGGCTGCTCCAGCCCCGGGTGGAGGCCGAGATCGCCTTCGTGCTCGGCACCGACCTGCCCGATGAGCGGGTCACCACCGTCGACCTGATCCGGGCCGTGGACCACGTGCTGCCGGCCATCGAGATCGTCGACTCGCGGATCGCCGGCTGGGACATCTCCATTGTGGACACCGTCGCGGACAACGCGTCCAGCGGGCTCTTCGTGCTCGGCACCGCGCCGCGTCGGCTCGCCGACGTGGACCTGCGGCTCTGCGGCATGGTGCTGGAGCATGCCGGGGAGCCGGTCTCGGTCGGCGCCGGGGCGGCCTGCCTGGGCAACCCGCTGCACGCGCTGGAGTGGCTGGCCGGCACCATGGCCCGTGCGGGCGACCCGCTGCGGGCCGGGGACGTGGTGCTCTCCGGGGCGCTCGGCCCGATGGTGCCGGTCACCCCGGGTGCCGCGTACGAGGCGCGGATCTCCGGGCTCGGCTCGGTGCGGACCTGTTTCTCCCGGGAGGATTCATGAGCGTCGGAGTGGCGGTGCTCGGGTCGGGCAACATCGGCACCGACCTGATGATCAAGGTGCTGCGGCTGAGCGACAGCCTGCGCATGGTGGCGATGGCCGGCATCGACCCGGCGTCCGACGGCCTGGCCCGGGCCCGCCGGCTCGGCGTGGCGACCACCGCCGAGGGCGTGGAGGGGCTGGTGGCCCTGCCCGAATTCGCCGACGTCGAGCTGGTGTTCGACGCGACCTCGGCGGGCGCACACCGACACCACGACGCGGTCCTGCGGGCGCACGGTCGTACGGTGGTCGACCTGACCCCGGCTGCGATCGGGCCGTACGTGGTGCCGCCGGTCAACCTCGACGAGCACCTGCACGAAACCAACGTCAACATGGTGACCTGCGGTGGGCAGGCGACGGTGCCGATCGTCGCCGCGGTCGGCCGGGTCACCCCGGTCGCGTACGGGGAAATCGTCGCCTCGATCGCCTCGAAGTCGGCCGGGCCGGGCACCCGGGCCAACATCGACGAGTTCACCGAGACCACCGCCCGGGCGATCGAGGTGGTCGGCGGGGCCGAGCGCGGCAAGGCCATCATCGTGCTCAACCCGGCCGACCCGCCGCTGCTGATGCGGGACACCGTCTACTGCCTCTGCCCGGACGCCGACGCCGACCGGGGCGCGATCGCCGCATCGGTCGCCGACATGGTGGCCACCGTGCAGGAGTACGTCCCGGGCTACCGGCTCAAGCAGGACGTGCAGTTCGACCGGGTCGAGGCGTACGTGCCCGCGTTGGGGCGGCCGTTCACCGGACTCCAGGTGTCGGTCTTCCTGGAGGTCTCCGGCGCCGGGCACTACCTGCCCGCGTACGCCGGGAACCTGGACATCATGACCTCGGCCGCGCTGCGCACCGCGGAGCGGCTGGTGGCCCTGCGGGCGAAGGGGGTCCCGGCGTGACCGACCTCTACATCCAGGACGTGACGCTGCGCGACGGCATGCACGCCATCGCCCACCGGTACACGGTGGACCAGGTGCGGACCATCGCCGCGGCGCTGGACGCGGCCGGGGTGGCCGCGATCGAGGTGGCGCACGGCGACGGCCTGGCCGGGTCCAGCGTGAACTACGGCCATGGCGCGGCCAGCGACGCCGACTGGATCTCCGCCGCGGCGGAGGTGATGACGAACGCCAAGCTCACCACCCTGCTGCTGCCCGGCATCGGCACCATCGCCGACCTCAAGGCGGCGAAGGCGCTCGGGGTGACCAGCGTCCGGATCGCCACCCACTGCACCGAGGCGGACATCTCCGCCCAGCACATCTCCTGGGCCCGCGAGAACGGCATGGACGTCTCCGGGTTCCTGATGATGTCGCACATGAACGACCCGGCCGGGCTGGCCGCCCAGGCCAAGCTGATGGAGTCGTACGGGGCGCACTGCGTGTACGTCACCGACTCCGGCGGCCGGCTGCTGATGTTCGACGTGGCCGAGCGGGTCGACGCGTACCGGCAGGTGCTCGAACCGGAGACGCAGATCGGCATCCACGCCCACCACAACCTGTCGCTCGGCGTCGCCAACAGCGTGGTGGCGGTCGAACACGGCCGCATCATCGGGGACGGGCCGCTCGGCTCCCCGTCCGGTCGGACGGTCCGGGTGGACGCCTCCCTGGCCGGCATGGGCGCGGGCGCCGGCAACGCCCCGTTGGAGGTCTTCGTCGCGGTCGCCGAGCTGCACGGCTGGAAGCACGGCTGCGACGTGTTCGCGCTGATGGACGCGGCCGACGACGTGGTACGCCCGCTCCAGGACCGGCCGGTCCAGGTGGACCGGGAGACGCTCTCCCTGGGGTACGCGGGCGTCTACTCCAGCTTCCTCCGGCATGCCGAGCGCGCCTCGGCGAAGTACGGGGTGGACGTCCGGTCGATCCTGGTCGAGCTGGGCCGGCGCCGGATGGTCGGCGGCCAGGAGGACATGATCGTGGACGTGGCGCTCGATCTGGCCGGCAAGGAGGACTCATGATCGGACCGGACATCGCGGGAATCGCCGAGAAGCTGGGCGCGGCGGCCGACACGGCCACCGCGATCCCGCAGCTCGCCGCCGAGACCGGCCTCGACGTGGACGCCGCGTACGCGGTGCAGACCGCGCTGCTGCAGCGCTGCCTCGACCGGGGCGAGCGGCTGGTCGGGCTGAAGATGGGGCTGACCAGCAAGGCGAAGATGGCCCAGGTCGGGGTGGACGAGGTGATCTGGGGCCGGCTCACCGACGTGATGCGGGTGCCCGAGGGCGGGCTCGTCGACGTCGCCGACTTCATCCACCCCCGGGTCGAGCCGGAGGTGGCGTTCCTGCTGGACCGGCTGCCCGAGCCGGGTGAGCCGCTCGGCGCGTTCACCGACGCGATCCGCGCGGTCGCCCCGGCGATCGAGCTGATCGACTCCCGGTACGCCAACTTCACCTTCTCCCTGCCGGACGTCATCGCCGACAACACCTCGGCGGCGGCGTTTGTCGTCGGGCCCTGGTCACCGGTGCCGGACGGCCTGGAGAACCTCGGCGTGCTGCTGGAGATCGACGGGCGGGTGGCGCAGGTCGGCTCGACCGCGGCGATCCTCGGCGACCCGCGCCGGGCGCTGGACGAGGGCATCCGCCTCGCCGGCCGGCACGGCGTCCGGCTCCGCGAGGGCTGGGTCTTCCTCGCCGGAGCGGCCACCGCCGCCGTGCCGCTGCGTCCCGGCGCCCATGTCCGGGCCGTGGTGGAGAAGCTCGGCACGGTGTCGTTGAAGGCGGCAGCATGACCGCCCGGGTGGTCGCCGGCAAGGCCGTGCCGCGCGGGGCCTTCCCGCACGTCAAGGTCGCCGGTGGATTCGTCTTCGTCTCCGGTACGTCGTCCCGGCGACCGGACAACACCTTCGCCGGTGTCGAGGTGGACGAGTTCGGCACCACCAACCTGGACATCCGGGCACAGACCCGGGCCGTGATCGAGAACATCGACGACCTGCTGGCGTCGGTCGGTGCCGGACTGACCGACCTGGTGCAGGTCACCAGCTACCTGGTCAACATGAATGACTTCGGTGGATACAACGAGGTGTGGGCGGAGTTCTTCGACGGCACCGGCCCGACCCGGACCACGGTGGCCGTGCACCAGCTCCCGCACCCGCACCTGCTGATCGAGATCCAGGCCGTGGCCCTACTTCCGTCCGGAGGCCAGTCGTGAGTGAGATCGCCGAACCGTTCAGCTTCCAAGGCTGGATCGGGCAGAACCAGCACCTGCTGAAGCCGCCGGTCGGCAACAAGGAGATGTTGCCGGGCAGCGACGACTTCATCGTCATGGTGGTGGGTGGCCCGAACCAACGCACCGACTTCCACGTCGACCCGTACGAGGAGTTCTTCTACCAGGTCAAGGGCAACATGCACATCAACCTGATGCTCCCGGAGGGGCCGCGTACGGTGCACGTGCGCGAGGGCCAGATGTGGATGCTGCCGCGCAACACCCCGCACTCCCCGCAGCGGCCCGAGGCGGGCTCGATCGGCATGGTGATCGAGCGGGTCCGCGAGGAGGGCACGCTGGAGAAGTTCCAGTGGTACTGCCCCGAGTGCAGCCACAAGATGCACGAGGTGGAGCTCCAGGTTCGCGACATCGCCGCCGACCTGCCCCCGGTCTTCTCGGCGTTCTACGCCGACGAGAAGGCCCGCACCTGCACCAACTGCGGCGCGCTGCACCCGGGCAAGGGCTGATGCCGGGACGTGTCGTCGACGTGCACACGCACGTCGTAGCCAAGGGGTGGCCGGACCTCGCCGCGGCGTGCGGCGGGTCCGGCTGGCCCTGGCTGCGGGTGGACTCCGAGCGCGCGGCCATGATCATGGTGGGGGAGACGGAGTTCCGGCCGGTCGGCGCGGAGTGCTGGGACGCGGAGACCCGGCTCGCCGACATGGCCGCCGACGGCGTCGACGTGCAGGTCGTCTCGCCCACCCCGGTGTTCTTCAGCTACGACCGCCCGGCCGACCAGGCGGTCAAGGTGGCCCGGATCTTCAACGACCTCACCCTGGAGGTCACCGCCGGCGGTGGCGACCGGTTGGTGCCGTTCTGCCAGGTGCCGTTGCAGGATCCGGACCTGGCCTGCGCCGAGCTGGACCGCTGCCTGGCCGCCGGCCACGTCGGGGTGGAGATCGGTAACCACGTCGGCGACCGGGACCTCGACGACGCCGGGATCGTCCAGTTCCTCACCCACTGTGCCCAGGTAGGCGCGCCGGTCTTCGTGCACCCGTGGGACATGCCGGGCGGCCCCCGGCTGGACCGCTGGATGGCCCGCTGGCTGACCGGGATGCCCGCCGAGACGCACCTGTCCGTGCTGGCGCTCATCCTCGGCGGGGTCTTCGACCGGGTGCCGGAGACGCTGCGGATCTGCTTCGCGCATGGCGGCGGCAGCTTCCCGTTCTGGCTGGGCCGCGCCGACAACGCCTGGCACCGCCGCGGCGACCTGGTACGCGGCGCCTCGACCGCCCCGCCCAGCTCCTACGTCGACCGGTTCTGCGTCGACTCGGTGGTCTTCGACCCGGCCGCGCTCCGGCTGCTGGTCGACACCATGGGGGAGGACCGGGTGCTGGTCGGCAGCGACTACCCGTATCCGCTGGGGGAGCGGCCGGTCGGGCAGGTGGTCCGCAAGGCCGACTTCCTCACCGCCGACCAGCGCGACAAGCTCTTCTCCCGCAACGCCCTGCGCTTCCTGCACGGCTGACCGGGGCGTCCGGCGGCCGTCGGCCGTGCGGCCGCGACACCACCCCGCGCCGCCTTTGCTCTGCTGCAGCGAACGCAACACCGGGAGCGGTTCCGTGTTGCGTGGGCTGCAACAGAGCAAAGCGGGCAAGACATGTGCCCCGGTGCCCCGGCGCCCCGGCGCCCCGGCGTCCCGGGGTCCCGGCGTCCGAGTCGGCGCGTGAGAAGTGCGTCCGGGGGACCGTCCGGGCAGGATGGGAGCATGGCCGAGCCGCACGACCTGACCGCGCTGGAACAGGCCGCCGCGATCCGCCGGGGCGAGCTGTCCAGCGTGGAGCTGGTCGAGCACCACCTGCGCCGGGTCGACGCGCTCGGCGACACCGTCGGCGCCTTCGTCACCGTCACGCCGGAGCGGGCCAGGGAGGTGGCTCGGGCCGCCGACGCGGTGCCGGTGGACGAGCGCGGGCCGCTGCACGGCGTACCGACCGCAATCAAGGACCTGACGCTGACCGCCGGGGTGCGCACCACCTTCGGCTCGGCCGCCTTCGCCGACTTCGTGCCGCCGGTCGACGCCGACGTGGTCCGGTTCATGGCGGCCGCCGGCCTGGTCAGCCTCGGCAAGACCACTACCTCCGAAATGGGCTGCTCGCTCTACTCCGAAGGCCTCGTCGCGCCGCCCGCGCGCAACCCGTGGGGCCTCGCGTACACGGCGGGCGGGTCCAGCGGCGGCGCGGCGGCCGCGGTGGCGGCCGGGCTGGTGCCGGTGGCCCAGGGCTCGGACGGCGGCGGCTCGCTGCGCATCCCGGCGTCGCTCTGCGGCCTGGTCGGTTACAAGCCGAGCCGAGGCTTGGTCTCCGGCGGCCCGCTCGGCTTCGGGGCGTTCGGGCTGCCCACCAACGGCCCGCTGGGGCGGACCGTGGCAGACGTGGCCGCACTGCTCGACGTGCTGGCCCGACCGGTGCCCGGGGAGCCTTACCTGCCGCCGGCCACGCCCGTCGGCGGCTACCTGGGCGCGGCCCGCGACGCGGCGCCCGGGCGGCTGCGGATCGGCCGTTTCGTCACCCCGATGATCGCCGACGAGCCGGTGCACCCGGACTGCGTCGCCACCGTCGACCGGGCCGCCGAACTGCTCGTGGCGGCCGGCCACGAGGTGGTTGAGGTCCCCGCACCGCTCGGCCCTGCGGCGTGGCCGCTCTTCGAGACCGTCTGGTACGTGCTGGCACTGTCCCCGGTGCCGCCCGAGCGGGAGAGCGACCTGCTGCCACTGACCCGGTTCCTGCGCGCGCGGGGCACGGCGGTCGGCGCCGGTCCGCTGATGGCCGCCCTCGGCGAGCTGCAGGCCCAGGTACGCCTCGGCGTCCGCCGTACCGCCGGATGCGACCTGCTGCTCTGCCCGACCCTGGCCGCACCGCAGGCACCGGTGGGCGCGTTCGCCGCCCTCGATCCGGCGGAGGATTTCGACCGGCAGCGCCGATTTTCGCCGTACTGCGCCATCTTCAACGTCACCGGCGATCCGTCCGTTTCCCTGCCGGTCGGCCGGACCGCCGACGGAATGCCGGTGGGAGTGCTGCTCACCGGCCGGTACGGCGACGACGCGACATTGATAGCCACTGCCGCGCAACTGGAGCACGGCTGTGGCGGATGGGATCAGCACCCCGCAATCTGGCGAGCCGTCGACTCCGCTAACGTGAACATCACAAGCGGCGTCGGGCGCACGTCGTCATGATCGTCCACCCGACCCGGAAATTCCTGGTCTCTCTTTCCGCCTGGGGGCGTTGGGATTGTCTGTTACCGAGACGCTGCTGGTCTACCTCGGCATCCCGGCGGCCGCGGTGCTGGTGATCGCCGGACTGGCGTACGCCGGCAGCAGCCGTCGCGGCGGTGGCGGTGGCGGTGCCAAGCGCTACCGGCCGGGCCGGCCCTTCGACTTCACTCCGGTCTGGTTCCTGGGCCGTCCGGAGCAGCTGGCCGACTCGGCCGGCACCGCACTGGCCGCCGGGGCGCAGGCGCCGGCGCTGACCAGCCGCAAGCAGGAGCAGGCCGGCCGGGAGGCGCCGGCCGGTGGAACCGGAGGCGCAAGTGACCGTTGGTGAGACGCTGGCCGCGACGGGGACCGATAACCCGCCCGATGTGCTGGACGGGCCGTTCTCGACCCGTCAGCTGCTGCGCATCGACGAGGCGCTCCGCCTGGCCGACCAGGGCACCGGCCTGGTCTTCTCGGTCTACGTGGGCGGCCTCGACGAGCCGATCCGGGAGCACGCGGAGCGGCTGCACCGGCAGCTCGCCGAGCCGGACAAGTCCGTCCTGATCGCCGTGTCGCCGAACCAGCGGCAGCTGGAGATCGTCACCGGCCGGTACGCCCGCAAGCGCATCCCCGACACGTACGCCAAGCTCGCCGCGCTCTCCATGGTGGCGTCCTTCGGCGGCGGCGACCTGGCCGGCGGCGTCATCCAGGGCCTCGACCAGCTCGCCAGCCACGCCGGCAAGGGCTGAGCCCTTCCCCCCGTACGACGAAGCCCGGTCCGCCTCCGCGGGCCGGGCTTTCTCGTGCTCTCGAACGCTACGACAGCCCGGGGCCGGCGCGGGCTTCCGCCCACGCCGGCCCCGGGCCGCGCACTTTCTCCGTCAGGCGCTCTGGGCATCCTTGGCGCGGGCCCTCAGCGCGCGGACCACGCCGTCGCGGCCCTCGGCCACCAGCCGGCGCAGCGGCGCCGGGTGGCCCTCCTGGGCCAGCCAGGCGTCGGTGGCCGTCACCGTCTCCTCCGCGACCAGGTACGCCGGGTAGGCGAGCTGGACGAACTCCTGCGCCGGCTCGCTGTCCCGCTGCGCCCAGACCTGGGCCACGGTGGCGAAGTACTTCTCCCGGTACGGCGCGGTGAGCTCCACCTGCGCCGGGTGGGTGAAGCCCTGCAGCAGCGCCCGGTTGCGCCAGTTCGGCAGCGCCTCCGGGCCGGTGAGCTGCACCCACACCGCCGCCTTGTTCTCGGCGGTGGGCACCAGGGCGTGCCCGTACGCGGCCTCCCGCTCGCCGCTGGCGGTGTGGTCCTTGGCCAGCTCGGCGTCCACCTCGGCCGCCCCGGCCGCGCCGTTGGCCACCAGCGACTGGAGCACCGTCCAGCGCAGCTCGGTGTCCACGGTCAGCCCGGCCGTCACGTCGACGCCGTCCAGCCAGCCGCGCAGCGTCGCCAGATCCTCGTCGGAGCGGGCCGCCGAGATGTACGCCCGGGCCCAGGCGAGCTGGAAGCCGCTGCCCGGCTCGGCCGCCGTGAGGGCGTCCTTGGCGGTACGGGCCAGCTCGGCCCAGCCGGTCGGCGCCCACGCCGGGTCGACGTAGAAGGTTAGCGTGGTGGTCGCCTGGCGCAGGGTGGCGGTGACCACGTTGATGTCGGTCTCCGCCGGCAGCCCGGCCAGCACCAGCGCCACGTAGTCCCGGGCCGCCAGCTCGGCGTCCCGGGTCATGTCCCAGGCGGCGGTCCAGCACAGCGCCCGGGCCAGCGACGCGTCGAAACCGGCGATGTGCTGCACCACGGTGGCCATCGACCGCTCGTCCAGCCGCAGCTTGGTGTACGTGAGGTCCTCGTCGTTGAGCAGCAGCACGTCGGCGGCCGGCTTGCCGTGCAGCACGTCCAGCTCGGTCGCCTCACCGGTCACGTCCACCTCGACCAGCTCCCGGCGGACCAGCCGGCCGTCGGTCAGGTCGTAGAGGCCCACCCCGATCCGGTGGGTACGCAACGTCGGGTGCCCGGCCGGCGCGTCCTGGCGGACCAGCACCCGCTCGTACGTGCCGTCGGCGCCGATGGTGACCTCGGGGCGGAGCGTGTTGACCTGCGCGGTCTCCAGCCACTGCGCGGCGAACTTGCGCAGCTCCCGGCCGGAGGCGGCCTCCAGCTCGGAGAGCAGGTCGTCGAAGGTGGCATTGCCCCAGGCGTGCTTGCCGAAGTACGCCCGCAGGCCGGCCAGGAACGGCTCCTCGCCGACGTAGGCGACGAGCTGCTTGAGCACGCTGGCGCCCTTGGCGTAGGTGATGCCGTCGAAGTTGACCTCGACCGCCTCCAGGTCCGGCATCTCGCAGTAGACCGGGTGGGTGGAGGAGAGCTGGTCCTGCCGGTAGCCCCAGTTCTT
The DNA here is from genome assembly GCF_042871425.1 of Micromonospora sp. NPDC005806. Taxonomy (NCBI): domain Bacteria; kingdom Bacillati; phylum Actinomycetota; class Actinomycetes; order Micromonosporales; family Micromonosporaceae; genus Micromonospora; species Micromonospora sp. NPDC005806. Next base: position 11,854 of record NZ_JBIAIL010000013.1, on the reverse strand, counting down.
GCGGATGGACAGGAAGGTCGTCCACGCGTCGCCGAACCGGGTGGCGTGGGTGTTGCACCAGTGGCTGGCCCACTCGGCGAACGACTCGTTCAGCCACAGGTCGTTCCACCAGCGCATGGTGACCAGGTCACCGAACCACATGTGCGCCAGCTCGTGCAGGATCGTGTTGGCCCGCTGCTCGTACTCGAAGTCGGTGACCTGCGAGCGGAAGATGTAGTGCGACTCGGCGTGCGTGACGCAGCCGAAGTTCTCCATCGCGCCGGCGTTGAAGTCCGGCACCCAGAGCTGGTCGTACTTCGGCAGCGGGTAGCGCACCCCGAACTTCTCGTGGAAGAAGTCGAAGCCCTGCTTGGTGATCAGGAACAGGTCGTCCGAGTCCAGGTACCGCGCCATCGAGGCCCGGCAGAAGACGCCCAGGTCGATGCCGTCGTGGCTGTCCCGCACCTCGTGGTACGGCCCCGCGCAGAGCGCGGTGATGTAGGTGCTCATCCGTGCCGACTCGGCGAAGTGGACGGTCTTGAGCGCCTCGCCGGCCGGCTCCTCCCGCTCCACCGGCATGTTGGAGACCACCCGCCAGTGGTCCGGCACGGTGGCGTGCCAGGCGTAGATGCTCTTCAGGTCGGGCTGGTCGAAGCAGGCGAAGACCCGCTGCGCGTCCGCCGTCTCGAACTGGCTGTAGAGGTAGGTCTCGCCGTCGACCGGGTCGACCGTGCGGTGCAGGCCCTGGCCGCTGTTCGAGTACGCGAAGTCGGCGTCGACCACGAGGACGTTCTCGGCGGCCAGGCCGGTCAGGGTGAGGCCCTTCTCGGCCGACCAGCCGGAGATGTCGACCGGCGCGCCGTTGAGCGTCGCGGACCGCACCGACTCGGCGGCCGTCTCGATGAACGTGGTCGCCCCCGGCTCGGCGCAGCGGAAGCGGACCTCGGTCACCGAGCGGAACGTGCGACCGGTGGCCTGCACGGCGGTCGACAGGTCAAGGCTGATGTCGTACCCGGTCACCTCGAGCAGGCGGGCCCGCTCGGTAGCCTCGACCTGGGTCAGGTTGCGCACTCCCGGCACTGTTCGTCTCCATCCCACTCGTCTCGCCGCGTCCCGCGGCACCGGCCGCCCCGGTCCGCTCGTGGCGACCGGTCCACCGAGTCTTCCATGTGGTTACACCCTGCGGTGGCCGAGGTCACGCTCTCATTCCGGTACCGGCCGATGCCACCCGGGGTGAGGATCAGGGGGAAGGCGCCGGGGTCCCGGCGCGCGGAGTCGTGAAGGGATATCACCGTGACCGAACGTGGCGCCGTGGACATGTGGTTCGATCCGCTTTGCCCGTGGGCGTGGATCACCTCCCGCTGGCTGTTGCAGGTCGAGCAGGTCCGGGACGTGGACATCAGCTTCCACGTGATGAGCCTCTCCGTGCTCAACGAGGGCCGGGAGCTGCCCGAGCAGTACCAGGAGCTGATGGAGAAGGGCTGGGGCCCGGTGCGGGTCTGCATCGCCGTCGAGCAGGCGCACGGCGGGGAGACGCTGGCGAAGCTCTACCACGCCATGGGTACCCGGATCCACCTGGGCAAGGAGGAACTCGGCCGGGACATGCTGGTCGGCGCGCTCACCGACGTCGGGCTGGACCCGGCGTTCGCCGACGCCGCCGACTCCACCGATTACGACGAGGCGCTGCGGGCCAGCCACGAGGCCGGCATGCGCCCGGTCGGCACCGACGTCGGCACTCCGGTGATCCACGCCCCTGGCCCGGACGGCGGCAAGGTCGCCTTCTTCGGCCCGGTGATCACCCCGGCGCCGAAGGGCGAGGCGGCCGGCCGGCTCTGGGACGGCGTCCTGCTGGTCGCCGGCACCCCCGGCTTCTACGAGTTGAAGCGCACCCGGGACCTAGGCCCGATCTTCGACTGAGGGCGCAAGGAAGGGCCCCTTCTCGACGCCTCCGGTAGAGCAGGGGACCCCGGGTGACACCTCGAACCCCGCGCCGCCGGCGTCACCCCGGCGGCGCGGGGTTCGTTTGACCTGGTGTTCCAGCCGGCGGCCCGCGGGGCCGCACCCTGGCAGCTCCTGGAGGCGTTCCCATGGCCAAGCACCGCCGTACGTCCGACGCCGCGCCGGTGACGGCGACCGAGGACTCCGGTGCGACGTACTGGTCCGTGGCCGAGGGCTACTGGCCGGCGGTCCGGCCCACCCTGCCGGCCGAGCTGGTCGACCTGCTGGCGCCGCCGATCGTGGTCGGCGTGGCCCGGGTGGTGGCCACTTCCCGGTTGACCCCGCCCGCCGACGTGAGCCTCCCGCCCCGGATCCCCGGCACGGTCCGGTCCAGCGCGCTGAGGAGTTGAGCAGGGGGCCCTCCTTTCATCTGGTGGACGTGCTGCGGGTCCGGCGCCGGCGTGCCCACCGGCGCGGGTAGCGTCAGCGGGCATGACGGTCGTGCATCCGATCGCCCGGGCCTGGATCACCACTGGCGGCACCGGCGCGCAGAACTACGACGAGTTCGCCGACGACGCGGAGATCACCGCCATCGTCGAGGCGAACCCGCACAGTGCCCTGGGGATCGAGATGCCCCACCGGGCGCCGGAGAGCCTCGGGAAGTCCTTCCTCGACGCGCTCCCCGACGCGGCGGCCCGCCTCGCCGAGGCCAAGGCGGATGGCAGCTACACGCCGGCCGAGCAGGTCGTGGTGCTCTACCGGATCAGCGCGCCGGGCGAGGAGAGCGCGTACGGGCTGTTCGCCATGGTCGACACCGACCAGATCTCCACCCGGGCCGACGAGCCCGGCCTGGTGATCCGCAATGAGGACGTCTTCATCGCCAAGGTGCGGGAACGGGTCGCCCTGGCCGGCGCGCTGCGCCACCTGCTCTCGCCCGTACTCCTGCTGCAGACCGGGCGCGGCGACGAGCTGCACGCCGCGCTCGCGACGGCGACCGAGGCGGCCGGTGCGCCCGCGGCGACCGACGTCGACCAGACCGGGCGGACCCACGCGATCTGGCTGGTCGGCCCCGGTCCGGAGCAGGACGAGCTGACCGCGCTGGCCGGCGGCGGCGAGCTGGTGGTCGCGGACGGCAACCACCGCAGCCTGGCCGCGCAGACCGGCGGCTTCCCGCGCTTCCTGTCGGTGATCACCACGCCCGCCTCGGTCGCCATCCAGCCCTACAACCGGCTGGTCAGCGAGCTGACCACCACTCCCGCGGAGCTGCTCGACCGGCTCCGCGCCGCCGGCGCGGAGATCAACCCGATCGACGGCCCGGTCGAGGTCCCGGCGGCCGGCGGCGCCGTCCACCTCTACCTGGCCGGCCAGGGGTACGCGGTCACCCTGCCGCAGGTCAACGGCGGCCGGCTGGACAACCTCGACCACGCGCTGGTCGAGCGGCTGTTGCTGCGCGACGCGCTCGGCCTCGACCCGGGCGACAAGCGGATCACCTACGTCGGCGGCGACTACCCGGCGAGCTGGCTCACCGGCGAGGTCGACGCCGGCCGGGCCGAGCTGGCGATCCTGATCGCCCCGGTGACCGTGGACGACTTCGTCGCGGTCAACCTGGCCCGGGAGAAGATGCCCCGCAAGAGCACCTGGTTCACCCCGAAGGCGCGGGCCGGCCTGGTCGTCGCCGAGCTGGCGTAGGCGAACCTGTGACGAATCCGCCTCGGTGCCGCCGCCCGCGCGCCGGCACGGGGGCGGGCCTGTCAGACTGCGCGGTATGCGCGTCTACCTGGGATCCGATCACGCCGGCTTCGAGCTGAAGGTGCACCTGGCCAACCACCTGGCCAAGCAGGGATACGAGGTGGTCGACGTCGGCCCGCACGCCTTCGACCCGGACGACGACTACCCGGCGTTCTGCCTGCACACCGGTGACCGGGTGGTCAGCGACCCGGGCAGCCTCGGGGTGGTCATCGGCGGTTCCGGCAACGGCGAGCAGATCGCCGCCAACAAGATCGCCGGCGTACGCGCCGCGCTCGCCTGGAACATCGACACCGCCCAGCTGGCGCGCGAGCACAACGACGCCAACATCGTCGCCGTCGGCGCCCGCCAGCACACCCTGGACGAGGCGACCGCCCTGGTGGAGGCGTTCCTGACCACCCCGTTCTCGGGCAACCCCCGGCACTCCCGCCGGATCGCCCAGGTGGCCGCCTACGAGCAGAGCCGCCAGCTTCCCGACCTGCCGGCCTGACGCGTGGCCACCGGCCGGACCCGTCGACCGGTCAGCGACCGGTGCGGGGCAGCTCGTCGCGGGGCACCCAGTTCCGTCTGACGATCACCACCCGGGCCTCGGCCTCGGCCAGGTCCTCGTCGCTCGGCCGGGCGGCATCCCGGGCCCGCAGCGCGGCGGTCACGCTGACCTGTGAGGACCCCGAGCCGACCAGCCCGCGCAGCCCGCGCTCGCCCTCCTCGGCGGCCGGGCCGGGGCGGCGCCCCCGGGGCGGCTCGTCGTCCACCGCGCTCGTGGTCGCGGTCGGGCTCTCGCCGTCCGGCGTCTCGCCGTCGCCGTGGTGCCGCAGCCGGCGTCGCCGGCGCTCCGCATCGCCCATCACCCGACCGTACCGGCCCGGACCACCGCCTCGGGCGTCAGAAGACCTCCATGGGGGCCGGCGCGCGGTGCCAGCCGAAGGCGGGACCGGCCGCCGCCACGGTCCCCGGCACCAGCTCCCGCACCCGTCCGGCGGCGGCGAGCGCGCCCAGCCCGGCCCCACCCAGGTAGAGCTCGCCGACGGCGCGTACGTCGCAGGCGAGCTGGGCCGGCGCGGTCGTGGCGACGCACTCGGCGCCGGCCGGACCGCCGACCAGCCGCCACCGGCCGGCGTTCTCCGGCAGCAGGTCGTCGGTCACCTCCACCACCACGTCGACCTCGGTGACGTACCGGCGGGCGGCCAGCGCGGCGGGCAGGTCGACCACGCGTACCCAGAGCGCGTCGGAGAGCTGGGCGCCCAGGCCGCGCGGCTCGTTCAGCAGCCACAGCAGCGGCTCGTCCACGGCGGCGGCACGGAACGACAGCTGCCGGGTCAGGTCGATCGACAGCAGCAACCGCCACAGCGCCAGGTACGCGTCCGGGGTCGCCGCCACGACCTCGTCGACCCGGACCTCGCCCCGGGGGCCGCTCCGTTCCCACCTGTCCTTCGTCCGGTAGAGCGCGTACCCGTCCAGGCCCGCCGGGCCCTCGTGCAGCAGCACCCGGCGCTCGGTCGCACCCTCTCGCAGGCTCTTCAGGTCGGCGAGCAGGTACGCCCACCAGCGCTCGTCCCGGCTCGACCAGCCGGGGCGGTCGGCGCGCACCCGCTCGTACAGCCGGGCCAGCTCGGCCCCGTGCGGGGCGGGTCGGTCCAGGCGGAGCGTGCCCACGGCGGACGCCGGTTCCGGCAGGCGCAGCTCGGCGGTCTGGCAGACCAGGGTGTACCGCTGGGCGGCGAGACCGTAGCCGAAGCGGGGATAGATCCGGCCCTCGCTGGCCCAGAGCACCGCGACCGGCTCGCGACCCGCGTTCCGGATCTCCCGGAGCTGCCGGCTCATCAACCCGGTGAGCAGGCCGCGCCGGCGGTGGGTCGGTAGGACTGAGACCATCGTCACGTGCGCGGCCGGCACGCTGGCGCCGGGCACCGCCAGCTCCCTGGTGAACGCGGCGGCGTGCGCCACCGCCGTCCCGCCGTCGCGGACCAGCAGGGCGCGCTCGGGCTCGAACACCCCGCGCTCGACTTCCCGCAGCTCGGGGTCGGAGTCGCTGTGGAAGGCCAGGGCCAGCAACCCCCAGATCTCGTCGAAGTCCTCCGCGCGCGGCACCGTCACGTCTGTCATCGCCCGTGTGTAGCCCATCACATGCGGGGTCGGCGACCGATTTGCCGGCTCGCTACCCTCGGAACCGAGGCCACGTCGGTCGAGGGGGAGGACACGAGATGGCGGACCAGACACAGCCGTGGGCCGAGCGCACCCTGGAGGTGCCGCCGCAGCCCGGGGTCGGCGTGGTGCCACCGCAGCGGGACGCGTACCAGCGCGGCGTCGCCCAGGTGGGGCCACGGCGGACGCCCCGGACCGAGCAGTTCCCCACCGCCGACCCCACCGGCTGGTCGGGTGACTCCGCTCCCCGCCGGCCAATGAGCTGGCGCCTGGCGCAGCTGCGCCGGGGCGGAAACTGGAGCGCGGCCGGCGCGCTCTTCGCCTTCGTCTGCTGGGGCGTCTGGGCGATCTCCGGTCGGGGCAACCTGACGGCTCCGCTGCTCACGTTCGTGCTCAGCCTGCTCACCGCGGTCGGCCTCTTCGCGCTCGCGCGCCTGGTCGGCCGGCTCGTCTGGGAGCGGCAACTCGGCCGGATCCGGCGCAGCGCCCGGGGCGCGCACCTGCTGACCGGGCTCTTCCTGGCCGGCGTAGGAGTCGCCTACCTGCAGCAGACCGAGTGGGTCGTGACCGCCTGGAACTGGGTCACCGGAAACTGAACCGCCGTGGCCGCGGGCGGGTCGGCGCGCTGCCGCCCGCCCGCGTGCCCGGTCGCGGAGCGCCGCGACGCCGGTCGTCACTCCACCAGGACGGCGGTCGCATTACCCGGCCCGGCGCGGTTCATCCGTCGCCCGGTGGACTGAGCGGGGGAGGCCAGCGGATCGGGCCGGTGGGGGTGAGTCAGCCGGCGAAGCGGTAGACCACCAGTTCCTTCTCCGCGCCGCAGGCGATCACCTCGGTGTTCCATGAGCAGGATTCGCTGCGGACGTCCTTGAGCTCGCCCATCTCGACGGGTTCGGCGGAGCCGACGGCCATGCCGGCGAGGCTGCGGTCGTCCTCGACGGAGCTCGGTGCCTCGGCGAAGAGCAGCATGTTGCCGGCGTCCAGCCGGGCGGCGACCCCGGCCCGGTCTCGCAGCACCGCCCGGCCGTCCGGGGCGAAGAGGGTGACCGTCGACGTCGGGAAGTCCCCCTCGGCGAGCAGGTGCTCGCCCAGCGGGACCAGGGTCTTGGCCTTCGGGGCCGGCCAGCTCCGGGCCTTCTTCCCTTCGGTGACGGCCACCACCTTCGTCCCGTCGGGCCCGGAGTCCGGCGCCTCCAGCAGGCAGGCCCGGTGCTCGCCGCAGGTCACCAGGGACTTCGCCCGGCTGCCCTCGCCCGGCGAGGTGTAGAGCATGGCGGGCAGGTCGAGGCTGCCCAGGTCGTACGCGAGCAGCCGGAAGCCCCGGTTGTCCTCGATCACGTAGAGCCGGTCGTTGCTGGCCGCCACCGGGTCGTCGACGTCGGCGACGTTCTTCCGGCTGCGCAGGATCTTCCCGCTGTCCATCTCGATGACCCGCACGGACCGGTCCGCCCCGACCTGGACCAGCCGGTCGGCGTCGCCCAGCCAGGGCGCCCGCGGCACGCCGTCGAGGTACCCGGGTCCGTCCAGCGCCTCGCCGGTGGGGACCGGCAGCACCTCGGTGCGAGCGTCCCCGTACTCGGTGCGTGGGTTGTCCCGGTTCCACTGCTCCTGACCGTCGCTGAGCCGCAGCCCGGCCAGTCGGTTGCCGGTCCGGTCGAGCCAGACCGCCGTCCTGCCGGTGAGGTAAACGGCGTCGTCGCCGCGGATGCTCAGCCGCCACCGCTCGTCGCCCGAGCCGTCGAGGACCAGCAGGTCGCGGGGGGTGCTGTCCCCGGACGCGTCGGCGAACACGGCGACCCCGTCCGGGAGCGCTCGAATGCCCGCCCACCGGTCCGCGCTCGTCCGGGTGGCCTTGCGCCACAGCACCGTGCCGGTTCCGGCATCGAGCGCGACCACCGTCAGGTGGTCGTCGGGCAGTGGGTAGGCCAGGTAGGCGCGGTCGGCCGTCACGGCGGTGAACGTCTCTCCCGGTCGCTCCGCGCCGGTCGCCTCCCGCGCGACCAGTTTCGGGGTGTGAAAGTCCAGCGCCGGGTAGCGGTCCCGGAAGACCCACCACGCCGTGGCGGCCACCACGGCGACCACCACGAGGCCGGCGCCGACCGCGATCCAGACGGCCCGCCGGCTCCGCGCCGGCCGGGTCGCGCCGCCCGCCGCGGGGGAGACCGGCGGCACCCCGTGGGGTACGCCCGCCGGGCCGGCTCCCGGCTGCGCGGCAGGACCGGGATGACCGGCCATGGCGTACGCCGCTCCCGGTGGCGTGGGCCCACCCACCGCCACCATGGTTCCGGCGGGTGCGGAGTGCGCCGGAGCGGCGTAGGGCACGGTGCCGTGCGGGCCGACGGCCGGCGGCGCGCTCACCGGCAGGGTGCCGTGCGGGCCGACGGCGGGCTCGGTGGGCCGGATGTCGGGCGACCCGGCGGCGGGCTCGGTGGGGAGAGTGTCCGGCGGTCCGGCCGGGGCCGGGACGACGCTCGCCGGCCGGCCGGTCCGCCGGGGCAACGGGAGGTCGGTCAGCGCCCCCTCGGCCACCGGCAGTTCCGGCTGCTCCAGGACGGTCGGGGCGATCTCCAGGCCGGCGTGGAGCAGCCGGGCCACCAGCGGCACCCGGGTCGATCCGCCCACCAGGAAGAGACCGGAGAGCTGCCCGGGGGTCAGCCCCGCCGAGGCGATCACCTCCCGGGTCTCGGCGACAGCGCGGGCGAGCAGTGGCGCGGCGAGCCGTTCCAGGTCCTCCCGGGAGAGGTGGACCACCGCCTCCACCCCCGGTACGGCCACCGGCGCGACCGTGGACCGGGAGAGCATCTCCTTCGCGCCGCGGACGTCGTCCCAGAGTTGCTGTCGGTCCCGCCACTCGGCGGTGGTCCCCGGATCGGTGAGCCGGGCCCAGTGTCGGGGGTACGCCAGGCCGACCAATTCGCCGACCCGCCCCAGCAGCGCGGCGTCCAGGTCCAGGCCGCCGAGGTCGGCGACGCCACCGGTGGCGACCAGGTGGAAGCCGGAGTCGCCCCACGGGTCGGCGCCCTCGTTGCGGAGCACGGCCACGTCGAGGGTGCCGCCGCCGAAGTCGAACACCGCGACGGAGCCGCCGACGGGCACCGGCCGGCGCAGCACCTGGGTGTAGTGGCGGGCCGCGGCCACCGGCTCACGCAGCAACCGGGTGCCGGGGCCGATCGGGGCGGACAGGGTGTGCTCGGCGGCGGCGGGCCAGCCGGCCAGCTCCAAGGCGTCGTGCAGCACCTGCCGGCGCGGCGCCGCCCAGGCCGCCGGGTGGGTGACGACCGCCGGTGGTAGGAATCCGGTCGCGGCCACCGCGGCGTCCGCGACCGCCCGGAGCGTCGCGGCGAGCAGCTCCGCCGGCCGGTACGCCCGCCCGCCCAGCTCGACGGTCTCCTCGTCCACCCGGCGCTTCGGGTTCGGCTCGTACCGGGCCGGGTCGACCTGGGCCCGCCGCTGGGCGTCCCGCCCGACGTGCAGCTGCCCCTCGGGGTCGGCGTACACGCCGGAGGGGAGGATCGGGTGCCCGTCCACGAGCACCGGGCGGGTCCGGCCGTCGGGCCAGCGCAGCACGGCCACCGTGTTCGAGGTGCCGAGGTCGACGCCGAGGGCGAATCCGTCCTGCTGGCCTGACATCCGTGCCTACCTCCACCCGACGAGGGGATGCCCGGCCCGCATCGTACGCAGCCGTCGCCGCCGCCCCGGATGACGGTCGATGGACATCCGACGAGCGCGCCACCAGGAACCCTTCCGTGGAGGCAGCGATCATGACATAGTCATCCCTCCTCAATGGACCAAGGAGTGATCATGCGGAATCGCGCAAGGGTGGGCATCGTCGCGGCGATGGCCGCCGTGCTGGTCGGGGTGACGTCCACCGCCGCCTACGCCGACTACTACACGAGCAGTTGCGGAGCGGCGTCCAACGACCCCGGCGGCCGGGACTGCTGGATCATGTTCTGGCACGACGGCATAGCGGTGGGTGACGGTGAGTTCTGGGCATATGGCGAGCGCCTGGTCGCGATCGACTCGTACGCGGATGGTCGGGGCGTCTACGTGGGGGCCCAGTGGTACGACAACGGCATGCACTACAACGACTACCGGTTGACCAGCGGTGCGAACACCAGTCACACCCTGGACTTGAGCATCCCTGAGGGGACGAGCGTGACCTTCACGTCGTGCCAGACCGACAACGGGAGCCTCCTCAACTGCCGAACCGTGACGGCAATGGCCTGGTGATCCGGTCCGGCTTGGTATTCCTGCTGATCAGCGGCAAGGTGGGAGCGTTCCGGGCAACGGTGCGTCAGGGGCGGTCGAGGCGAGGCCGCCCCTCGACTGTCAACCGCCGCTGCGAGCGAAGGGGTTGCGCCCCGTCGCGGTCAGATAGAGCGGAACGAAAACCACCCACAAGATCAAGCAGCATTCACAAGGCTGCGTGTGTTATTCCGGGCGAACCCTACGGCTTGTCAACCCATTGAACGTTGCTGGGGCGTACGCCCGTGCGCAGGAATTCGTGCCCTGCTTGACGGGCCTGTTCTTCGGTGAGATCGAAGGGTTCAGCGCCTGCGGCGGTGAACCACGGGTCAGAGAATGCGTATTCGGCGTCGGCGACTGTCTGGCCGGGTGGGGCGCCAAGCGGCACTGGTCCCCAGCTGAGCATGATTTCGTCCTCGCTCTCCCATACCAGGGCGGAGCGGTCCGCATGAAGGGTGATGTGCAGACTCCGCGCACCGTCTTCGCTGATCAGCGAGACACCGCTGGGCGGTACGCGGTCAAGGATGGCGTCCAGGTCGGCAGGGCCGTCCACGGTGGTGCGGGTGTCGTCGATCCAGGCCTGCAAAGGTGTGTTCATCGGCTCGCCGCCGGTGGGATTGCACAGCCATTCCGGCAGCGCGGCGAGCTGGTTGCCGGCCAGATCCAGCCGCGTGAGGGCTGCGAGGTTACCCAGCGACTCCGGCAGTACGGTGAGTTGGTTTTCGGTCAAGAACAGCCGGGTGAGCGCGGTCAGGTTACCCAGCGACTCCGGCAGCACAGTGAGTCGGTTTTCGGTCAGGTCCAGGCAGGTGAGGGCGGTCAGGGCACCAACCCATTGCGGCAGCGCCGAGAGCTTGTTGTTGGCCAAGTCCAGCCAGGTGAGAGCGGTCAAGCTGCAAAGCGACTCCGGCAGCGCCTGCAGCTGGTTACCAGAAAGGCCCAGCCAGGTGAGGGCGGTCAGGTTACCCAGCGCCTCCGGCAGCGCAGTGAGCTGGTTGCCGCCCAGGCCCAGCCGGGTGAGGGCGGTCAGGTTACCCAGCCATTCCGGCAGCGCAGTGAGCCGGTTGCCGACCAGCAGCAGCTCGGTGAGGGCGGTCAGGTTGCCCAGCGACTCCGGTAGGGCTCCCAACGAGAGACCACTCAGATCCAACGAGGAGGCACCGCTACGGCGTGCCGCCTCGATCCGATCCTCGCTACTGCGCTGCGCCGCCTCGATCTGATTCTGGAATCTATCCACTCCACACCTGGGCCCTGGTGTCATCGTGTGGTCATGATTACTTACCTGCACCGGTGCTCCGCGATTAGAGCACAACCTCTCCGTGGAGCCGGCAACCCCGCACGCATCAACCGGACTGCACAGTCTCTTGTCGCAGGGACGGATTGGCTTGTCCCTCGTGCCCGCTCGTGACCGCTGCGCCTCGCGGCCACTGGCCCATGGATGGCCCATTGTGGGCATGCCCGCGGCGCGTCTGCGGGATCTCCTCGATCAGGCAGGCTTGTCGCTGCGCGAGGTTCCCTGGTCGTGTCAAGGCTCGCCGTAGGCGACCGCGAAGCGGCTTGACCTTGGCGCGACCGGGGTTCTCGCGTGGCCCTCGTGGTGCCTGAGCGGGGGGAGCCGCAGTGTGGCCGGCCGGCCCGGCCGATGCCGTCCGGAGGTCGCCGGCAGGCCGGGGCCGGGCCGGCGCGGGGCGCGGGGGGGGGGGGCCCCCCCCCCCGGGGGGGGGGGGGGGGGACCCCCCCCGCCCCCCCCCCCAAAAACCCCCCCCCCCGGGGGGGGTAGGGGCCCCCGCGGGGGCCCCCC